>JAWUXW010000072.1:0-28008 GCA_034111125.1 Paraglaciecola sp.
TTAACATATTTAGTATCTTCCAATCTATTGTATGCTGGGCGTAATCGGCACCATTATCAAAGATTGCCGCGAGTTTTCATATAGGCCAAAAGTCATATTTAAGCCCATGACTTTTGGCACTTATGGGAACATTCAGGAAAAGCTAAGATATCTCTACAGTCACCTTGTGCTAATGTATTGGAGAGTCACTTGAGCACCTTACACAGTTTTACATTCGTTTTACACGTCCTGTTTGGTAGCATGGCCTTAATGTTATTTTGGCTGCTATTACGCAAAAGTCATGCATGTTGTCGCTGCATCCGGGCCGATAATGGCAGTGTTAGTCATATATGCACCATTGACCATCAAACATTAATTTGCCGCCACAACTACCAACACTGAAGCACTGGCGCTAAATTTGCGGGTGTTTTGGAGTTTTTTGCTGTATCTGAGCTTAATTACCTTTACCAGTGTTCGTCATGGTGTGTTGGTAATCAAAAATAAAAGTAAGCATAAGGATATGCGTGCTTGGACCCACCTGCTCACTACCGCTTTATTGTTTACTGGTGGACTTGGGCTATTAATTCTAGGCGTGGTGTACGCAAACACCCTACATATGGTGTTTGTAGTGCTTGGTATAGTGCTCGCTTTGCGAATGGCCAAGTTTTTTCTTGCCAAAACAGTATCTGCCAACGCCTGGTTACTTGAACACCTTGGGACATTTATGGGCTCTGGTATTGGCGCGTACACTGCTTTTATTGCTTTTGGTGGTCATAAGATTTTTTCTGAGCTCGGCGACCTCCAGTTAATCTTTTGGGTCGCTCCGGGAGTGATTGGCGGTATTGGGATCAGCCTAATGTCTCGTAAATATCGAGACGGTACAGCTGCCGCGCGAAAAGTGGCTATTTAACTACTTGCCAAGGATGGCGTGAATACCATCTATGCAGCTGCAATTAATGGCCTGCACCCCCGCTGAAAAGTGCATCTTGAGGTCACTTGGGTATATAAGAAGATCTAGTATTCAGGCAAGTAGGACTCGGAGAAATATTGATGAGTTTTAATATATCGTAAAAGCTAAGCACATTTTAGTTTAGCTTTTTTGTTTGAGATAGGTATTATTGGGAGATGCGAGCACAAAACTTGAATTCTTCGAAATAAGCACAAAATACATTGTGTCTACACTAAGGTGTGCTGCCTCTAAATGCTAAGGAATAAAATTGACCATTAAGCTCGGTATTGTAATGGACCCCATCCATTCCATTAATATAAAGAAAGATACAAGTTTTGCCATGTTGCTTGAGGCTCAGGGCCGTGATTACGAGCTGTTTTATATGGAGATGGGTGATTTATATCTGCTAAATGGCGCACCCATGGCCAATATGCGGCGGCTTAAAGTGCAACAAGACGAAGATAGTTGGTTTGAGTTGCAGGCTGGGCAATCCCGAAGTTTGGCTGAGCTTGATGTGATCATGATGCGCAAAGATCCTCCTTTTAATGGTGAGTTTTTGTATGCAACTCATATGTTTGAGCTGGCTGAGCAGGCAGGTACTCTGGTGGTCAACAAAGCCCAGAGCCTACGAGATTTCAACGAGAAGTTGTTTACTTCGTGGTTTCCCGATTTAATACCGGACACCCTTGTCACCTCTAAAACAGAGCTTATCCGCGCCTTTCATCAAGAGCATCAAGACATTATTTGTAAACCATTGAATGGGATGGGCGGCACATCGATATTTCGAGTCAAGGAGGACGGAAATAACCTCTGGGTGATCATTGAGACTTTAACTGAGTTGGGCACACGCTATGCCATGTTTCAGAAATATTTGCCGGCAATTAAAGACGGTGATAAGCGGATTTTAATCATAGACGGGCAAGTGGTACCTTATGTTCTGGCGAGATTGCCGCAAAAAGGGGAAACCCGTGGGAATTTAGCTGCTGGTGGTAGTGGGCGTCCTCAAGCTCTATCTCCATCAGACAGGAAATTAGCTGAGGCCATAGCACCAACATTGGTTGAAAAAGGCCTCATATTTGTAGGACTCGATGTGATTGGTGATCGTATTACCGAAATTAATGTGACCAGCCCGACGTGTGTGCGGGAAATTGAAGCGGCTTATGACATTAATATTACTGGTATGTTGTTTGACGCAATTGAAAAACGTCTAAACAATCAAAAATAATCAGAAGGCACTTAGGTGATGGATACGCTGCAAAATTATTTACTCGTTGCGACCCCAAATATACAAGATCCGTATTTTACTCGCACGGTAACTTATATTTGTGAGCACAATGAGCATGGCGCAATGGGACTAGTGATCAATCAACCGGTTGGCATGAATCTCAGAGAGCTGATTGGGCAAACAGATGAAAATGCCGTGGTCGATGACGACAAGGCGGACAATATTATTTTGGCCGGTGGGCCGGTCAGCCAAGACCGTGGATTTATCCTACATACCTCACAACCCGGCTGGAGCTCGAGCCTGGAGCTGAACTCTGAAATCATGGTAACCACGTCAAAAGACATTCTTTCTTCTCTGGGTAATGACAAAGGACCTGAAAAGGCCTTAGTTACACTCGGCTATGCAGGATGGTCAGCGGGTCAATTGGAGGAAGAAATCCAAACTAATTCCTGGTTAATGGTCGAGGCTGACTTGGCGCTTCTGTTCGAAGTTCCCATTCACAAAAAATGGGAGTCGGCAGTGCACAAACTAGGTATCGATGTGTGGCAACTCGGGCCAGATATTGGTCATGCATAGTTATCTTAGTAGTAATATTCAATGAAAAAACCATCGGGCCAACGGACAGTTTTGGCCTTTGATTTTGGCACCAAGAGTATTGGCGTGGCGGTGGGCCAGGAGATTACCGGTACAGCGTCTCCTCTGCATGCCATAAAAGCTATCGACGGTATACCCAATTGGGATGTTGTAGCTAAAGTATTTGAGGAATGGCAACCGCAAATTGCGGTGGTCGGTCTACCTTTGAATATGGATGGCAGCAATCAACAGGTGACCCTTGCGGCGAAAAAATTCGCTAATCGCTTAAGTGCAAAATATCATTTGCCAGTTGAAACGTCTGATGAGCGCCTAACCACTGTAGACGCCAAAGCCCGACTGTTTGAAATGGGCGGCTACAAAAAGCTGGAAAAACAGAAGATAGACAGTGTTTCTGCCTGCCTGATCTTCGAAAGTTGGATTGAACAGCAATCTGCTGAAAGATAATCGACTCTTTTTCTTTCTATTGTGCATATCCCTTTTAGGACACTTTTATGTGGCGTAGCTTAACCATTGTATTTTTTTTGGTTTTCAGTTTTTACATCTCTGCTCAAGATCAACCTGTGCTAACAAGCGCACCAGACTGGCAACTGTTTACTGAAACTGGAAAGGAGATTAAGTCATCTGATTTCGCCGGCAAACCGCTTATTATTCACTTTTGGGCTACGTGGTGCCCTTATTGTAAAAAACTTCAGCCTGGCCTGGATAAGCTTTATAAAACCTATCAAACAGACAGCTTGCAATTAATTGCGGTTAGCTTTTGGGAGGACGAGGGAGCTACTCCTCAAGCTGAATTAGAAGCCAGAGGCATGTCATTCGAAACAGTGATTAATGGCGACCATGTGGCGAGAAACCTGTTTGCAGTTAAAAGTACACCAACCACCGTATTTATTGATAAATACGGACGTATTGTTGCCAGCACTCGAATATCCGATCCGGAAGATCCCCGCTTAGAAGCCATGGTGAAATTACTACTGGAAATGTAGCTATCACTAAGCTGATAGCTTTTTAGCAGTATTTTGCTTATTGCGCTTTCTTCTGAGCCGAAGTTCTGCTATTTTCTCCGGAATATAGACGTCCAGATGTCTTAATATCTTTGCATTAACCCAATTATCAATCCGGAAATCCTCATGAGCAAAATATCTTTACCAAAAGATAAGATTAAAATTCTGTTACTCGAAGGCTTGCATCAGAGCACCCTTGATACCTTAAAAGCCAACGGTTACGAGAATATTGAGTCAATAAAGACATCCTTGCCGGAAGACGAATTGATTGAGAAAATCAAGGATGTGCATTTTATTGGTATTCGTTCCCGTACGCAGCTAAATGAGAAGGTGATTGCGGGGGCCAATAAACTGGTCGCGATAGGCTGTTTTTGTATAGGCACCAATCAGGTTGATCTTGATGCCACCCAAAAGCGTGGCATCCCAGTGTTTAATGCCCCCTTTTCTAATACCCGCTCGGTGGCTGAATTGGTGCTAGGACAACTTATTCTATTGTTACGTGGCGTTCCTAGTAGAAATGCCAAGGCTCATCGTGGCGAATGGGATAAAAGTGCAGTGAGTTCATATGAAGCCCGTGGTAAAACCTTGGGTATTATTGGTTATGGGCATATCGGCACTCAGTTGAGCATATTGGCTGAGCATCTGGGTATGCGTGTGCAATTTTTTGATATTGAAGACAAATTGGTGTTGGGTAATTCAACACAAGTTAAGGGCCTTAAACAGCTTTTAAAAACCTCTGACGTCGTCAGTTTACATGTGCCGGAAACCAAACAGACGCAGAATATGATTGGTGTTAAAGAATTAGCATGTATGAAAGACGGTGCAATTTTAATTAATGCTGCCAGAGGCACCGTTATTGATATTGATGCATTAGTTCAAGCTTTAGAAAGTGGTAAATTAAGTGGGGCAGCAATAGACGTGTTCCCCCTTGAGCCTAAGTCAAATAAAGAACTTTTTGAGTCACCGCTAACGGCTTTTGACAATGTTATCTTAACGCCCCATGTGGGTGGAAGTACTCAGGAAGCCCAACAAAATATTGGCATAGAAGTGGCTGGCAAACTGGCTAAGTATAGTGATAACGGTTCTACTTTATCGGCAGTTAATTTTCCTGAAGTGTCTTTGCCTGAACACACTGGCAGCTCAAGATTATTGCATATTCACAATAATGAGGCTGGCATTCTGGTTAAGATTATTCAGGCTTTCGCGGAAAAAAATATCAATATTGCGGCCCAGTATTTACAAACTAACGAGAATATTGGTTACGTGGTGATCGATGTGGAAACGGAAGATGCCGATGAGGCATTTCAACAATTGAGTCTGATTGCTGGCACCATTAAAACTCGGATTTTACATTAAGTTTATTTTACTCAAGTGCCAGAAGCGACAGGGGCTTAAAACTCAGATTTCCTGTAAGGGAAATCTGATCACAAAGTTTACTCCTATGCCTAAGTCTAGTTGGCAATCAATGCCACCTTTTAAACCCTTCATCACCAGATTACAAATCACCATGGATTGCTTGCAGGGCAGTTATAGAAGCTATTGCAGCGGTTTCGGTGCGCAGGATCCTTGGACCCAATTGCACGGTTTGAAACCCGCTCTGTTCCGTGTTGTATAACTCCTGCTCAGAGAAGCCTCCTTCAGGTCCGACCAATAATCGCACCCCTGACTGTGGTACGATTATATGCCTGAAGGCCTTTTCTGCCCTCGGATGCAAGGTTAAGCGCAATTGATTGGTAGACTGATTAATCCATTGGGAAAAATTGCAAGGCATGTGTAAGGTTGGAAGTATGTTGCGGCCACATTGCTCGCAGGCCGAAATAATCAGTTTTTGCCACTGGTGATGTTTTTTCTGCCAACGTTCAGCACTCAATTTAACGCCGCACCTTTCGGTTATCAATGGGGTGATTTCAGTCACCCCCAGTTCAACGGACTTCTGTAAAACCAAGTCCATTCGCTCCCCCCTTGAAACGCCTTGGCCAAGGTGGATAGCTAATGGCGATTCAATATTAATCGAGATTTTTGCATCTACCTGAGCGACGACACTGCGTTTGCTGACTTCAATCAGTTCTGCACTGTATTCATTGCCATCGCCATTAAATAGCACAATGGGTTGCTCAGCCTTGGCCCTAAGCACATTGGCAATATGATTACAGGCGTCAACACTTAGTTCAACGTGCTGATCAACTACGAGTAGGGCTGGGTGATAAATTCTGATAATACGCATAGTGCAACTACAGTCAAAATAGATGTGCTAATGGTAACAATGGACGGACAACTCTAGAAGAGCTTAAAACACTATTAGATAAATAAGGGTCAGCAGATGGTTAAGACCTGCCGACCCATAATTCTCTTAATTTATCTCTGCAGTGCTGGAGGTATCTTGATTGTTCGACTCCGGCTTTTGGGTAATTGCGTCAGTCGTCTTGCGAGCTTATTTGGTGTTTTTGCGCAAAAGCGAGTAACACAACTATAAAAAAAAATTAATATAAATGATAGTAGACATTCTCAATTCCTTTAAAAATATTATACTTTCTCAGCCTTCGGAAAAACACTTTAGAACTATAGCACCAACTTTTTCGAATGCTCACAAAATCGTAAAATTTAACTAATAAAAAACAAACAAATTTCAATCTGTGGCAGCAGCAATGTAAGCAACTTCTTTTTAAGTCCTAATGAATTTTGTCTTAGTAAATGACAATATTATTGAGCTATCTTCAAAATAAGGTCTAAATTTAGGTAATTGGATAAAAAGGGCAGTTCATCATATTGATTATCAATTGTATTTTTCTAAGATGCATTGGCAAATTCATAAGCAGTATAATTTTAATAACCATAAATCATATTGGAGAAAAAAATGTTCGGTTTGGAAGCAGATAAAATGTCAGAAATGATGGATACCTACATAATCCCTTGGGGGATTAATATCGTCATGGCTATCGTCATATACATTATCGGTAGGTTAGTGGTGGGTATTATTGTTAACTTGCTCGGTAAACTTCTTGAGCGCGGCAAGCACGACGCGATGTTGATTAACTTTGTTCAAGCGATTTTAAGAGTGATCTTGATGCTGTTTGTTATTATCGCATCTCTCAATCAATTGGGAGTAAATACTACCTCATTGGTGGCGATATTTGGTGCCGCAGGTTTGGCCATTGGCTTGTCATTGCAGGGTTTTCTACAGAACTTTGCAGCTGGCGTCATGTTATTGGTATTCAAACCATTCAAAGCCGGTGATTTTATTGAAGCAGGTGGAGCCACTGGTGTCGTTAAGAGTATCAGTATTTTTAACACTGTCATGACCACGGGTGACAACAAGGAAGTAATTGTGCCAAATGGCGCTATATATGATGGCAATATCACTAACTACTCAGCCAAAGAAACACGCAGAGTGGATATGGTTGTAGGCATTGGTTATGAAGCGGATTTGAAGAGTGCCAAAGAAACTTTGCTGGCTTTGGTTGCAGCCGATGAGCGTATTTTGAAAGATCCTGCACCTACTGTAGCAGTAGCAGAACTGGCCGATAGTAGTGTGAACTTTGTAGTTCGCCCCTGGGTTGCGTCTGCGGACTATTGGGCAGTTAAGTTCGACTTTAACGAAGCGGTCAAATTACGTTTTGATGCGGAAGGTATTTCTATTCCGTTCCCACAAATGGATGTGCACTTAGTTAAAGAAGCATAAACCTTTATGTGAATTGAAAAAGCAGCCTCAATTTTAGGCGGCTTTTTTATGTTTGATTTACGAACAACGAGGTCGAGCAGTAGTCTTTGAATAAAGAGCGATGGCTGGAGACATACTTTCCTGTAGTTTCTTGATACGATTCTGCGGGGCTGGATGAGTAGATAAAAACTCTGGCTGACGCTTACCTCCGCCGGCTTTGGCCATATTCTGCCAAAGGTTTACCGATTGTCTGGGGTCAAAGCCCGACTTAGCCATTAATTTCAAACCAATCAAATCTGCTTCTGTTTCGTGGGTGCGACCAAACGGCAGTTGTACGCCTACCTGAACACCTAAACCAATTGCTGCCATTATCATATTGTTACTAGCGACTTGATTGGTTTTTAGCAGTTGGTTAGTGACTTCCATGCCTACGCCAATCAAGGCGCTGCTCGACATTCTTTCATTGCCGTGCTCAGCGATAACGTGTCCTACTTCATGACCGATAACGGCCGCCAATTGATGTTGATTCTGGGCTACCTCAAGTAGGCCAGCATATACGCCAATCTTTCCACCGGGTAAAGCGAAGGCGTTAACTTGTGGTTCGTCGAATACTACAATCTCCCACTCACCAGAAAACACCGATTTGGGAACGTGTTGAGTAATAGCCTGTGCAATACAGCTAACAAATTCATTTGTTACGCCTTTATTGAGAACCTTTTGTTCTGACTTCATACCGTCAAAAGCCTGGGCACCCATGCCAGCCAGTTGCGTGCTTGAGTACAGCTTTAATTGATTACGACCCATTGGCGATTTGGCGCAGGCGCTTAATAAAAGTAGGGCTATCGTAAGGTTAATGATGGTTTTGGTTTTGCCATGCAACATAGGAGAAAATTCTACTAATTGGAATAAGGGAAGACATGATAGCCTGATAACAAAAGTACGTTAAGCTTATGTTCAGCCAATAGAGCCTATTTTTAGTTACGACTTCATCTGCCCTATAGCCTTGCATGGCAATCTGGGGATTTTAAAATGAATTAATCCGTCAAACTACTTTGTGCCACAGCCGTTCCCTTCTTCCTTGGTGCATGTGTAAGTTATGATGCTGTTAACTGAGGGGATAAAAATCAATTTGTCACCGAGTTTTATGCTTTGGTGGAAAATGTCAATGTGGTCAAGTTCAAATCCCACGTAGGTCCGGCTATCAGGGCCATAGGCGCCTTAGATGGTGTGCTAAGTAATGTGCGCTATGACAGGGACGCGATGCTAGAAGCGGCCATTGTTGGCGGCTTGTTTGCCGGGGTGCTCACGGCGATATTTGAAGGCCCTTCAAAGGGCTATGAATATAAGCTTGAGGCAGTAGATGGCGATGTGGTGACGGTGATTGTTGAAAGTAAACCGGCCTTACAAGGAGAATGTGTCAGTGTGCGAGTGTAAAGCCTTGTGACCATTACCAAACAATCGCTATTCAGAAATTAAAACGCCGCTTTCATTGGCTAATGAAGGCGGCGCTTTTGTTTAAACACTAGATTAAAGTGCTGCGGCTCTGAGTCCTTCCGCCTTGTCAGTCTTCTCCCAGGGGAATTCTTCCCGGCCAAAGTGACCATAGGCGGCTGTTTGCAAGTAAATGGGACGTTCCAGATCGAGCATCTTAATCAAGCCATAGGGGCGCAGCTCAAAATGTTCCCGGACTAAGGCAGTCAGTTTATCGTCGGAAATTTTGCCGGTGCTAAAGGTTTCGATATTAATCGAGGTTGGCTCCGCCACACCGATGGCATAAGACACCTGAATTTCACATCTGTCGGCCAGACCAGCAGCAACAATGTTTTTGGCCACATAGCGTCCGGCATAAGCTGCAGAGCGGTCGACTTTGGATGGATCTTTACCAGAAAAGGCGCCTCCGCCATGTCGTGCCATACCACCGTAAGTGTCGACAATAATTTTACGCCCTGTTAGACCACAGTCACCCATGGGGCCACCGATGACAAAACGGCCGGTTGGGTTAATAAGGTACTTGGTATCTTTGTTCAACCATTTTGCAGGCAGGACGGGCTTAATGATTTCTTCCATCACCGCTTCACGTAGATCAGCCGTACTGATTGAATCACAATGTTGCGTAGACAAGACCACGGCGTCGATACCCACTGGCTGATTATTTTCATAGACAAAGGTTACCTGACTTTTTGCATCCGGGCGTAACCAAGTTAATGTGCCGTTTTTACGCGCCTCGGCCTGGCGTTTCACCAAACGATGAGCATAAGTAATCGGCGCGGGCATCAGTACTTCGGTTTCGTTACTGGCATAACCAAACATCAAACCCTGGTCCCCAGCACCTTGTTCTTCCGGGTTGGAACGATCCACACCTTGATTGATATCCGGTGACTGCTTGCCGATGGCGTTGAGAACTGCACAGGAGTCAGCATCAAAACCCATATCTGAATGGACATAACCAATTTCACGGACGGTTTTACGGGTGAGTTCTTCAATATCTACCCAGGCAGAGGTGGTGACTTCACCGCCCACCATGACCATCCCAGTTTTAACAAACGTTTCGCAGGCGACCCGGGCTCTTGGATCCTGGGTCAAAATGGCATCCAGTACGGCATCTGAAATTTGGTCTGCAATTTTGTCCGGATGACCTTCAGAAACGGATTCTGAGGTGAAAAGGTGTGTTGCCATGAGTACTTCTCCATGTTTAGGGTAGTAATGCTATTGGTACAATTTCGATCATTCTAACCAAAAGCAAAAAAAATACCAGTCTTTACTTCTAGACGTCTAAACGTCCAGTTGGAACTTCTACTTTACAGGTATAAGTAAGTTGGCTTTCGTTACGTAATAAGCATTGAAGTTGCCAGTGGCCTAATACAGAATACGCTACTAGATTAACCACTCGCTTTTTTACTCGGCTGCTCTGCCATCGACAACGCTCTGGCAGCCAAAATTTAAACCAGTCAGGAGACAACATGCCTTCACGTCAAGAACTCGCCAATGCCATCCGTGCACTTAGTATGGATGCAGTACAACAAGCTAAATCCGGTCACCCAGGTGCGCCTATGGGGATGGCAGATATTGCTCAAGTACTGTGGTGTGATTTTATGCAGCACAACCCGGCCAATCCGACCTGGGCTAACCGTGATCGTTTTGTAATGTCTAATGGACATGGTTCGATGCTGGTTTATTCCCTGCTGCATTTGACTGGTTATGCATTACCCATTGAAGAGTTAAAGAATTTTCGTCAGTTGCATTCAAAAACCCCTGGTCATCCAGAATATGGTTATGCGCCTGGTGTAGAAACCACCACAGGCCCTCTAGGACAGGGGCTTAGCAATGCGGTTGGTATGGCCATTGCTGAGAAAACACTGGCTGCTCAGTTTAACCAAAGTGGTCACGATATAATTGATCACTATACCTATTGCTTCCTCGGTGATGGTTGCTTGATGGAAGGTATTTCCCATGAAGCCTCTTCGTTAGCTGGCACCTTGGGACTGGGTAAGCTCATCTCTTTTTGGGATGACAACGGTATCTCTATTGATGGTCATGTTGAAGGCTGGTTCACCGATAACACTCCGGCACGATTTGAAGCCTATGGCTGGCATGTTATTGCTGGAGTTGACGGGCATGATCCTGCGGCCGTTGCAGCGGCAATTGAAGCGGCCAAAGCGGAAACCGCTAAGCCAACGATGATATGTTGTAAAACCGTGATTGGTTTTGGTTCGCCGAATAAGTCTGGCACCCATAATTGTCACGGTGCTCCCTTGGGCGAAGACGAAATCGCCGCCACCCGTAAATTCTTGAACTGGCCTCACGCCCCGTTTGAAGTGCCAGCTGATGTATATGCCGGTTGGGACGCAAAAAACGCCGGCGCGCAAAAAGAACAAAATTGGAACGCGAATTTTGCAGCATATAAACAAGCCCACCCAGAGCTTGCCGCTGAGCTAGGACGTCGCTTAAGCGGTGAACTACCTGCTGATTTTGCCGCTAAGGCTGCTGCCTTTATTCAGCAATCACAAGACAAAGCAGAAAATATTGCCAGCCGTAAAGCTTCGCAAAACTCAATTGAAGCCTTTGCGACTATATTACCTGAAGTCTTAGGTGGTTCAGCTGATTTAGCCGGTTCAAATCTGACCATATGGTCGGGTACCAAGGGAATTAGCGCTGACGATGCCAGCGGCAACTACCTGTATTATGGAGTACGGGAATTTGGTATGAGCGCTATCATGAATGGCATCGGTTTACATGGTGGCTTCCGGCCTTTCGGTGCAACCTTCCTGATGTTTATGGAATATGCCCGAAATGCTGTGCGCATGGCCTCACTGATGGGTATTCCGAATATTTTTGTCTACACCCACGATTCAATCGGTCAAGGGGAAGACGGTCCTACTCACCAACCTATCGAGCAAATGGCTAACCTACGTTTAACACCCAATTTAGCCACCTGGCGTCCCTGTGATGGCGCTGAAACAGCAGTTGCCTGGAAAGCGGCATTAGAGCGCAAAGAAGGCCCTTCTGCTTTGGTATTTAGTCGCCAGGGTTTACCTGCGCAAAGTCGTGACGCTCAGCAATTGTCAGACGTGGCTCGCGGTGCTTATGTGTTAAAAGACTGTAGCTCAACGCCTGATGTTATCTTGATTGCCACTGGCTCTGAAGTCGGATTGGCGATGTATGCAGCTGAGCAGCTGAGTGCCAATGGCACTGGTGTTAGAGTGGTGTCGATGCCGAGTACGTCCGTATTTGACCAGCAAGATGCAGCCTATCGTGAATCTGTACTGCCACGAACCGTCACCAAACGTATCGCGGTTGAGGCGGCCCATGTCGACTATTGGTACAAATACGTTGGCTTAGACGGAGCGGTGGTGGGTATGTCTACCTTTGGTGAGTCAGCCCCGGGTGCCGCGCTGTTGAAACACTTTGGTATCACTGCAGAGGCAGTCGTTGAAGCGGCGAATGGTCTGCTGAAATAGTAATCAGGCAAAGGCTTAAGTTCATACTTAAACCATCGCTATAACTATCACTAAGAGAAACATGCTACGAATCGCTATTAATGGTTTTGGACGAATTGGACGCAATGTACTTCGTGCCTTATATGAAACTGGCCGTAATCAAGACATACAAGTTGTGGCCATCAATGAGTTAGCTGAGCCTGAAGGTATCGCCCATCTGCTAAAATACGACACCGCTCACGGGCGTTTTTCATTTTCAGTCGAACTCGTTGACAACAGGATTGAAGTAGCAGGTGAGCCCATTACCTTGTTGCAGCGTGAGAAGATTGAAGACCTTCCTTGGACAGAGCTGGGGATCGACTTAGTACTGGAATGTTCAGGTGTGCACAACGATCGAGCGGCGGGTCAATTGCATTTAAATCAGGGCGCCAAGAAAGTCCTGTTTTCGCAACCCTGTGGTCCCAATATGGATGCGACGGTTATTTACGGCATCAATGATGACCAGCTTAAAGCCAGCGACCGTATCGTGTCTGCAGGCTCTTGCACCACAAATTGTATTGTGCCAATTATTCAGGTGCTTGATAATGCCTTCGAAGTTCTTAGTGGCACTATCACCACCATCCATTCTTCCATGCATGATCAGCAAGTCATCGATGCCTACCATCCGGATCTGCGCAGAACCCGTGCTGCCAGTCAATCGATTATTCCGGTGGATACTAAACTTGCAGTGGGTATTGAACGCATACTACCAAAATTTTCCGGGAAGTTTGAGGCTATAGCGGTGCGAGTGCCCACTATCAACGTAACCGCTATGGATTTGAGTGTGACCCTCGAGTCTCATGTCTGTATTGATGAAGTTAACCAGACTTTAAAAGCAGCAAGAGAAGGTCGTCTGGCTGGCATCCTCGGCTATACTGAGGAGCCGCTAGTATCCGTCGATTTCAATCATGATCCTCATTCGTGCATAGTCGATGGCAGCCAAACCAGGGTTAGCCATAAACAATTAGTTAAGACTCTCGTTTGGTGCGACAACGAATGGGGCTTTGCAAATAGAATGCTGGATACCGCTGCAGCGATGTTTCCAGACACCCATTAGCTAACATATTAGGGAGAAAAAACTGTGACCATATTGTATATGACAGATTTGGAACTGGCTGGAAAACGTGTACTGATCAGGCAAGATCTTAATGTGCCAATCAAAGACGGCAAAGTTACTTCAGACGCGCGGATATTGGCATCTTTGCCTACCATCCTGCATGCTTTAACTGCAGGAGCTAAAGTGATGGTGATGTCTCACTTGGGTCGCCCAATAGAAGGAGAGTATGCCGAAGAGTTTTCCTTACAACCGGTGGTGAATTATTTAAGCAAAGTACTGGACTGTTCGGTGCGTCTTGAAAAAGACTACCTGCAAGGGATCGAGCTTGAGCTAGGGGAACTTGTCGTACTGGAAAACGTTCGCTTTAATCCTGGTGAAAAGAAAGACGACGACAACCTGGCCAGGCAGTACGCCGCCCTATGTGATATTTACGTGATGGATGCTTTTGGTACTGCCCATCGTGCCCAGGCTTCGACTCACGGGGCTGGAAAGTTTGCTGCACTTGCCTGCGCAGGCCCTTTGTTGGCAGGGGAGCTTGACGCTCTGGGTAAAGCACTGGATAACCCTGCCAGACCCATGTTGGCAATTGTGGGTGGCTCAAAAGTCTCCAGTAAGTTAACCGTACTCGAGTCTCTATCGAACAAGGTCGATCAATTAATAGTGGGAGGTGGCATTGCTAACACCTTTATTGCGGCTACCGGCAACAATGTGGGGAAATCCCTATACGAAGAAGATTTGATCCCCGAAGCAAAACGCTTACTCGCAGCCGCTAAGGCGAGGGGCGGTGATATTCCGGTCCCGACTGATGTGGTCTGCGCTAAAGCCTTTTCAGAAAGTGCCGAAGCGAGTTTAAAATCAGTGGCCGATGTGGCAGACGACGACATGATCTTTGATATTGGTCCGCAAACCGCCGTAGAACTGACTAAACTGATCAAACAAGCAGGTACCATAGTGTGGAATGGACCGGTTGGGGTGTTTGAATTTGAACAATTTGGCGAAGGCACCAAGGCTCTCGCGTTGGCCATCGCCGACAGCGAAGCTTTTTCTATTGCTGGTGGCGGTGATACCTTGGCGGCAGTAGATAAATATAATATCGCCGACAAGATATCCTATGTTTCCACTGGTGGCGGGGCCTTTTTGGAGTTTTTAGAAGGAAAAGACTTACCGGCAGTAACGATGTTACAAGCGCGTGCCGCTGAATAATTAGCAGGCCAATATTGGCTAAAAAACGAATAAATAATAAGAAGAGTCTAAGCTCTCATTCGTCCTATTGGGACAACTCTGTAACCTACAAGCCGGTTATACACGGCTTACAATAAGAATGAAGGAGTGTTGCACATGGCATCACAAGTACAGTTGAATATGCTGGCAAAAATAGCTACTCAAGATGGATTTATCGCAGCTTTAGATCAAAGTGGCGGAAGTACACCCAAAGCCCTGAGTTTGTATGGTGTCCAGGAGTCAGAATACTCTGGTGATGACGAAATGTTCGCCAAAGTGCATGATATGAGAACGCGCATTGTGACCACCCCAGCCTTTAACGGTGAGCGAGTACTGGGCGCGATTTTATTCGAAAACACTTTAGATCGTGAAATTGAGGGTATAAGTTCAGCACATTACCTTTGGCAGGTTAAAAATGTCGTGCCTTTTTTAAAGGTAGATAAAGGCCTTGAGGATGA
The DNA here is from genome assembly GCA_034111125.1 of Paraglaciecola sp. Lineage (GTDB taxonomy): Bacteria > Pseudomonadota > Gammaproteobacteria > Enterobacterales > Alteromonadaceae > Paraglaciecola. Next base: position 15,119 of record JAWUXW010000072.1, read on the forward strand.
AGTCAATGGTGCTCAGCTGATGAAGCCTATGCCAGATCTCAATGTCTTGCTCGCCAAAGCCAATGCTCAGGATGTCTTTGGTACCAAAATGCGTTCGGTGGTCAAACTTGCCAACGCTGAAGGGGTAAACGCCGTTGTCGATCAACAATTTATGGTGGGCAAACAAATTCTTGCGGCGGGTTTAATGCCTATCATTGAACCCGAAGTGGATATCAATAGCCCGGAAAAAGCTGCTGCCGAAGCACTGCTTAAAGCCGCTTTACTTAAGCAACTTGACACTTTGCATAGCAGTCAGAAAGTAATGCTAAAGCTGACTTTGCCAGAAACGGCAAATTTCTATCAAGAATGTATTGCTCATCCCAATATTCTTAAAGTGGTGGCCTTGTCGGGTGGGTACAGCCGTGCTGAAGCCAATCGTCGCCTTAGTGAAAATAATGGCATGATCGCTAGCTTCTCCCGGGCATTAACCGAGGGAGTTAGTGCTCAACAATCAGATGCGGAATTTGATGCTACCTTAGATGCCACAATAGAAAATATTTACCAGGCTTCTAATAGTTAGTAAGCTGAACCTGTAAATCATCAATAAAATCGAGCAAGTGCTTGGTTTTATTGTATTTATAGTAGACGTATTTACGCTCATATAGGGTATATTAATTTCATTCAATAGAAAATCTGCGCTATTATGTTTTTTTCCTGAACTACAAAAGCTACCAAGGGCACTCATTATTCACTATGGTCTATGATCTTCCCCTCCCTTCATATAAAAAATTATCGGTAATTTTCAGGGTCGAACCCGGTTGTCTAGGCCCAGATGGAGTAGATCATATAGAAGATTTTTGCAAATTTGCCAAGAAGGAAGTTTTGGAACTTGATGCTGATTTTGTCCGTTGGGTGATCACCCCCCGTTATGATAAAACCTTAGCGGAAACAGAATACAAAATTAACAATAAACGCCTTACTCACGACAAGGCAGAGAAATACCTTGGGGTATTTGGTAAGAATCCAGATGAATTTGAAGAGCATCTACAGGAGAAGTTGTCGATACTTATTGATCAATATCTAGGACGTTAAATATCTTTTTTTAGGGTTTTAACGACAACAACTTAAATCGCCTTCCTTGGCTTACGTCAACGTTATAGCTCAGTTCCTCGAGCATCTGTTGCCACAAGAGCCTGATCATCCGGAAAGCTTGCTACATCATCACCGTATATTATCCATGGCGTCATGCAATTACGAGCTTCCTGGCAGGGATCAATTAGGGCATGCATAAACGCCATACTCAATAGGCTTGAGGAACGGAAATGCTAACGCTCCGCCGCAACGCCAGTAAAAAAATCGTCCGAATTACCCACACCTTGAGCATCACTATTGATTGGTATGATACGCCGCGCGGCCTGCCTCAGTTGCTGGCGTGCCGAGAAGAACATCAATGGCATCGCTATACCCTTAAAATCCACAAGTTGATCGCCATTGGCCAACTCGAACGCTTGGCGCCCGGTACTACTAAGCCCTGGGTGATTATTATCAAAAAACTAGGCAAGAAGCTTGAGCTTATAAATGCCAGTGAACCTATCCATTCGGCGTATGGAGTGGGTTATAAACTTGAGCCGCTTGAGACCTAGCACGACTTTCAATCAAACCAATGACGTGTTCTATTGACAAAATACACTAGGGATAGCATGACCGGTACTTCTACCAATACGCCGACTACGGTTGCCAGCGCTGCCCCTGATTGTAAGCCAAAAAGCGATATCGCGACGGCAACCGCCAGTTCGAAGAAATTGGATGTACTAATCATGCAAGCGGGAGCGGCAACGTTATGGGGCAGTTTAAGTTTTTTGGCAAAATAGTAGGCAATGGCAAAAATGCCGTAGGTTTGAATGATCAGGGGAATGGCAATCAGCACAATGGTCTGAGGTTTGGCAAGAATAGTTTCAGCCTGAAAGCCGAATAGCAGCATTACGGTGGCCAGCAGGCCGATCATTGACCAGGGTTTTAATCTTGCAACAAAGGCATTGAGTTTGTGGTGGTCGGTTTTATCAGCAGCGTTTCTTTCCAGTGCCATTCTGGTTAACACCCCGGCGACAAGGGGCAAGACCACGTAGAGTACAACTGAGATTAGCAGGGTTTCCCAGGGCACCACAATGTCCGTTACACCCAGTAAAAAAGCCGTGAGGGGGGCGAAGGCAAAGATCATGATGACGTCATTGATCGATACTTGTACCAGGGTGTAGTTGGCGTCGCCCTTGGTCAGCTGACTCCAGACGAATACCATGGCGGTACAAGGAGCTACACCCAGCAAGATCATGCCGGCGATGTATTCGTTAGCCGATTGCGGATCAACCCAGTCGGCAAAAAATCCCTTAAAGAATAACCAGCCTAATGCGGCCATGGTGAAGGGTTTGACTAACCAATTGATCACCAAGGTCAGCACAATGCCTTTGGGTTTTTTACCCACATCCTTTATCGCCGAAAAATCTACCTGGATCATCATCGGGTAAATCATCAACCAAATAAGCACCGCAACCAGCAAATTCACATGGGCATATTCCCAGCTTGCAAACAGGGCGAAAGCCCCCGGCACCAGACTACCCAGCAACACACCTGCGGCGATACATAGGGCAACCCACAGTGATAAATAACGCTCAAATAATCCCATTTTTTTATTCCTTTTGACGATTAAACCGATCGTTGATTAACGCGCTGGCTAAGTTGTTCGGCAGACTCAACTCGCTCAGAGTAACGATCCACCAAATAATCTTTATTGTCCCGGGTCAATAAGGTGAACTTCATTAACTCCTCCATTACATCCACAATGCGATTGTAGTAGGGCGAGGGTTTCATTCGTCCATCTTCGGCAAATTCCATAAAGGCTTTGGCGACGGAGCTTTGGTTGGGAATCGTCAGCATGCGCATCCAGCGGCCGAGGATGCGCATTTGATTTACCGCATTAAAGGATTGTGACCCCCCGCAAATTTGCATCACAGCCAGGGTTTTACCCTGAGTCGGTCGCATGCCACCAAGTGAAAGGGGTACCCAGTCAATCTGACTTTTTAGTATGCCGGTCATCGCACCATGGCGCTCCGGTGAACACCACACTTGTCCCTCTGACCACAGCATAAGCTCACGTAACTCCTGTACCTTTGCATGGCTATCTTCGCTGCCATCTGGCAGGGGCAAGCCTTCAGGATTGAAGATCCGCGTCTCAGCACCCATCGTGGTCAGTAAGCGTGCCGCCTCTTCCGTTGCCAGACGGCTAAACGAGCGGGTTCTTAGTGAGCCGTAAAGTAATAATATACGGGGCTTATGGGGCTGTGGTGTAGCGGCGAAATTCTCGTAAGTAGGAACTTTGTATTGGCTTTGCTCAACATTTGCCAGAGAGGTATCGCTAAGGGACATTAGCTGACTCCCAAAGCAATTAGCTCGGCTCGCAGGGCGATTTTGTCGATGATTTTACCCCCTACCAGTGACTTAAGCTCTAGCAGACTCTGCACCCGCTGGCTAATTTCTGCGATCGTTCCACGAAAAGCCTCTGCTACCTCTTGTTCGCTGCCGTGCAATTTTGAAGGATCAACTAAACCCCAATGCACCTTAATAGTCTGTCCAAACCATAAGGGGCAGGTTTCTGCGGCAGCAGAGTCACACACCGTCACTACCATATCCGGAGCGAAGTCCTCAAACTCATCCCAGCTTTGACTGCGCAATCCCTCTGTGGAGATATTCGCCTCTTGCAGATACTTTAGGGATAGGGGATGCACTTCTCCAACAGGCTGGCTACCGGCACTTTTTGCTTCAATGAGACTATTTGCCACATGATTAGTGATAGCTTCGGATAAGATGCTACGACAACGATTATGGGTGCAGATATACAGTATTTTCATCTTCGATTAATTCCAGTAAAAAAGAATGCCAGTTAAAAAATTAACGTGTAAATAGGCCCTAACAACAGGTACCAGTGACTTGTGCTGACTTGAGATTGGCCAAACAGCAATGCAGATAATCCCCGTTATGTTCGGCGGTGTGTTGCAATACATGCAAAGCCCAGGGAGGCAATGCGGGGTTGAGTCGATAAAAAACCCATTTCCCCCGTCTGTCATCGACTAAAATCCCGCACTTACGTAATTCTGCCAGATGGCGAGACACTTTTGGCTGGCTCAATTGAAATGATCCAATTAGGTCACACACACAAAGTTCACCCTTAAGCATAATAAGCAATAAAGACTTGAGACGGGTCTCTTCAGACAGGCATTTATAAAAGGACAGGGGATTAATCAAGGCTCTGCTCTTTGGCTAAAGGTTTAATACATATGAAATATCATATATATGATATTCCATATGTCAATGTTTGGTTGAAGTCTGAGCAGTGCTTTAGGTGATAATTACGTAAAGGAAAGGAAAGGAAAGTGCTCAGATATGCTTGCTTCATGTAATCGAAGTGCTTGAGCAATCTGTTTAATGCCCCCAATCTTCTGAGCGTAATAACACCGCCTTTATCCGGTCACGCTCATGTCCATCGTGTATTTTACGATGACGTAATGCTAAGGCTACTTTTAGCTCAGGTGTCAGTTCAATTTCATTGAATGGAGCTTGATCCTCTTTAGTTGAAAAATCAAGCATCTTCATTGATCACGGGGATATATCCAAGTGGCCACAAGATGCAGAGTTCAACGGGAATTCAAATCGTCAACTACAAGGCATTTGTATTGAAGTATAGTTCCACGCCATTATGGGTCTATGTCCAATACAAATAACGCAGTAGTTGGGGCAACTCCGTTGTGGAAATGAAACCTGCCCGAAGGGAGCTTAGGCAGTAACCCAGTGCCGCGTTACAATATTTGAAAATGGGATGTCTGCACATGTTGTGCCTTGCCCTGAATTTCTGCCTAAACTCTAACCGGTATCTTGAGGTTACTTGGGTATGCTAGCAAAAGGCATATCGATATCGATAGCAATCGCTTTGCCTACATCTGGCTTTACATCTTGTGGGGGAACATTAAAACGATCGGTCCACCAATTGGCGACTCGCAAGTCATTAAATGGAATACGCACAGAATCACTAAAATCAGCGGCGGGTTTTAGCATACTGTTAAATTTGGCGACGGCAACAGGATCTTGCATATTTTCAACCGGGCAGAAATTGCGCCTGGCCTTGATATCGAAGTTTAACCTCAAGATGATTAAATTTTGAAAAATCAATCATTTGAAAAAATCCATTAGACCACGCTACTGTTATGCCACAATATGGAAAAAGCGCCCCTTCTTTTAATTCACATACCCAGTGTAAATTTTCTTTATCTAACAATCTTAATTGAGAATTCCCGCCCAAGTCAGAATCAACGGATTCATGTATAAATTGCGGGCGATCAGGATATAACTCGATAGTGCGCTGTGAAAAATCATCAAAAAAGACTAAAAAGAATAAAGTCAGAAAAAAACAACGGCTTTAGATCTGAAGACTCTACTTTTTCTCAACACTGTCATTATTTCCCTTATTACTGTTATAAAACAGAACCTTAATTTTTTTTCAGGCAGCTTTCAGTAAATAATCTACATTGTTTTGCATGCCTATGCAGGTTGTTAAAGATGATCCATACAGTATATAAACCTACTCTCTATTGGTAATCCTTGTTGTGGGCGAATGCAAAGGGCAGGGCCTTTGTTTCGATGGCAGTCCAGCCGTTGTATGAACAAAGAAATGGCCAACGCTATGTGTCAGCACCTACTCGTATCAAAATTAATTTCTGCTCAATGATCTATCCTGCCTTTCAGACTGTATTATCCATTCAGCTAATTCTATAGAGTATGATGTTATTACTTCCACAGGAAACTCCCCTTTAGAACCCACGACCCTAATGTGGTTTAGACAGGACTTGCGTCTGCGTGACAACCCCGCTTTGAGCTTTGCAGCCGAGCAGGGCAGTGTATTGCCTGTGTATATTCTTGATGACAGTTGTGAAGAGCAATTTCAGCCGGGTGGAGCGAGCCGTTGGTGGTTGCATCACAGTTTGCAATCCTTACATCAATCTCTGGATAAGCAACTTCATTGTCTGAAAGGGGATGCCTCTGCCTTGTTACTGGCTTTGGTGAAACGTCATGGGATTAAGCGCGTGGTGTGGAATCGCTGTTATGAACCCTGGCAAATTGCCCGAGATACCCAGATAAAACAAACGTTGCTGGATGCGGGTGTAGAGGTGCATAGTTTTAATGGGCACTTGTTATGGGAGCCCTGGCAGGTACTGAAAAAAGACGGTACACCTTATAAGGTCTTTACCCCTTATTATCGTCGAGGCTGTTTGGGAAAAGCGCCGCCAAGGATGCCGGTTCCTGCCCCACAAGAATTAAATATTGAATACTTTGAGGACGAAGATAAAGGCCTCCAGTCATTGGCATTAATGCCAAATATTGCATGGTATAGCCAGATGCAAGAACTGTGGTCTCCCGGCGAGGCGGGTGCCGCGGATACATTAAGCCGTTTTTTACCAGAATGCCTTGGGGCCTATAAAGCCGAACGGGATTTTCCAGAGATACAGGCTACTTCTCGTTTATCTCCCCATCTGCATTTTGGTGAGATATCAGTTAATCAAGTGTGGTATGCGGCGTTAGATTCTAAGGGCGGGAACCGCGAGGACATAGGCCTGGATTGCTACTTGAGTGAATTGGGCTGGCGGGAGTTTTCTCACTACTTATTGTACCATTTTCCTACTTTACCCACTGACAATTTCAGCCCTAAATTTGCGGGCTTTGCCTGGCGTGACGATCCAAGCGATCTAAGTGCCTGGCAGCTTGGCCAAACAGGAATTCCGATTGTCGATGCTGGCATGCGTGAGCTCTGGCAAACAGGCACCATGCATAATCGGGTGCGCATGGTGGTAGGCTCGTTCTTAGTCAAAAACCTACTGCTTCATTGGAGCAAAGGTGAACGTTGGTTTTGGAATACTCTACTTGACGCAGATTTGGCGGCCAATTGTGCAAGTTGGCAATGGGTGGCAGGGACAGGAGCAGATGCCGCTCCCTACTTTCGAATTTTTAATCCCTTACTACAGGGCCAACGCTTCGACCCAAAAGGGCATTATGTGCGCAAGTACTGCCCTGAATTGAGTAAGGTGCCGGATAAGTTTATTCACAACCCCTGGGATGCACCCCAAGCTATTCTTGAGTATGCCAACGTTACATTGGGTGAAAATTACCCTAAGCCCATTGTCGATCTAAAAGCCTCGCGCCTGCGTGCGCTGGATGCCTTTGCTCAGGCAAAAGAAACCTATGCTCAGGCCAAAGAGGCTTTAGTCGAATAACCTTAAAGAGTGTGAAAGGTCTGTAGCTTTAGTGCACGTGCCCATAACCGTTTTCTACATGGGGGTGACCGTGGGCAATTTCGTCCTCAGTTCCGTCACGTACTTCCAATACTTCTACGTCAAAATTAAGGGTGAGACCAGATAAAGGGTGGTTGCCGTCTACCACGATTTCTTCGTCTGTTACATCAACCACCATAACCGATTGTTCTCCCTCATCGGTGGTGGCGCGAAATGTAGCGCCCGGCTCTACTTCGATTCCTTCAAACATGGACTTTGGCACAACTTGTACAAGCTCTTCATGACGTTCGCCATAAGCAAGATCGGGTTCAACATCGATGACAAATTTATCACCGGCCTGCTTGCCGTCAAGATGATCTTCTAAGCCCTGGATCAAATAATGGCTGCCTTGCAGGATCACCATGGGTTCCCCCTCCCGAGATGAGTCGATTTGCGTGCCATCGGCAGAGCAAACGGTAAAATGTAGGGTAACTACGCTGTTTTCAGAAATATTCATAAACTGTCCAGATTAATTAATTGTTGGAAAATGTTTTAAAGTTAAGGGGCTCTGAGTGCTTACTCTAAGGAGTAAGGTAAAGGTTGCACCTTTAATAATACCTGAGGCTGGGCTTTTAACCTTAGGGTAGCGCCCACTTCCGTGTCGTTAGCGAGCACGGCTAAAAGCCACGTTTGCTGTGGCGCTTGTACCGAAGATGAAGCACGTAATACCGCGCCGCCTCGTCGCCAATTTTCACCTGCCTGAGACTCCAGTGCATCCCCTGGAGTGATATCTACAGCCTTATCAGCACGCAGAATAAAGGTCGCCCGTTTGTTTTTACCGAGGAATTTGGTACGTGCAACGACTTCCTGACCCATGTAACAACCTTTACTAAAGCTGATGGCATCAAGGGCGTGTAGATTCATCATTTGTGGCACAAACTCTTTGCTGGTGGCACTGCGAATTTCGGGTATTGCGGCCTGAATATCTTCTTGCTCCCATAGCCCCGCTGAGCTCAGTTCGCTCGGGTATGCATTAATGAAGGTATCCGCCGCTTGCGGATTCAGCAGCAGTAAGTAGCGCTTATGGGGCACTGTTAGGCACATCACCAAGCCCAGCTCATTGCTCAGTACCTGCTGATGTGCGCTGGGAAGGTCGCCAAATTGATTGTCTATTAAAGCCTCAAGCTCTGCTCCCGCGCCGCCTAAAATACACCATTGCTCAGTACTGTCTTGAATATCAACTTTGGCGAATACGCCGTATTTTTGTAGTTCGGTTATAGACGCTGGAATACTTTCCTGGTGACTCAACATCAAAATAGATTCTTGATGTTGCAGAGCATAAAATACATTCCATGTTTTGCCTTTGAAGTCACAGTGGCAACTCAGTAAGGCTTGCTCAGCGCTTAACTGATCCATATCTGCGGTTACCTGACCCTGCAAGTACTTTACCCGCTCTTCTCCGCCCAGTTGGATAAGACCTTTGTCATCGAGGTGGGAGAGATAGTTCTTTTGGGTATTTTTAGTTGAATCAATCTGTGGCATGGGCTTCATTAATAATTTGTGTTGCGTGAAATCAATATGGGGCAAATTGTTAAATAAGCAAGTTTCCAATTGCAAAAACAAATTGGTATTAACAGCGTTGTGTGGATAGAATCCCCCATTGTTAACCTTAGCTATATTTATCATTAATAGAGGTCAAAAATGTTTACTAAAAAAAGGTATTCTCGTCTTAAATGGGCTTGCAGAAGAGGCATGCTTGAGCTAGACGTGTTGTTTATGCCTTTCGTAGAAGAAGGATTTAATGATCTTCCTGAGCCAGAGAAGGAAATTTTCGAACGATTACTGACCAGCGATGATCCCGATCTCTTTGCCTGGTTTATGGGTCACCAAGCCTGTGAGGATCTTGAATTTAAACGTATGATCGAACACATTTTGAGTCGTGTTAAAGTATAGAATTGAGTTTGCTCCTTCTCGCAAGCGTTACATTTGCCTGCTGGTTTTGTATACGTTGCTGCTGTTATCGCTATTTAGTTGGCAGCAAGACACCTTCGCCTATCAGCTATGGGTGCAAGTAACTAGCGCTTTAGTACTTATGCTATTGGCGTTTCGGGCGCTTGGTGAAACACGCAGGGATAACCGGCTTTTTGTTGTTGTTATTACTGAGCAAGGGGAGTGGCTTTACGTCGACCGCTCTGAGCAATCGAGTTGGCGGTTAACCGGGCGTTCGAGGATCAGCTCCCAGGTATTGTGGCTGCATCTTGAACCGAAAATAGCCGGCAGCAAGCCACGCTGGGTGTGGGTATTTAACGATCAGGTGAATGAACAAGATTACCGGCGACTTTGCCGGTGTATCTTGTATCAGCAAGGCCCGGGGCAGGTTAGTTAGCTTTACCCGGCACTATACTGGGTTTTGGATGTGCTTCTAGATGTGGGTAATCAAGATTGTAGTGTAGACCGCGACTTTCTTTGCGTAGCCTGGCACATTTCACAATGAGCTCGGCCACCGTTAATAAGTTGCGTAGCTCCAGCAGATTATTACTGACTTTAAAATAGGAATAATATTCATCCACTTCTTGTTTGAGTAATTCAATTCGGTGTTGGGCGCGTTCAAGTCGTTTGTTAGTCCTTACAATACCCACGTAATCCCACATAAATAAACGCAATTCATGCCAATTGTGCTGGATGATGACTTCTTCATCTGAGTCGCTCACCTGGCTCTCGTCCCAGGCTCGTATAGGTTCATTCGGGGGTTTTTCATCTAGGCGCCCAATAATGTGCTTAGCAGCGGCGTGGGCAAACACAATACATTCCAATATGGAATTACTGGCCATGCGATTGGCACCATGCAGGCCGGTATACGCCACTTCGCCTACTGCATAAATATTCTTTAAATCTGTTTGTGCGTTAAAGTCGGATACGACACCGCCACAGCTATAATGAGCAGCCGGAACCACTGGGATAGGCTGTCGAGTGATATCTATACCCAGAGAGCGACATTTTCGATAGATATTAGGGAAATGTTTAACTATAAAATCGGACGGTTTGTGACTGATATCCAGATACATGCAATCGGCGCCCAGGCGTTTCATTTCAAAGTCGATGGCTCTGGCGACAATATCCCGGGGTGCTAGATCACCACGCTCATCAAATTTGTGCATAAATGCTGTGCCATCAGCGTGACATAACTTAGCACCTTCACCACGAAGGGCTTCGCTAATTAAAAAATTACGAGCTTCTGGATGATATAAACAAGTGGGGTGAAACTGATTAAACTCCATATTGGCCACACTGCATCCCGCACGCCATGCCATAGCGATACCGTCCCCACTAGACACATCAGGGTTGGATGTATATTGATACACTTTACTTGCACCACCTGTGGCTAAGGCAACAAACTGACTACGAATTACCTCAACTTGCTCCTGGTTACGGTTCCATACATAGGCGCCCAATACTGTATCTGGTTCAAGCACACTCTTGATTAAATCGACAGCATTGTAGCGTTCGAATAAGTGAATGTTGGGGTGGTGTTTAACTGCCTCTATTAAGGTCAATTGCACCGCCGCGCCAGTTGCATCGGCGGCGTGTAGAATACGTCTGTGACTATGACCACCCTCACGGGTCAAATGAAAGCGGGTCTCACCGTTTTCACCGGGCTCTTGATCGAATGGCATGCCAAAATTGATTAGCCACTGCATGCATTCTTTAGCGCGTGAAGCAGTAAAGTGCACTACCGCTTCATCACACAAGCCTGCTCCGGCCTCTAAGGTGTCTTTAACATGGGATTCAATAGAGTCGTCTTCATCAAATACCGCTGCTATCCCTCCTTGGGCATATTGGGTAGAACCCTCAGACAAGTGGCTTTTGCTCAGTACAATAACCTGAAATTTTTTGGCTAGTTTGAGTGCCAGACTGAGTCCGGCCGCTCCGCTACCAACAATAAGTACGTCGCAGCAATGTTCAACAGTGGAGTGCATAGGGTAAACTAGTCATTATTAGAGTATGGTTACCGGCAATACTAATAAAAGTGCGGTAAAATACAATGGCTGTGGAAACATAATCAAGATCCACATAGGCATTTAGGGGTATTTATATCCACGTATAGCAGGTTTATTTATTTAAAGAAAAAATTTTATCGAACTTATTGATATTCATAGAGTCAATTAAGGTGCTTGCATGAGCCACCGTAGTAACTAGTATTTGGAATAGGGGCTCGAATGAGCGAGCAATTAACAGATCAACAGATTGTCGAAAGAGTACAACGTGGGGACAAAAACGCCTATGGCTTGTTGGTTACAAAATACCAACACAAAGTGGCGTACTTAGTTTCTAGGTATGTGAAAAACTCGGGTGACGTGGCAGATGTGGCACAAGAAGCATTTATTAAAGCCTACCGTGCCCTGCCGAATTTTAGAGGCGACAGTGCTTTTTATACCTGGCTATATCGTATAGCGGTAAACAGCGCAAAAAATTATTTGGTGGCTCAGGGACGAAAGCCGCCGGCCAGTGATGTGGATGCCGAAGAGGCAGACTATTACGATGGAAGTGATGCGTTAAAGGAAAATAACTCACCGGAACGAAATATGATGTCACAGCAAATGGAAAAATTGCTTTTTGAGGCAATGTATAAGTTACCTGAAGATTTGCGCATGGCGATTAGTTTGCGAGAATTGGAAGGTTTGAGTTATGAAGATATTGCGAATGTGATGGATTGCCCGGTTGGCACTGTAAGATCTCGTATCTTTCGGGCACGTGAAGCACTAGACAAGGTTATTCAACCTTTGCTGCAGAATTAGTCAGCAAAGGTATAGTTTGAAATTTTATGGTCGTTAAACACAGCTTATATGCGGGAACCTGATTATATGTCGCAAGAGATTGAAGATTTGTCAGCCTTGGTAGATGGTGAGTTACAAGATAGTGATTTTATCAACGGGCTTAAAGACAATACTGAGCTGGCAGCAAAGTGGCAAAATTATCATTTGATTCGTGATAGCTTACGCAAAGAACTACCGAGTCATATAAATTTTGATATTGCAGCCAATGTGGCTCAGGCACTGGAGTCTGAACCTGCGATACTGGCTCCCAAGAAATCATGGCGTGATCTTCCTTTGGTGGGCAGTATGTTGCCTTTTGCTAAACAAGGCGGACAAATGGCGATAGCTGCTTCGGTAGCTGTGGCGATGATATTGGGGGTGCAACAAATTAACCAACCTGAATTGGATCAGCCTATTTATTCTGCTCGCCCAATATTGGGGATTCAGGGTGGCTTGTCGCCTGTTAGTATGGAGCAAACACGCTCAGCTCCTCCCAGAGATTTGACAGAACAACGTAAACGTATCATTGCTTATTTGGAAGATCATCAGCAACAAATGCGTTTAAAATCCGCACAATTTCAATCAAATACAGATAATAATGTGGTAAACGAAATAAATGAGATTGATAAAAATGGCGAGCAGTCAGGCATCCTTGAAAATTCGCCTAAATAGTCAGTTTCTTCTTATCCTGAGGTCTAGCCTGCCTATTTTCTTCTGCTTGGTTTTGAGTATATCAAATGCTGTCGCTCAAGATGCCGACGACACCGTGAACTATCCCTCTGATAGT
>JAWUXW010000073.1:0-11647 GCA_034111125.1 Paraglaciecola sp.
ATGAACCTTTTTATGCCTACTACTTGAATAAAACTCGCAGCCCCCATCCTTGCTTTGATGAGGTCGTGGCCAGTCAAAGTCCTGATTATATCCAGGTGGCGAAGCAGTTGAGTGAGGATCCCAGTAATGCCCCAAGCAACATCCCCAACAAGGGCAAAATCCAATATCAAAAACATATGACCCATCATATGCTGCAGGGCGAGGGCTTATCTTGGAGCAAAGATCTCAAACACTGCTTTTTAATCCGTGACCCCAGGCAAGTAGTGAGTATGCCAAAGAAAACTGGTTACAGGCACCGGCAAGTAAGTTGTAATCAGTCACGCTGAGTTACTTAGCTGTATTAGTGTCGACAAATAATTCATCTTGGTTATAAAGGGAACAAGTTCCGACATCTTATGCCAGTGAGTCGCCACAAATAAAGGCTCTACTGTAGGCCCTGCAGGCGCAACTTACTCAAGTACTACCCTGTTGTTTCCTTTACTACTAAAGAGGTAATACTCATTTCACTAAACCACTGGTACATGGCATTACAGAATAACATGAGCACGGCTATTAAATTATCGAGTTAACTTTCTCATTACAAGCTCAATTGGTCCATGAGAAAAGTACTTCAACCAATAGTGGGCAAATAACATCGAAAAGAGACAAAAAACAACGGTCATAATAATGATGCTTACCGGGGCTTGATCAACCGAATAAGCAAGAACTTCTATAATTCCTATACTTAATACAATATGAGCAATATAAATACTGAGTGCTAAGCGCCCAGTGTCAGTTAACACAGAAATTACCCTGCTTCTGTGCAAGAGTTCTGAGATCCTTATACAAAGTACTATCACCGCAGTAGACGCGCTCGCACCACTAATGACATATTGCGGCATCGGCGGTATGGGACTGGTGCCAAATACGCTAACTATGTCTGACGCTGAGAATTCGCTTAATCCCAGGTTTGTAAAATAGTCAATTAGGAGAAATGACAATCCTTCTGTGACCAATAAAACAAAAAGGCTAACGAGTAAGAGATTTCTGCGAGTTAAGGAACTATTGAAATTAAGGCGGCCCAACCAAAGGCCAAATACTACAAAAGAGAACCATGGAAATATGGGATGAAATCCATTAAATAACAAATTTCTGAGTGGGCCCGGCCACAGCCAAAAATCCGTATATTCCAATTTATTCCAGTTCCAACCTGCAGAATAATCAAACAGAAATAACATCACCAAGAAATTAACCATTAGAGCAAAGATAAGCAGCCAAAGTATAGAATTAGATGTTCTCAATAGCACAGTGCTAAGCAATAAATAGAAAGCATAATAATGAAGAATGTCCGCTTGCCAGATAAGCGAAAAAAGGTAGCCGACGATCAATAGAAACACTGCTCGTTTCAACAAACTTGAACGAATTTCTTTCAGTAACTGTAGGTCATTTGACTCCCTAGCTCTTTTAGAAAGTAAGCTGATTCCCACTCCGGCTAATACCACAAATAATGCTGCTGCCTTGCCTTCAAACAGGCCAATAAAGGCTCGAGATATGCCTGAAGCACTTGGCTCCCCCATCGCGATATTAAAGTTAACTAAAATCATTCCGATTACCGCCAAAGAGCGGGCCACATCAAATCCTAGGGTTCTATCTGATAACACAGGCTTTTCTCACAAAATTATTAATGTAAGTAGCCAGTCTATTGGGCGGACTGCATTAAATCGTCCAGTTTGGGAAATCAGGACTATCTATACCCATCGCCAGAAGTAATTACCCTCTTAGAGAAATTTAAAGCAGCTTAATCAAGGCGCGTGAATGCAGAAATAGTGGTGCTTTCAAATTCATGCAACGCAGAGTAAGCTCACTTTAAGCCTCGCCCTTTGGGAAAGCACCAGCCGATTTTGTGCTACGTTCTGAGTGCGCAATTACTTGTGGTGACTGGTATTATTAGGTTTTGTAAAAAAATGACTTAAGGAATAGTTGGATAAATTAGGACAAGTTTGCCTTTTGGTAGGCCGATGGTGTTTGCTGAGTCGCCTGTTTGAATAAACTATAGAACGTTGACTTTGAATTAAAGCCAGACTCAAAGCAGATCTGCAAGACGGATTTAGCTTTTCCTTGAGGATCAGCAAGTAACAGTATCGCATGCTCAATTCGCTTACGATTAATATAATCATAAAAGCGAATACCCAAATGTTCGTTAAATAATAAGGTGACATGATGCTCAGGGGCGTTTAATGACTCGGCTAAACTACGAAGTCGAAGCTCAGGCTGCAAGAACGGCTTTTCCTCTGCCATCAGCGACTTGAGTCTTTGCTCTAAAATGGCAACTCGCTCCCCTGAAAGTCGAAAGCCGGTGGTTTTCTTTTCAACGGGAGAACTCGTTTGCAAATCACCTAAAACTACCTTGGATTGAGTCGAACTTTTGTCGCCCCATGCATTATCGATCTCTTTCTTCTGGTTTGTCCTATTTTCGAACTCATCATTATCCTTGCTCCGATTGTCGGGATTATCTCGGGGTTCTTGTTTTGAAGTATCACGTTCTGCCAAAAATATCTTCGGTTGACGTAAACCCATATATCCAATCAAGTAGACAGTTAAAACAATACTTACCGTGGGTAACATCAACACCTGCCGAGAAACATCCAAACCAATAGCCAATGCAATGATCTGAAAACTCCCCGCAAGCCAAATGACCCCGATCGCGCAGACTAAGATCACTAACCAATTTAAGTTTATTCGCTCAATTTGTGAGTAACAGTCTTTTAATTTTGTTTGGAATCGAGTGAGATCAATGATCACCAGCAAGGTATAAATCAGCACCTGGATTAACAATGCAAGCCAATAGAATAGAATTTCATCGTCCAGAGAGTCGCGACTTATAAGCTCGCTTAAGTGTGAGATTTTTTGTTCTGAAGGCGAGAAAAAGAAACCACTCCACAACAATAGAATTAAAATAGTTGGTAGGAAGTGCCAGAAGTGTTTTTTTAATGAAAAATCGCTTTCACTAATTAAAAGCTGAGTGTAAAACCAAAGCAATGGCCCATACATAAACTCAATTGGAGTATCTAATCCAATTAGCCACGACCAATTGAAGTAAGCACCACTATCGTATGACACTTCAATGATAAGATTTATAGAAAAAGTGAAAACTAAGAGTGCCAGAACTTTATTGGCTTGTGCATTGTTCCCAGTGGCGAACACCAGTACCGTCGCAAGAATAAATCCCTGCAACGCTCCTAACAACAGAAGCGTATTAATCCAATCAAATTGCAATATAGTCCCTAAGCTATCTAGCTTCGATACAAAGTCTTAATCAAGTGATAACCAAACTGGGTTTTGATAGGGCCATGCACGGTCAAAATTTCTTTTTTAAACACGACATTATCAAAAGCTTTAACCATTGTGCCTGGATGAAATTCACCTAAGTCACCGCCTTTTTTGCCGCTGGGGCAGGTAGAGTGTTTTTTGGCCAGTTGTTGAAAATTGCCTCCCTTGTCTAGTAGGGCTTTTATTTTATCGGCTTCTTCGCAGGTTTTGACGAGTATATGGCAGGCGCTGGCTTTCATTTTATTTTTCCATTGTTAGCGTAAAATGGGTTTGCCGCAAGCGGCGGCTCCAAATATACCTTGTACCCGCCTTCTTCACAATCCAAGGCAATTGACAGAATTGTTTTAACTGCGCTTCGACACATATGCAATGCGGAAGCTCAATGATTGAATAGGCGAATTAACTAATAAGCAAAGGCTCTAACAATGCCTGTTTTTCTATCGGTAATTCATCACAATTCATGTACTATTTGCCTCAATAGTCTTTGAGCTTCATCAAGTTAGGCCACGTAGCGTGTTTGAATTAGAAAAATTTAGCCTGAAAAATAAAGTCTCTGCCGATGAGTGGCAAAGCCGAATCGATTTGGCCGCCTGCTATCGTTTGGTTGCCGATCATCGCTGGGGGGATTTAATTTATACCCATATATCCGCTCGCGTGCCCGGTACTGAGCATTATTTGGTCAATGCCTTTGGATTGACGTTTGAGGAAGTCACTGCATCGAACCTGGTTAAAGTCGATTTACACGGCAATGTATTGGATGGCTCGCCCTATCAAATTAACCCTGCTGGTTTCACCATTCATAGTGCTATTCATGAAGTGAGACACGATGCCCAGTGCGTTATTCACCTGCACACTAAGGAAACCATTGGCGTGGCGACAGTTGATGGGGGCTTAAGGCCTTGGAGTCAGTATGCGATGTTTTCCTTATCATCTCTGGCTTATCATGCTTATGAGGGGCTCGCGGTGGACGAAACAGAAAAACAGCGTCTGCAAGATAACCTTGGGGAATCCAACCACATGCTCTTGCATAACCATGGTGGCTTAAGCGTTGGTCCGACCGTGGGCGATGCTTTTATGCGCTTTTATGATTTGCAGCGCGCCTGCGAAATTCAGATGCAGCTAATGCAAAGCGGTGAAAAGGTTATCGAGATTCCTCAGCACATTGTCGACGGTATATATCAACAAGCCAATGTCGTGCATTCAGGGCAAACAGGTGGGCAGAAAGCCTGGCCTGCCATGTTAAGGCGGGCCTATAAGCTTGATCCCACATTTTGCGAATAATATTCGCCAAAAATTTTTAATAAGCATAAGCCTAGGAAAGCATAAATGAAAATACAACGTGTTGAAATCTTTGATATTGAATGCCCCAAGCGAGAAGGGTGGAATCCGGTATTTGTGCGTATTCATACCGACGAAGGTTTGGTTGGTGTCGGTGAAGCGGGCCTCGCCTATGATTTAGGCCATAGTGCCGCCGCTCATATGATCAAAGAAATTGCCCAGGCCATGTTAATTGGCTGGGATCCGATGAATACCGAAGCCCTGTGGGCTCGAATGCTGCGGGAAAGTTTCTGGGGTTTGGGTGGCGGCCCAGTGATTTATGCAGCCATGAGTGCAATCGACACAGCGCTTTGGGATATTCGCGCTAAGGCACTTGGAGTTCCGGTTTATCAATTGTTAGGCGGAAAAACCAACAGCAAATTACGTACTTACGCCAGCCAATTGCAGTTTGATTGGGACACACAGGTCAATCGTCTAAACGATCCAGTCGACTTTGGCAAGGCGGCAGAGAAAGCCGTTGCCCAGGGCTACGATGCGGTAAAGGTTGATCCCATTGTCTATGACAAGAATGGAGTAGGGCACTTCGACCGTACCAAGCTCTTTACTCAGCCGGAAATGCGTTTATTTAAGGCTCGCTTACAAGCCATTCGCGATGCGGTAGGTGAAGATGTGGATATTATCTTTGAATGCCACAGTTTGCCCGGCGTGGCGACCGCTATTCAGTTGGGCGAGATGGTTGAAGATATCGGTTGCTTGTATTACGAAGAGCCTGTGAACTACCTGAATTCAAAGTTGCACGATAAGGTTGCCAAGCGGGTGAATGTGCCCATTGCTGGTGGTGAGCGCTTGTATAACCGCTGGGGAGTCAGGCCCTATCTTGAAGACCAAAGCTTAGACGTATTGCAGCCAGATATTGGCTTGTGTGGCGGCTTTACTGAAGCGAAAAAAGTCTGTGACTACGCCGATGTTTACGATGTGCGCATTCAAGCCCACGTTTGTGGGGGACCGGTAGCCACGGCAGCCAGCCTGCACTTAGAGACGGCGATTCCTAACTTCTTGATCCACGAACATCACACCTACGCGATTAAAGATTGGAACCGGGAGTTATGTCTGCAAGATCCTCAGCCAGTGAATGGCTTTTTTGAAGTTAGCGAAGAGCCAGGCATTGGCATCGACCTGAATGACGAAGTGGTCTATCGCTCACCCCATATGGAAGTTAAATAGGCTATTCGGAAATTAGCCAGAGTTAGACTCTGGCTAATTCTCACTCTGTATATAACTCACTTTCTCTGTTGCGCCAAATACGAAAAATGTAAATCATACCCTGCAATGGTGTGTAAACAGGTCTCGGATCAATGCCGGGAGCCCCTTGTTCCGCCAAACTCATATTTAGAAATAATTCTAGCTTTTTAATGGCCGCAACAAGCTCATTGGCAATACCTGAAGCAGCGGTAATAGCCATACTTCTCATTTGTGGTGACCTGAAATACGGCAGTATGAATTAAGCTTGTGACCGCACAGCTGATTTGTCGAACTTGACTACAAGCTTCTGTCCATGGCGGACACAAATAAATCAT
Source organism: Paraglaciecola sp. (assembly GCA_034111125.1). Classification (GTDB taxonomy): domain Bacteria; phylum Pseudomonadota; class Gammaproteobacteria; order Enterobacterales; family Alteromonadaceae; genus Paraglaciecola. The sequence continues at coordinate 6,165 of JAWUXW010000073.1, forward strand.
CGGCATACACCTCGCGCACAAAAGTACGTCGAAAGCGCGAGGTAAAGCAGCGGTTTAACTACCAATAAAGCTAGTTTATGATTGATATCAACCGCACAGCGCTGACCTTAATGATTTGGCCTTATTGGCTCCAGATTTATAACATTTTAAAACACAGGAAAAATTATACGAGCGTTTACATAGTTTCAAGGTTCACCATTCATGATCGAAGTGAATATGACAAGTACGAGAATGGCTTTGCTGAGGTGTTTGAAAAGTATGATGGCAAAATGCTCAGCGTTGACGAAGAGCCAACGGTGCTGACAGGGGAGTGGGAGGCCACTCGTTCCGTTATCATTGAGTTCCCATCAAAGAGAAGCGCAGTAACGTGGCTAATGTCTGATGAGTATCAGGAAATATCAAAGCATCGTGAGGCGGGAAGCACACAAGCTCAATATTGGTTAAGGGGCTTGAATAGCTAACAAACCTGGGGGCAGGGTCAACTTAACTCGGAGCTTCGATTTCACCTTGGTTTTCTTTACTGCCTATGCCACTTTTTGTGGCTAAGAGCAAGACTAGATTAGTAGTTTATATCCGATTAGAATACAGTGAGTTTTTGATTAACCGTTATTTTTAGCGGTTTTTATATACAGTTATGGAAAAATCGAAGATGCATTTTGTTAAAGAATTGACTGAGTTTTTAAAACCATTTGAGCTCTCACTAGAGCAACTTAAAATAAAGAAACTAAAGTTAATCATTCATGCTGGTACACCAAAAACTGGCACAACGAGTTTGCAAACCTACCTAGATAAAAAACAACGCAAACTCAGAGGAAAGGGGATCCTTTATCCGCATAATCTTGATGAAATTCAAAATCCAGCAGCACCAAGACACCAGTGGTTTGAGAAGAACTTAGTCACCACAAATTTGCAAAGTTTGTTGGCAAACTTTAAAAACATCATCTCGCAAGTTAAAAAAGACACCCACAGCATTATTCTGTCATCTGAAGGTATTTATAATTACTGGTGGGATTTTCCTGAGGAATCAAAAGATATCTTAGGTGAATTGAGCAAACTGTTCGATGTTGAAGTATGGGTATGGTTTCGGGAACCACTCGGGTTTATTGAAAGCTATTACAAGCAATGTATTCGCAACCCACAAGTTGAAAGCAACCCCTGTTATGGCAAAGACTTATCCTTTGCTGAAATGCTAAATATCGAATGGTTTGCTCAACATTTAAACTACCAAGGCTTCGTAAGCGAATGCCATACATTGTTTGGTGAAAATACTGTTTCAGCATTTAAATACCAAGGTGATGTGGTACAAGAAGTCATTCAAAAATTAGGATTAGCAACTGTCCACGACAATCCGACCCCTAGACAAAATAACAGTTTAAACAGTGCTTCGATAAAATTATTAAGAACGATAAACCACTATGATATCAAAGCTAAAGACAAAGAACTTTTGATGCCTCATTTAAAGGAAATCAATGGGATCCTTGCGAGTTACGCTAATGATACATTGATTGATGCAGAGTCTAGAAAAAGAGTTCTGAAGGTATCTCGTCCTATCAAATTCTGATTGCTGTTCCTTTAGACCAGAACAAAAAGACACCGGTTATATAGACCGTCTACATAACAGGCCAAATCAAGCTATGGGTTATTAGCCAAACCTTACTTGAGCTAGTACCATGAAAAAAAACCAACGACCTTTGGGGGATATGGCAAAGCCAAATAAAAAGGGGCCTACACGCACCGTTCAGATTTCTTGCTTGCAGTGTAAGACCGCGCTCTTCAAATATCGGAAGGGCGGCAAAGGTGCGTTGTTAAAGTGCTTTATAGAACGAATTGTAGAGAACCATACAACGACGCCTTGTTTCTGCCCGGGCTGTGGTCAGGAATTTGCCCGAGAAACTATGATTCGAGGTACCCCTGCTTATAAGATCATTGGCGGCAAAGTCCATATGAAATAACACTATGAACCTTATTTCAGAACCACTAAAAAGACGCTTCGCTGAGCTTCACATGCAGGCAGAGACGGCCATCCATCGCCATACACAGCTGGGCATGGCTGAAGAGCTTCAGCAATTGAGTCGTTCTGTGGCCAACACAGACAGTCGCGACAGTTATGGGCAAGGCGGTACCATCAAGGATTTTTAACAACAGTTAAGTGACTTATTTGCTCACCCAGGCTGTTTATTCCTTCCTACGGGCACCCTTGCTCAGTGCGCAGCTCTCAAGTGTTACAGCGAGCAAAGCGGTCGTTCTTGCGTCGGCTTGCACCCGACATCCCATCTTTTACTGCATGAGCATATGGCAATTGAACAGCTATGGAGTTTAAACACAATTGAGATGGGTAGGCATCAACAGGTTTTAACCCTAGATGACGTAAGTCAGCTTAACCCCGATACGACGGCCGCTATTATCATTGAAACCCCGATGCGTGAAATAGGCGGTGTGTTGCCTAGTTGGGAGGACCTGGTGTCGATTAGAACCTGGTGCCAAGAGCATGATATAAAAATGCACTTAGACGGAACTCGCATATGGCAAACCACCGAGTTTTATCAGCGTTCACTTGCACAAATTGCGTCACTGTTTGATAGCATTTATGTCAGTTTTTACAAGGGTTTAGGCGGGATTTTTGGTGCAGCCTTACTCGGTACTGCTGCTCTAATTGAACAAGCACGAATTTGGGCTTGTAGAGCTGGTGGAAACCCGATTACCCTCTACCCTGAGGTTATCGCTGCTCGCGCTGGGCTGCTTAAATCTATCCCTGATGCCGCACTTCGTTGATTACACCAAGCAATTATGTGCGGCCCTGCGTTCAGTACCATTGACTCTTGTACCTGAAGATCCTCAGGTCCCTATGTTTCATTTACGGTTTAACATGAACGGGGAAAGCCTGGCACTGAAAATCATAACTTATGGGGAACGCACCGGTATTATTGTTCTTCCTTTGCCCCGCTCGGGTAATGAGCAATCTTGTACCTGTGAAATATCTATAGGTGATCAGACTATTGCCCACGAGCCCGATTATTGGGCCAAACATATTCAAGTTTGTCTAGCCCAATAATTATTGCTTTTGCACTGATGTAGTAATTGAGTTTAGGGTTTTCAGGTGATCTTTGGCTGCAAATTTGAGCTATAAAAAAAGCGGGTTTCGATTGACTCGAAACCCGCTTGGTGACATTCGTTTGCTGGAACAAATAATTAATTAAACATGCACTGTGCCGCTGTTAGGCGGCGTTTGCATGGGCCGTTTCGGCAGACTTAACTAGTTGATTATTTTTGTCTAACAAGGCCATGTCGAAGGTATATTCGTCGACACGGATAGCGACTTTGCGCTTGTCATTATAATCAATGATAGCCGTGACTTCATCAGCACCTAGCTCGCCACTATCCTGTAATTTACCTACCGCATGCTCGAAAGAAATAAACGGTATTACTGGGTTTTTACGCAGAGCTTTTTGCACTTTTTTAAGTAAAGGCATAACCGCATGTTTGGCCTCAAAGGCCTGTTGGTTAATGTCGTTAGCATCACCCTTGATAACTTTAACCAGGTGGGTCAACTCTTTCATGATGCTGGTTTGCATCATGGTGGCGTCAGACAATTCACGTTTCAGCTCATCAGAGATAGGCTTAACCGCAGTGGTATAAGTGTTAGTTAAGACACGCATCAAGCCACGGGTAGGGGTATTCGGGAAGTTACCGATAAAATCTACCAGTGCTTGTTCGCCTTGCTGTAAACACCACTGGATGGCATATTCGAAATAAGGCTTAGCTTCCGTACGGTTAGAAACTTTTTGCTCATAAAAACGTACGACCGCCATAGATGCATACAAGTAACTCATTACATCACCTAAACGGGCGGAGAGCATTTCGGCCTTCTTCAAGTCGCCACCAAGCACCAATAATGATAAGTCGGCAAGGGGTGCCAACTTAGCCGATAGGGCATTCATGCGCTTTTCGTATTGCTGAACTTCGGGAAAAGTAGATTGCGCACCGCGAACAAAAGGAATATAGCTCTTCGCGAAGCTGCGTAGGGCGTTTTTAACGCTAAAGTTAATGGTTTTACCCAAGACTTTATTAAAAGCAGCATCAGCGCCTTTATCGTCGCTATGGATAAGGCTAACCATCTCTTTCAAATGTGGGTGACAACGCATGGCACCCTGGCCAAAGATCATCAAACTTCTGGTCAGAATGTTCGCACCTTCAACAGTAATGGCAATCGGCTGAGCCGCATAACCGTTGGCAACGTTATTCTGTGGACCACGTTGAATAGCCTTACCCGCCTGAATGTCCATCGCGGTGTTACATACATCACGACCTAGTTCCGTCATGTGATACTTAGCCATTGCCGTTACCACTGAGGGTTTAAGGCCTAAACCCAATCCTTCGGTGGTTAATACGCGCATTGCTTCAAGTACAAAGGTTTTACCCGCGATGTCAGCCTGCTTCTCTTGAATACCTTCAAAGCGACCAATCGGTACACCAAATTGCTCACGGACGAATGAATATTCGGCGGTCGTCTTAAGGGCCAATTGCGCTGTTGCGACACCCATTGCTGGAAGCGAAATACCGCGACCTGCACCCAGGCAGCTGACTAGCATTTGCCAACCGCGACCGATTTTTTCTTGGCCACCGATAATGAAATCCATTGGGATAAAGACGTTATCGCCTCTTGTCGTGCCGTTGTAAAAACGAATACCCATGGGATCATGACGATTGCCCAGTTCAACACCGGGGTGGGATTTAGGAATAAGGGCGCAGGTGATACCTAGCTCAAGTTCTTCTCCGAGCAATTGCTCCGGGTCAAATACTTTAAAGGCCAAACCAAGCACAGTCGCAATCGGGGCCAGGGTAATATAACGCTTGTCCCAGCTTACGGATAAACCCAGTACTTCTTCTCCGTCCCACATGCCTTTGGTCACAATACCCGCATCAGGGATTGCACCGGCATCAGAACCGGCTTCCGGGCTGGTTAGGGCGAAACAAGGAATGTCTTTACCTACTGCGAGATTGGGTAACCACTGCTCTTGTTGAGCCGATGTACCATAGTGCATCAACAACTCGCCTGGACCTAAAGAGTTAGGCACCATGACTGTTACCGCAATGGCACTACTTTTTGTCGCAATAGTAGCCACGATAGTAGAGTTTGCATAAGCCGAAAATTCCAGGCCATTAAATTTCTTAGGAATAATCAGCGCGAAAAATTTGTTCACCGACAAAAAATCCAAAATATTTTGCGGGATATGAACGCCGTTTTGTAATTCAAAGTCGTCAATCATGCCCAGCAACTCTAGCACTGGGCCATCTAAAAAGGCTTGTTCATCTGCGCTTAACTTGGCCCCAGGAATCGCACGCAGGGCATGCATATCTGGCTTGCCTTGATAGATGGAAGATTCCAACCACACATCACCGGCTTCTAAAGCCTCTTGTTCAGTAAGTGAAATAGGGGGCAATACTTTTTTAAGACTCGTTCTAATACTCATAATGTTTACTCA
>JAWUXW010000074.1:0-18473 GCA_034111125.1 Paraglaciecola sp.
ATAACCACATCACCAAGCCCAGACCGACCAGAGCAAACATGCCGTAGATAAAGAAAGTTAAGGCGTTGCCCAGGTTTGCCAGTTCCCATGGAAAAACTAGCTGTACGATGTAAGAGATAATGCTGTTGATAATGCCGACAAAGGAGATGGCGACACCACGCACTTGATTGGGAAAAATCTCTGAAAACAGCACCCACATCACCGGCCCCAGAGATACGGCAAATGAGGCTACAAATCCGAGTATGCCAACCATAATGAGCACGGCATTCATACTTGCCGCGGCTTGTATTAGTGTGGCCTGATTAGCGTTAAAACTCTTATCGCCAAGGGCTTCGCGCAGGGCATTTTTGTAATCCAAATCGTTATCAAAGGTCACGCCCAATAAGGGATTCAGCTTTTCAACTTCGATTTGTCCAGTCATTTCTGTTACGGTTTCGGCCGTTAGCTCATAGGTCGCTTGCTTAAACCCGTAAGCACACACACTCATGCTGATAACCACTCCTGCCAAACCCATTATAAGTAGAGGTTTACGCCCAAGCTTATCGATAAGCGCCATGGCTATTAAGGTGAAAATCACGTTAATGATGCCGATCCAAATGGCCTGCATAAATGCCGCATTAGTGCCCACACCACTTTGCTCAAAAATAGTCGGCGCGTAGAAATAGATCGCGTTGACGCCGGTAACTTGTTGGGCAATTCCAACCACTAAACCGATAATCAGGGCGAGTTTAAGGGCCGGACTAAAGAGCATTTTTAAGCGTGGTAATAGTGGTATTTGATGGTCACCTATGGACTCTTTAATCACCGTCATTTGTTGTGCAATTTCTTGTTGAGGGATAAGTTTGCTCAATACCTCAGCCGCTTCTTTGTCACGATTTTTCAGCACTAACCAACGAGGGCTTTCGGGTATGGTGAATAATAAGATCATATACAGCAAGGCAGGTATCGCTTCAATTCCTAACATCCAGCGCCAGGTATATACATCAATTTGCAGAAATTTTACTATTTCGTTGGTACTACCACTGGCCTGTAAAAAGAAGTAGTTTGCAAAATATGCCGCAGAAAAACCCAATACAATATTCAGTTGATTGACTGAAACCATCTTACCTCTGGCTTCAGGGCGACTAATTTCCGCAATATACATCGGAGCGATCATTAATGAGCAAAACGCCATTCCGCCGATGATTCGAGCCGCTACTAGCAGGGCAAAGCTGTCAGCAAAAGCCGACGCTATAGCCGAGATGAAATATAAAAATGCGATAGCAATTAATACTTTACGACGCCCTATGCTGTCGCTCAAAGCTCCTGCTGTAAGGGTGGCTAGGATCCCCCCCAATGTCGGTGAACTGACAACAAAACCCTGTTGCCAGGTACTCAGGTTAAATTCTGTAGTTACAAAGCCGACTGCTCCGGATATGACCGATGCATCAAAGCCAAATATAAAACCACCCATTGATACGATTAGGGTGTAGCGAAATGCTGAACTCATGAATCCCATAAAAACTGCCTTTTTAAAAACGCGAACGCTTGAATTATCGTAATAATATTTGTTAACAAAATGCTAACTCAATTTCCAGAAAAATGCTTGTACACATTTTTACTGATTTAATCATGTGACTTTTTGTACCCGGTGCTAGCCATTTCCAATTTACTCTAGACATGGTTGTTTTACATTGATTATGTCAAGCAATACCTCAAGTGGAGGGAGCCAGAACAAGGGCAATGGCAGCGGCAATTTTGCAATCGAAAGAGATCACCATGCTGTCTTTGTCTAATTAGCTAACTCGAACGCTGTATATGAGCATACCTTGCTTCGAATACGCCACTAGGACAAGCAGCATAGCCAATTCAGTATAAATTCCCATTTGAATTAGTTGGCTTTGTGCGGCAAATTAGGTCATTGATGAGAACGAGGTTTAGTTACGGTGACAATTCAAATGCCGCTCCAATCGGGTTTAATCCAGAACCATTGGTTGGGATGTTTGCCCTGGTTGCCAACAAAACCGGCAAAGATATTGCGTTGCAACTTTTGTCAGCGCTTATCGGTATACTCAGATAGGTTAAATCCCTTGCGAAGGTTGTTATTACATTTTCTACCTATTTTTCCTGTTGCAAATGGGCAACTTCACAGTTGAAGACATAAAATGCCCATACTGTTGATTATCGCCGTCGGGCAAAGAGTATTATTATGATCAACATGACTAATGCATCTGTGGTGTTTTCAGTCAGATAAACAGACTTTAATAAACATAAAATATGGATGAGCAATATTAAGCTATGGTGACAATTTACCAAGTGGCAGAGTTGGCTGGTGTATCCTTAGCGACCGTATCTAGAGTGATGAACGGTGGAACCAAGGTCCGCGAGAAAACTCACAAAAAAGTTACAGAAGCGGTGGCGACGCTGAAGTATCGCCCCAATGCGATGGCCCGCTCCCTCGCCTTAAATTGCTCCAACAGTGTCGGCGTTTTGATATCTGAGCTCCATGGACCCATTTATGGAGAGATGATGAGTGGCATCGAAGAGCGACTCAGAACCTTTGGTAAACACGTTATTATCACTGCGGGTCATAGTGATGAGCAAACTGAGAAGGATGGTATAGAATTTCTGCTCAGCCGCAATTGTGATGCTTTAATTTTACACGTAGATGCGGTCAGTGATGAGTACTTACTCGAACTTAGCAAATTAACAACCCCCTTTGTTTTGATCAATCGGGTGTTACCTGCCTTGCAAGACAAATGCTTTTCCTTAGACAATCATCAAGGAGGGTATATTGCGACTAAGTCCTTATTGGAAAAAGGTCATAAAGAGATTGCCTATATCTCAGGTCCCCTTTGGAGAACAGACGCTAAAAACCGATACGAGGGACATCAGAAGGCGATGGCAGAATTTGGCTTAGGCTGCAACGAAGATTTATTGTATGAGGGCGACTTTCGGGAGCAGGGTGGCAGTGCAGGTATGAGCAAGCTGCTACAAAAAACCATTTTTTTTCAGCCCTTGTATGTGCCAACGATGAAACCGCTGCAGGGGCTATGCATGCAGCGCGAGGTCAGGGATTAACCATCCCGAAAGATCTTTCGATTATTGGTTTCGACAATAGTAATTATGCGCATTACCTCTATCCCAAGTTATGCACAATAGACTACCCTGTGCATGCTATGGGGCGCATGGCGGCCCAATGGGTACTGAAGCATATCTACAATACTAATCTGGCAAATTTGAAAAATGTATTTGAACCCAAGCTGGTGTGGCGGGATTCGGTTTTAAACATTAAAGCTTAAGTCTCAGTATCAGTATCAGTGAAATGAATCCAATGATGCAGTAAACAACGGTATGACAGGGCAAAAGGTGTTCGCAAATGTCAAATCTATACCTATCTCATTTTTTGTATATTTATTGTTCATTCAACCTGGATATACTGTCCGCAGCCTGCAAGATAAAAGGAGAGTATTTTGTTACTAAAAGTTGTGCTGCAATTAAGTGTTGTGCTGATATTAAGTCTCACGCCCTATCAAGCCCATTGTGAGCTGTGGATGACAGAGTGGTCAGCGGAGTACAAAGCTTACCTTTCCCGCATCGGTGCTGATCCGGCGCCAGTATTACAACAACTGCTGGCTGAGCCTCCGGGACAATCATTCAATACACTCCAGCAAGCGCAATATCATTATTCCCTTAGCCATGCTTATTACGTCTTGTCCTTCCCCCAACAAGCCTTAGAGCACTCCAGACTCGCTTTATCCTCGATTAAAGACGAGCAACAACCCTGGCTGTTTCACAGTATACGTTTAGCCGAGTCCATGGCCTTGGATATTGTTGGTAAGCCTCGTGAGGGTATGTTGGCAGCTAATGCGGCGCTGATATGGGCAGAACTGCAAAATGACAAAAATTTGATCACCTCGGCCCTGTATACCAGAGGAAACTTGCTCAACAGCTTAGTGGATTACGCGGCTGCATTGAGGGACTTGCTGCGAGCCTACGAACTAGCATTAGATGCAAGTATCGTAATCTCTAAGGGGCAAGTGGCGGGTATGCTTGCTTTAGTCTACGAATACCGTGGTGAAGATGCACAAGCGATTCCTTTTTTTGAAGAAGCGGTGACTCACCAGCGTCATATGCAAAATTGGATTGAGCTAAGCATCGCTTTGTATGGATTGGGCAGAGCAAATAAAAATGTCGGCAACCTTGAGCTTGGACGAAGTCAACTAGAAGAATCATTGGCCCTTGCCCAACAAGTAAAGGATATCCAGGGGGTGGGATATGCACTTAAGGAACTTTCAGGCCTTGATATTATAGAACTTAATTATCCAGCCGCAGAGCAAAAATTGTTACAGGCCAAGGACATTTTTGCCCAATCCGAGCACCGATACCTACAACTAGATGTAGCGATTCAGTTGTCTTATTTGGCCCGGCTTCAGAATATGCCAACACTTGCAGAAAAATATTTGCAAATGGCAAATGATTATATCGATCCCAAATCAATGCCTGTTCAACAACTCTCCCTAGATGAAGAACAGGCCCACGTATTTGCGGCACAAGGGGATTTTTCAAAGGCTTATCAACATCTTGCCGCTACGGTAGTCGCCAGAAAGAAGCTCAATAGCCGACAAAGTATCGAACAACTTCATCAATTGCGTTCCCGTTATGAATTAGAGGTGAAGGAGAGGGAAAACAAGTTACTTGAACAAGAGAATCAATTACAAAAATCTAGTCTAACGATGCAGGACAACAGAAATCGACAGTTAATGATGTTGGCTGCATTCTCCGCCTTGTTGTGTTTGCTGTTGGTGATTATAGTTTATCGCACCAAAAAACACCGTGCTCGGCTAGAGAATTTAGCTAATACCGATGGCTTAACCGGATTGATTAATCGCCGTAAAACCCTGGAAATGTTAGGTTTACAGATTGAGTTGGCAAATCGTCATGAACTGGCGCTAAGTGTGGCGATGGTGGATATGGATAACTTCAAACAGGTGAATGATAAGTACGGACATGCCACCGGCGATAAAGTGTTGATAGAATTCTCACGCTTGTGCCGGGATACCTTTCGACACACCGATATTGTCGGGCGAATTGGCGGAGAGGAATTCCTGATTGTTCTACCCCATACTGATAAAAATTCCGCTCAAATCACCCTTGAGGGATTGCGACTTGCGACGCAAGAACTCGTCGCCTTGATAGACATTGACGGACTATCTATCAGTATTTCTTGTGGTCTTAGCCAGCATAGAGGGCAAATGACGGTTGAGGCTATTCTTGCTCAAGTTGACAGTGCTTTATATGACGCGAAGGATCTCGGACGAAATAGAATAAGGATGGCCAAGCTGCCTGACGAAAATGAAACTTTGCTAGCGTGAACATTAAGTTTTACTTCTTTGCATCTGGGCGGTTTGCATAAGCGATGTCAGAAATACCCTGTGGATTTATTCTTACCCGTCACCAGCGTGAAATAGCCGGGCGCAGCTACCTTGAATATTGGCTGATCACCGATACAGGCCCTGTCAAACTGACAACCTCAGCCCAACGAACGGTGTATTTTGTGCGCCAACAAGACCAAATACTTGTCACCGAGTCATTAAGCAATGGCCGTTTTGATTATGAGTTTAAGGATTTGGACTTAGTTAATTTTGAACAAGAGCCCATTGCTGCAGTGTATTTTCAGCGAAGCTCCGCGGCCTACAAGGTCAAAGGGCAACTGCAACACGCCAATATCCTTTGCTATGAGGACGATATTCGCCTAAGTGAACGTTTCTTGATGGAGCGCTTCGTTTATGGCAGTACCGCTTTTACCGGTATCCCGCAACCTACTCAGGGCTACCAGTCCTATCATCAAGCCCAACTCAAACCCGCTGACTATGTGCCCAAGTTTAAAGTGCTTTCATTGGATATTGAATGCAGCGAACATGGCGAGTTGTATTCCATCGGGCTGGCGGCTAATGATTACCAACGTGTATTGATGATAGGTACACAAGCAAACGACATTTCGCCTGACTGGCTTACCTTTGTGGCAGACGAAAAAGCCTTGTTACTAGCTTTGCTTGAGGCAGTAAGGGACTACGACCCAGATATTTTTATTGGCTGGAATGTGGTGAATTTCGATTTTCGTCTGCTCATTAAACGTGCACTGCTGCATAGGGTTGCGCTGACCTTGGGCCGGGGAGAAGAGCCTATCGTCTGGCGCGATGCCCGGGGTGAAGTTAATCAGGGCTTTGTCAGTTTGCCCGGGCGCCTGGTGATAGACGGAATTGATGCTCTAAAAACCGCCACCTATCATTTTGATAGTTTTAGTCTGGAATCCGTTGCCCAGGCTTTGCTTGGCAAGGGTAAGCTTAGCGAAGATGTGGATAATCGCATGGCGGCAATTAATCACGATTTTAAGCACAATAAAGTCAAACTTGCCGAATACAACCTACAGGATTGTGCTTTGGTTCTGGAAATTTTTGAACATACCAAGCTACTTGACTTTCTTACCTTGCGTAGTCAACTGACTGGCTTGGAATTGGATAGGGCTGGTGGCTCGGTCGCCGCTTTTATTAATCTCTACCTACCTAAGCTACATCGGGCCGGTTATGTCTCCCCCAATCGTCCTGGTGATGGCGGCCTGGCAAGCCCAGGCGGCTACGTGATGAATTCCCGCCCGGGACTATACCGTCAAGTTCTGGTGCTGGATTTTAAAAGCCTTTACCCCTCCATCATCCGCACCTTTAAAATTGATCCCATGGGCTTGATTGAGGGGCTAAAAACCCCGGAGGATGCGATCCCAGGCTACAAAGGCGCGGTGTTTTCCAGAGACAAACATTTTCTGCCCGAGATTATTACATCTTTGTGGCAGCAGCGGGATGAGGCCAAAATAAATAAGGACGCGGCGCGCTCTCAGGCGATCAAAATATTGATGAATTCCTTTTATGGCGTGCTTGGCTCTGGCGGTTGTCCCTTTTATGATACTCGCTTAGCCAGCTCCATCACCATGCGCGGCCACGACATTATGCAAACCACCGCCAAGTGGATAATAGAGGCTGGCTATCAGGTGATTTACGGTGATACAGACTCGACTTTTGTGTGGCTAGAAGGAGAGGTCAATGACCAACAAGCTCAGGACATTGGCAAAGAGCTCGAACGAGATATTAATCGACGTTGGACGGCGCTAGTAGAGCAAGAATATCAACTAGAGAATTATCTAGAGATTGAGTTTGAAACCCACTTCTGCCAGTTCTTGATGCCGACTATTCGTGGCTCAGAAATGGGCAGTAAAAAGCGCTACGCGGGTATTAAAAAGACCAATAAGGGCGAGCAGCTAATCTTCAAAGGATTGGAAACCGTGCGTTCAGACTGGACACCCTTAGCCAAAACCTTTCAACATAAACTATATACGATGGTGTTTGCCGGAGAAGATGTGAAGACCTACCTAAGGCAAATTATCGCCGATACCCGTGAAGGAATATTTGACGAGGACTTAGTGTATCGCAAGCGCTTACGTAGGCGTTTAGAACAATATATAAAAAACGTGCCTCCCCACGTAAAAGCGGCCAGATTGGCCGATGAGATAAACCAAAAACAAGGCAAAATCCTCAAATACCAGCATAAGGGCTGGGTTTCTTACGTCATTACCCTTAACGGGCCCGAACCAATAGAGTATCTCAACAGCAAGATAGACTATGACCACTATATCGAAAAACAAATCCGCCCTATTGCCGAAGGGATCCTGCCCTTTATTGGTTTGTCTTTTGAGGAGCTTACCAGTAGCCAACTGGGTTTGTTTTAAGCTGTAAGTATTATGCAGCCAGTCCATGGCAGACTGACGAATGCTGAAAAAGCGGGCTACAACTTGCTTATTGCTGCCAGTGCAGCAACATTTCGTTGCCCTGATAACGATAGCGCATATGTAATACACCGACGTCTTCCAATAATAGCTCAAGTGGCATGGGGAGTTGGGGAGAAAAGCTAGGTTCATTGCTGGCCGTAATACTCATCGTGCCTGTTATATTCGCCGAGAGATCAATAGCATTATCTTAATAGGAGCTTAGCCGCCATACTCCTGAAGGTAAAAACGCTCGTTGTACTGGTCCAGTCTGAATTCGTTTGACCACAGGCCTAATACGAATCGCCATAAGTAATTTCTGAGTGCGTAATTACTTGTGGTGATTGGTATAATAGTCGGTTTATCATCGGTTTCACTGGTGTCACGTTCTAGCTTCTGTTCGACTAATTCCTGAATTATGTTAGACTCGGCTATATCGTTAATGCTGGGATTAGTTGTTGTGGGTAACGCCGCTTTTGGAAAAAGCGGGGGACGAGTAACAGCAATACTCCTGCCACTATCAGCAATGTTGAGGGATTGCTGACATTAAGTTTAATGCCAAATCCTTCTAGGTTGTTGGTACTACCTCCCTCTTTATTACCTGAAATGTATAAATACAGACTGACCACAATCAGCGCGCCACCTGCCGTCATAATCACATAATCAAAAACATCCATTTTTGGCCCTATATTCATTCATTGCCAAATAATAATAGCTGTTTTTTATTATTTGGCACCCTTCGCTGTTGATACGGGCTTCTATTCTTTAAATCTCCTCTTCCAAGCTTCCTGCCTTAGCTCAAAAGACAATAAGCCGGATCTAAAGGTTGTGCCAAAACGGGATTTAGTTTTAACGATTGGTGCGTGCCATAGGTCAGCAGAACTTAGTGGGAACCAATTTAATATGAATAAAGCCAAACTCCATTGCTTATTGTTCTTTAGTTTAATACAGCTGCGAAAAATCCCTTGGTTTTAGTTATAGTAAACGCTTATAGTAGCCAGCAGATTTTACAGAGATTACGTAAAGGACAACACTTGTATTCTTGTAATATTTTACTGATAGATGATGATGAAATTACTCTGGAACTTTTGCGTCATACTCTAGAAATATTTATATCCGGCGAAATATCCTGTTTTTCTAGTAGTACCAAGGCCCTTGAGTTTATTCAAAGTGGGGCGCAAACAATGTGGATTTGGTGTTGTGCTATTGGTTGATGCCTGATGTTCATGGCTTGGACATATTGAAAGTTTTTCGTGAGAGTTTTAAGGATTGTCCCTTCTTGATGGTGTCGGCAAATCCGACTAAAGCCCTGGTGATCAAAGCCAAACGTTTGGGTGCAACCGACTTTATCGCCAAACCATTTGATATACCAAACATGACAAAAAAATATCGGAATTGATGATTTAACTCTTATCCATAATTAGCTAAGCTAACTCAGCTCTAAGTAAACCCAGCTTTCACTCTAGCCCAGCCACTGCCAATGTATTTAAGTAACGTTGGCATGCAAAAAATAAGCGAATTATCCGCCATGCAGTTTGATCACATTATTGATAGAAAATCGACCTACGCCTATAAATGGGAAAGATATAAAGGCAAAGACATTCTGCCAATGTGGATTGCGGATACGGAATTTTGCTGTGCTCCGGGGATTTTGCATGCACTTAAAGCTAGAGTTGAGCATGGTCTCTTAGGTTACACCCTTCCCGCCCATGACCAGGGTGCAAACCAAGCTGTGGTTAATTGGCTGTCCAGGCAATATGACTGGAAGATAGAGCAAGACTGGATTGTCTGGACGCCAGGTGTCGTGCCTGCGTTTAATGTGGTGTGCAAAGCGTATTGTCAGGTAGGTGACAAGGTGCTGGTGCAAACGCCAAACTATCCACCCTTATTGGCAGCGCCAAAACTCAACGGCCTTGAACGTGTCGATATTGACACGGTAGAAGTCGACCACCGTTGGACCCTGGACTTTGCTCAGTTGGAAGAACAGGCCGCTGATCCAAAGTGTAAACTCTTTATTATATGTAATCCCATGAACCCGGTTGGCTCTGTCTTACGTGAGGATGAATTGCAACGGGTGGCTGGGATCTGTCTGGCCAATGATGTGCTGTTGTGCTCGGATGAAATACATTGTGATTTGATCCTTGATGAAAAGGCGAAACATATTCCTGCCGGTAAGCTGCCCCAGTTGAGCGATAGCTCGATTACCCTGATGGCAGCCAGCAAAACCTTTAATGTAGCGGGCTTAGGCACGTCGTTTGCTATCATTCCCAATCGTAAATTACGCCAGTGTTTTAATGCTTCAGCTCAGGGCATTATGCCCTGGCCCAATGTATTGGGGCTGGTGGCCACCCAGGCGGCATTTACCGAATGCGATGAGTGGCATCAAGCGGAGCTGACCTATCTGCGGGCTAATCGCGATTACCTGGTAGAGCAGATCAATGCCATTGATGGTTTACGAATACTAAGACCTGAGGCAACATTTCTGGCCTGGATTGATGCCAGTGGTTTGCATGTAGAGGATCCCCAAGCGTATTTTGAATCCAAAGGAGTAGGCCCTTCTGCGGGTATTGATTTTGGCGACAAGGGTTTTGTACGCATTAACTTTGGTTGTCCCAGAGTATACTTAGAGCAGCTCATCGACTGTTTAAAAGCTTAAGCCTATGCTGGCTGGCACAGATTAAAAGTGGTGTACTTCCACCTTTAATCTGGGATGAATAAAATAACCTGAACTTGGAATAAGCCGCACCTCTCAACACCGCTTTTTTTGCGCCTCTTTTCGTTGAGCTTACTAGCAATAGCCAGCTATTAGGTACTTAAGTACGCCTCGATATTCAAAAAAATTTCGATGTTGAGAATACTGTCTGCTATGCATATTAAATAATTTTTTTAAAAAATTGAATTTATTCATAAAAATATATTTGGACGACACGCATTATCCCGAGTTCAGGTTAAATAGACATGTTATTTAGTTTTCCAAGGCTTTGGCAAGAAAAAGCAGTACTGCCTTTTCAAGCATGAGCCAAACTAGCCATGCACTGCTGCAAAGCCAGGCTCACCGTTAAAGTTATACAAGTTTTCGGTTTTGACTACGTCATACCCGGCGTTATGCAAACCAGTCTGTAAGCTTAGTATTTCATCAAACGTTAGATGCTCATTTGGTGACATAAAACGACAGCGCCAATGGTCAACGCAATAGGTTTCGGGAAACCCTTCGGGCCATACTTTAACCCCACGGTTAGTAATAAGTTGCAAGACCAACTCATTGCTACCATACAAAGTTAACTTGTTGCCAAGATCCCGAGGTTCACCTTTTTGCCATTGTAAAAAAACATCAATGCCTACTAGTGTTTTAGTACAGGGCACTTTGTGGCCAACTGCGGGTAATACAAGGGGTTTACTGTCTGCGTATGAAGGTGCATGCAGCTGTGCTGGGGATTGGCCCAATCGTTTAATGATTTGGTCAGCGAATTCACTGGTACCCAGTAATTTCTGGCTATGTCCTTCCCGGTACACATCCGCGGTATGTAAGCCTTTTTCCAGGGTCAACAGCCATGCATGGTGTATTTTTTCGGCAATGTCATTTTGCCCAATATGCACCAGCATTTGAATGGCACCATGCAGCAAAGCTGAAGGGTTAGCGATGTTTTGCCCCGCTATATCAGGGGCAGAGCCGTGAATGGCCTCAAACATAGCACATTGATCGCCAATATTGGCTGAGCCAGCCATACCCACTGAACCGGCAATTTGCGCCGCAACGTCGGAGATAATGTCACCATACAAATTAGGCATCACAATCACATCAAACTTCTCTGGTGTATCGGCAACGCGAGCAGCGCCTATATCAACCAGCATGCTGTCATGTTGGATCTCGGGATACTCGGCAGCAATATCTCTAAATACTTGATGAAATAGGCCGTCGGTGAGCTTCATAATATTGTCTTTTACAAAACAGGTTACCCGTTTGCGGTTTTGCTGTTTTGCGTATTCGAAGGCATAGCGCACAATTCGCTCGCAGCCCGGGCGAGTGATAAGTTTTAAGCATTGAAAAACTTCCTCGGTTTGACGATGCTCGATCCCCGCATACAAGTCTTCTTCATTTTCACGGACAATAACCAAGTTCATGTCAGGATGTTTAGTGGTGACAAAGGGTGCATAGGCGATACACGGACGCACATTGGCATATAATCCCAAAGCTTTACGCATGCTAACATTTAGGCTCTTGTAACCGCCGCCTTGAGGTGTAGTTATCGGCGCTTTTAAGAATACCTTGGTTCTGCGTAGTGACTCCCATGAGCTGGCTTCAATGCCGTTTGTTTGTCCACTTAAATAGATTTTTTCGCCGATATCGATAGTTTCAGAGGCAATATTAGCCCCCGCAGCGTCGAGTATTCTCAGCGTTGCCTGCATAATTTCAGGGCCAATGCCGTCGCCATACGCAACGGTAATCGGAACAGCTTTATTTGTCATAACAACTCCACATTTGATTGAACAAGCTCAGATTAATAAGGTAAGTACCGGTTAATATTTGCATTACAACTGGGGCTACTTTCGACCGCCAGTAGCCCGTCTATTGCAATGATGGGGAGATTGTAATGATATTTTATATTTGTAATAATCGATTTAAACCCACTTTGATATCTATAAAAATAAATGTATGAGCTGGACACGTCGCCTGCACACTCGCCAAACTACGTTTAGGCAGCTAGAAATATTTATGGCGGTGGCTGATCATGCCAGCGTGACTTTAGCCGCTAAAGCCTTGCATCTGGCCCAACCGACTGTGTCTACCCAAATTTCCAAGCTGGCAGATGCCCTCGAATGTCAGTTGTTTGAGCTGGTTTCTAGAAAACTGTATTTAACCGATACCGGTCAAGAGGTGCTCAATGCCACCCGAGAATTGTTTGCGGTAATGGACAATTTGGAAATGCATCTAGCTCAGCGAGCTGGATTGTCGGCCGGTCGACTACGAATAAGTGTGGTAACTACGGCCAAGTACTTAATTCCTAGTTGGCTGGGTGAGTTTTGTCAGCAGTACCCAAATATTGAGCCGGAATTTCAGGTTGGCAATAGAGCTGAAATCATCCAGCGCTTAAAACAGAATTTAGATGATCTGTATGTATTTAGTAATCCACCAAGAGAGCTTGAAATTGAAGCGGATTTTTTGACTAAAAATCCGTTGGTGGTGATTGCCAAGCAAGACCACCCTCTTAAAGGCAAAATCCAAATTGAATGGCATGAACTCGGTCACGAACGTTTGTTGATGCGGGAAAATGGGTCCGGCACACGTTATGCCATCGAAGCGTTTTTCAGAGAACATAAAATTAAGATGCAAAACTCAATTACCATCGCCAGTAATGAAGCGATAAAAGAATCCGTTATGGCGGGTTTGGGTATTGCGATAGTGAGCCGTCATGCCCTCAATCATATGGCGCCCGGCAACCTTATCGAATTGCCCGTAGTCGACTTTCCCATTGCCAACAGCTGGTATTGGGTGCTGCCAAAAGGAAAACATGTGTCCACCGCGACAAGAGCGTTTCAAGCTCACGTTAGTAAAAAGTTAAGTGAGCAAGCATCACCCTAAACAGTGTTATGTATCTCATTTTCCGCTCTGATAACGTATTGCAGGGCCCCCTGTATCCAGTCATGAAAAGCGGATGCGGGCAGGATAAAAGTCATCCAGTGTTAGGGAAAAATGATCCGCATAAGCAATAGTCAGGTCGTGTCCCGCTCGATCCAATTCATAGGCGGCCACTAATCCTGCGACACCGGCACTAATTACAATAATTCGTTTAGAGGGTTTATCCCTGCTTAATGCTCCCGGTGTATCGCTTAGTGGGGGAACCACAGTGCTGGGATTAACTGTGCCAGGGCTATCCGATCCTCCTCCACAGCCTGCGAAAAAAAGACCTGATGATGCCAAGCCAAGTTTCAAAAATTCCCGTCGACTGAGATTTTTGCCCTCAGGTGATTGGAGTCAAGCAGTGCGCTGGGCAATGGGATATATTAAAAATCGTTTGGGGGATTTGTTTAACATCTACTTGCCCATTTTGTTAGCCTCTATTGGTATTAGACAAAATAGGTGATTATCATCAGAGATGTTTTGCAGTAACTTGGCGATACATAAAAATTCAACCGCCCCCCAACCTATAGGGAGCGGTTATTTTCAACCAGGGATCAAAAATTCAGTCTGGCACCCAGTACGATTGATCTGCCCGGCAAGGGCGCTTCATCTTTTAAGAATGAGGAATGCACTCGTGCTTCCTGATCACCTAGGTTGTTGCCTTTTAGATAAAGGGTAAGGTCTGCATCAGGCAGGCTAATATAATAATTGGCCGCAGCAGAGACCAGGGTATAGCCGTCGGTTTGGGTTTCAAATCGGGCGAACTTATCCTGACTGGCGTAGTAAGTCGCACCTACTTCCGCATGCCAGTTGTCATTCTCCCAATGTAATTCGGCTCCGACCCGCAAAGGCGGTATACGAGGTGCGTTCCCATTGTCTTGCTGGCTGTTGTCTAACTTTGCCCGGGTATAGTCGGCAAAGGTATCCAGGCGTAGATTCTCATTAATATGCCAGTCCAATTCGGCCTCAAATCCATAAAGAGTGGCATCTTGCTGGCGGAAGATAAAGATGGGCAAGCCTTCCTCACCAGCATGATCATCATGGGCGTCATCGGTGTGAGCATCATCAGCATGTAGTTCCTCGCTTTCGTCAGCGTGTTCTTCACCGGCATGATCATCATGCTCTGATGAGATAAATAAGCCCGTTTTTTGTTGGAACAAGTAATCGTCTATCTGGTTGTAATAGAAGCTGATACTGGTGCTAACATTCTCACCCTGCAGACGAAAAGTTAGGTCCAGATTGTTAGACACTTCCTTGTAGATTTTTCTATCTGCCTTGACCACTTCAAAGTCGTCGCCGTTTGCCTCAATGTCAAAACCCGCCCCTACTTCAAAGGTGCTGGTACTGATATGTAAGCCATTGGAAAATATTTCTGCTGCGGATGGCGCACGTTCTGAGCGGGCAAAGTTAAAAGCCAGTGAACGGCTTTTGTCAAGGGTCCATACCAGTCCTGCCGACAAACTTGTCGCTGTGTATGATTGTGTATCGAAGGAAATTTCATGTTCTTCATGTTGGTCATGCTCTTCATCGTCGTCATGTCGCTCAACAAAAAAACTATTGTCCGGCTTGTGCTCAGTGTTTTCAATACGTGCACCCAGTTGCCACAATATGTCGCCAACCCGCTTCTCTTCTAAAACAAACAAGGCAAGGGTGTTACTTTTAGTTGCCGGGGTAAATGCCTCTTCACCCAAGGCAGAATAATCTGTATCGGTGTAATGCAGGCCGATGACGCCCTCCCATGAATCCAAAGCTTTGTGCTTAGTCCACAGGCGGGATTCGAACGAAGTATTGCCAAAGGTTGTGCCTATTTCACCGCCTTCAATTTCGCTGTGCTGATATTCTGTGTAGCCGTTGTGCCAGTGGACTTCGGTGAATAGACCTGGCAGGTTTTTCCAATCGACGATTCCTTGATAGCGGTCTTGCTTGAGGCGGGCAAATACTCCTTCTTCTTCCTCATGCTCTTCATGAATATCATCTTCATGCATATCGTCTTCATGTTCTTCGTGCCCTTCTTCGTGACCATGACCGGGAATGCCATAGTCGCTTTCCAGTCGGCCATAAGACAGGGCCAGACTTATGTCTTTGCCTATCCAACCTGCACCCAAAGTGTAACCCTGGGCATCAATGGCTGAATTCTCCAGTTCGCCGCTGTCTTGCACTTCTCCTATTTCCGCTGCCCCTGGGATTTTGTAGTTATCGGTCTTGCGACTGTAACCATCTGCATGCCAGGCAAAGTTGCCTTGACCGCCGTTTACTTCCCCGGAGATGGTATCTTCGCTGGAAACGCTGTCATGTAAGATCGCGATTTCGCCGGTCACCGACTCCTGGCGTTCCCGAGGTAGGCGCTTATCTACAATGTTAACTACGCCGCCAATTGCACCGCTGCCGTATAACAAGGTGGAAGGGCCCCGCAACACTTCAATTTGTGTGGCAGTGGACGCCTCCACAGTGGTCACATGATCGGGTCCGACACGAGAGGCGTCTGAACTGTCCAAACCATTTTGTACCACCTTGATACGCGGACCATCTAAGCCACGAATTATCGGGCTGCTTGATACCGGGCCAAAATAGGTGCTGTGCACACCGGGCACATTTTTTAAGGTTTCGCCTAATGTTGCAGCCTGGCTTTTGTCTAATTCCTCACCGCTTAAGATAGACACAGGAGTCGCCGATTCCAATATTGAACGAGACAGGGGGTTGGCAGTAATGACCAGCTTCTCAATGTCGTGCTCATCTTTCTGGATAGGTTTTTCCTGGGCCAAGATCGAGGTGCTAAATAGAACCGGTAGACTAATTACTGCGAGTGGGAGTGGATGAAATTTCATTTTAGGCTTAATTATTTAGTGATGTAATGAGATGTTATACTATAACAATTATATTTTTGATCAAGTGCTTTAACAATATTTATGCTCCTGACTGTAAGGGGGTAGTAAGGCTGAACGGCTAAAGATGCATCTTCTGTAGCATTGCCTATACCTAAGCCATTTAAAAATACACACCTCACAACGAGTGTTTCGAAGTGACATAGGTACGACTGTGTTAACGTATATGCAAAGCCAATTCTAAGAGTTTATTTTGCAGCAATTTGAGTCAAATAGTCACCAGGCACTTGCTGAGTTATGCGCGGACGGAGCGTTAGCAGGAGCCTTGCATTCCTATGACTACATACATGGTCTAATCTTCGCGGTGGCATCTGCGCCGGAAATCCCCATGCCTGAGCAGTGGCTACCTTGGGTGATTAAACAGCGCGGTCAGTTAAGGGATGAACAACAGGCGGACAGCCTAAGCGATGCATTAATGGTCTTGTTGCAGCAGCAGCTAAAGGACATGAGTGACGAACGCATTACTCTACCTTCTGAATATAACTATGCCCCGAATGTGGCAGCGAATAGTCCTGTCAGCCAGTGGTTTTGCGGCTTACTTGCAGGCCATAGTCAGTTAGAAGACGTGTGGCTGGACGCCTGGGGCAAAATGGGAAAACAGGGTGACAGTGAGATTTTTAGCCTACAAAAAGATCTTAAACATTGTCTAAGGTTGTTTAGCACTTTTGCAGATATTCCTTTGGCACTCGAGCAGGCGGCAGAAAAAGATGGCGAGGACAAACGTACTGAACTTGAGCAGATGTTGCCGACGATTTTTCTGTCCCTATCAAGGTCATTGATTATTTATGTCGGCCTATCTGGCAGACTGGTGGACTACTTGCCGAATCAGTTCGAGACCTTTCAAAAATAATCTTCAAGGCGCAAACTTTATTTTTTCCCTTGATTCTTTAGCTCAAAATCTAATTCCTGAGCAGAAATTACCAGGCCTTCTTCATCTTGATTGGGGAAAACTGCAATCGCCACATCGTCGCCTTCTAAGCCTTGAGTCCAGCGGCTAAACCACACTTTTAGGCTAATGGCCTCGGCTTTACAGTCGGCCCATTCTCCGGTAGCCCAGGCTTCGGCAAATTCTTGATCCGGCCAAACAGGGGCGCAGTCTTCGTCGTCGCTGTTGAGCATGACGCAGCCATCTTCGTCTGTGAGTATCCAGATTTGTTGATTGGCAACGACTTCTTTTAGCAGGTATTTGAGGCGTTTTTCCGGGTCATACTGGCCAATGTCGGCAGCTATTTTAGGATCTAGCGATGTGCTCATCGTTCTTATCATCTTTTACGTTTTTCATGCTTTAAAGAATAAAGCAAAGTGGCTGATGAGTCTTGAGAATCTGCACTGATTTATGCAAAATCAAAAGAAAAAGTATGACTTAAGCTGGATGGGACTTACTTGGAGAATTAAACAATTTTCCTCGATGATAATTGTTTTGCTAAATAAGTTTCTGCTTCCTCTACTGTGGCAAAAATACAGTTAGTGATCTGAGCGCATGCCTACACTTACCCTTAATTTACCTAGTTGGGATATTCCTACTACAGAGTTTGTAACATAGGCGTCACTGCAGTAACCCATTTCAGGTTAATACGCCTAAGCTCACTGCGAGGCCGAAGCTAAGGCTAGTGGCGATTTTCGGGTTCAGTAAATAAAAGATGCCGATTGAAACGGGGTAACTCTACATTAGTTGCTGACTGCCTTTTATAGGCACGGCTATAAATACCAGTGATGAAAATAATAAGGCCAGCGCCCAGCGGGAAAATTGGATTTTACGGCTGCGATATACGTATACAAAGCACAGCGGAAGTACTCGTTGCAAAGAGATCCAGAGTTGCCATTACCCAGTCTGAATGGAAGGCGAAAACGAGGGAAAACGCTAATAAACATAAAGAAAACCCGCCGCTAATCTTTAAGATAATAGATTCTTCAATAGTCTGTTTTTTAGAATGCATTTTATATCTCCGCATTTTGCGGCACTCACCAAACATTCCGTCTTGGTTGAATTTCAACCAGTATAATCAAATAGTCTGCTTTGTATGCAACTCATCGCCAGAACTGCCTTCATATCATTGCTAATAAGCCTTAGTGAAATCCAACAAGTAATGAAGCCCTTGCTTATTAACATACCTATGATAGTTGGCCGCAAATATTGTGCTGATATCCTCTGGTTCGGAGATGGCAGCAGTATGCT
>JAWUXW010000075.1:0-9054 GCA_034111125.1 Paraglaciecola sp.
ATGCTTCACCGTTAGATGGGTAAAAACACGCGGTGATTACGCTAACTTTTATCCATCGCTGAGTGAGCGGATATCTAGGTGGATTGGTATTACACCGTCTGTTGATACAATTTTATTTCAGCATGTCATTCAGATTGGCAATTTCGTTTTTAAATTTTTGCTCTCGTTTATGTGCCCAATACCATGCTGACGGTATCAGCACTGCGAAAATCACCGAGGATAGTGCGATCTTCTTTAACAGCTTTTCGGGCGCTATGGTATCGAAAAACCATCCCCCAAAATAAAAAATCACTAACGCAAGTAAGGCCATCCAAATAGAGGTTTTGGTGAGCTGGGCGAGTTTAATGTTATTGTTAAATTGCGCTCTGAGCTTGTGCAAATAGTCATCCGTACTACTTCTCATAATACGCAAGGCATGACGTCGCAGCCAACCCACATAGAGGGTAAAAACTAGCAGCAGTATCATCATCACGCCCATCCATATTTGACCAAACCACTTAAGTCTTTCGTAAGCCCAGACAGAAGTACCTAAGGCGACCAGAAAACCAACAACATCCATGCTGTAAAAAAATCGGTGCTGCCACTGTAACTTTCTGCATCTTTTTTCAAGCTCTGCAATATCCGGTATTGAGACCGTTTGTTGCTGCCAGATATTGGCCAGCGGATCTTGCTTATCTCTCATCTTGCATGGCCTCCGTAAGAATTTTTTTGCTGCGATTGAGGATCACGCCAACATTGTTCAGCTGAATTCCACATACCTCAGCAATTTCCTGATAACTCAAACCTTCCATCGACATGGTGACAATCTGCCGAGTGTGCAGGGGGAGTTTACGTATTTCCACTAACAAGCGTTGTACTTGCTGCTGCTGGCTCATATTGCTTTCTGAACTAGGTGCTGAGCTAGCAGATGGCTTCGCTACTTCACAATAAGCATCATTGCTCGGTTGTTTGGCATGGTAGGCCACATGATTAACTGCTTTGTTGTGGGCGACCCGCAAAATATAGGTTTTCACGCTGCTATTACCCTTAAAACCTCGTAAGGCCTGCCATACCGCTAAGCTTATCTCTTGCAATAGCTCTTGACGCAAATGGTGATTCGCTTCATAACTACTGGCCACTCGGCTGAGTAGTGGACCGCATACTCCATGCCCTTGAGCATCCGTCTGCCGATGGCCAATCTGTGGCTACTCTCCCCCCTTGTTGAAAATGTCCTTTTAAGCAAGCCGAGCACCGCTGCCTCAGTGCGCACCACCACGGCGCTCACCATGTTGCAGGGCAGCAATAAGTCCAATGTATTGCCAACTCAGGCCAGCGCTGTCGTAAATTTCAGGATATTACCGGGCGACACTATCGCCATTATTCAAGCCCACCTGGAAAAGGTTATCGATGACCCTAGGGTGCACATCGAGAGCTTTATGGGCAATGAGGCTTCCCCCATTTCGTCCACCAGCAGTTACGGCTTTAAGTTAATCGAAAAAACCATTAGGCGACTTGACGAGAAGATATTGGTTGCCCCTTATTTAGTGCTTGGCGCAACTGACTCCAGACACTTCTATAAACTATCTGACAATGTGTATCGCTTTATGATGGTGCGACTTAATCCACACACCTTGAAAGGTTTTCACGGGATCAACGAGAAGATAGCAGTAAAGGATTACTTGCAGGCTATTCAATTTTATTATGCGATGCTTAAACAATCAGCGGAGGGACATAGTGCCCCATAAGGGTCATATCAAAAACTTAGCCAAACGTTGTTAGCTGGTGTTTGGCAGTTACTTTCTAGTCTCCAGAATCCTGCCGTAGTTTACCTGCGGCCTGCTCTTCAAGTCTTTGATCATCATTCTGAGCAGACACAGAGTTGGGCTGGGCGCGACTGGCTTCATTGACTCGATAAATGGTTTCCGCACTACTTAAATCCCGCTCATTTGTGATCGACGCGATCGCTTCTCGTTTACGCAAAAATGAGATAATTTCTCCAACAATCGCCCCTATTTCCTGATCATTTTTATGCATTTGCATAATATAACGAGGCATTTCAAGATTTTTGCTGCCACTGGTGGCAAAGGTTGAAGTCATTACTCGTGTGGTAATTATCCAGGGAGTAATTGAACTGCGCACCACCACGTTTTCTGAACGGGTCGAATCATGAATAGACATGCCGGTTGATACTTTACTTTCGGTAAACGTTCCTTCGGTTTTCATCCACATAAGCAAGCTACTAAACTGCATTTCAGCCCAAAAGAGATTGGTTCCTCTTTCTAAAATGGAGGCTCCCGCGGCAACAGTCAACCAGCTAAAGAGTAAGCTTAAAAAACCGCTTAGTTGCTCTCCGAAGTCCTGCCACACCTGGCTAGTTTGTTGAGTACTTAACGCTTGGAGTTGGCTCAAGTTCTCCGCTGCGAATTGATATAATAGATAGCCATCTGTCACCACGTAAAATAATAACAGCGCGGCACCAAACACCAGGACCTGGGCTACACCTGTGGCCATTAATCTAAACGCATTGAATTTTTGGCTGAAATTCAACTGGCTAAACTCTGGTTGCGTTTCTATTAACAATTTACCCTTGAAGCTACCTTTACCCTGACTTTGTTCAAGTAATTCAGGATCAAATTCCTGATACATACGATTGGGTATTTCCTTGTAGCGCCGATTAGCCAGTACGATGTTTTCAATATTGATAAATATTTCGTTGGGATGCACCGATTCCTGTAGATTTTCACGAAACTCACTCACTTCGGTACTCGGTTTTGCCAGCGCTAATCGTTCACGGATCATGACCCAGGACACTCCAATAACGGCGGTGCTGAGGACGATAAGCAATAGCAAGTTAAACCAAGCATCAAACACCAACAAT
Organism: Paraglaciecola sp.; assembly: GCA_034111125.1. Classification (GTDB taxonomy): domain Bacteria; phylum Pseudomonadota; class Gammaproteobacteria; order Enterobacterales; family Alteromonadaceae; genus Paraglaciecola. The sequence continues at coordinate 2,858 of JAWUXW010000075.1, forward strand.
TCGGTCATAAACGTCTGTAGCTGCTGGGTCGTTCGGGTATTGAGTTTGCTATAGAAAAAGCCCACCACAATGGGAACAACAATCGCAAAAACCAATAGTTTAGCGAGGCTCGTGGCAGTTTTATCTTGTAACTTGCGCATATTCCTTGCAACTAGTGACGAGGCCGCAGAGCGCCACACTAATATCAAGTAAACCAATAATAATATGGACAAGACCGGCGTGATCACATTACCAGCATCGCCCACTAAACCCGAGACAGAAACAAAATATGCAGCAGCAAAAGCGATCAAAGCCACCACTGTCGAACAAACCAATCCGCCCAATTCCTGGACGAAATTTCTGATCGGATAAGGGCTGAATATTAACCGAGGAACAAGGGTATGGATGAGTCGAGCTACCCAGCCCTGTGGTTCTGTAAAGGTGGAATTTTTTCGTCCCATCAACATAGATTCTAAATCTGTTGCTTTGTACGCGGTATGATCGCGCTCCCGGTCTGCATTTTGGCGCTCACTGACATTTTTGTTATAGGCAAGAGAAGTCGGAACCGAACGACCCACAAAATACTTAAAGAGCTGAAATAAACCAATGCCAGCGTGGCGAATACCCAGAATCAATAAGGCCAAGCCCAATAGCGCATTAACCCAGGCTAAGCCCAAATCAATCTTCAGATCATCTGCCACGCCAAGCAGCGGAATAATCGCCAAAATGCAGATGGCAGTACCGCTGAATACTTTTGCCAAGCCTTCCGGCTTAAACGGATTATTTATCCCTAAGGTACTGGTTCCAAAATCATAAGCCATCTCTATACTTCCCTAAATTGACGATTGTGTATTATTTTATACTACTGTATACGCTATTTATTTGATTCGTAGAGTATTTATTTGATTAATGCAGATTTCATTTAAGTTGGCTATAAACTTCAGGAGCCCATAGTTCCATAAAGGTTGTTGCATTGGCTAGTGGCTTAAAACCAAATTGCTTATATAAACCATGAGCATCACGGGTAGCTAAGATAATGCGGCGTAAACCTTGTAAGTCCGGATGGTCGGCCACGCTTTGCATAAGCCACTTGCTTAAGCCTTTATTTCTGTGGGCGTCGAGAATATAAACATCAGCCAGATAAGCAAAAGTAGCAGTGTCGGTGATCATACGGGCAAAGCCAACCTGTTCGTTACTCTCGTTAAAAACAGCAAAACAGAGTGAATGAGCGATAGCCCGTTCTAGCGTTTCTTTGGGGATGCCGGGTGACCAATACGACTGGCTTAAATAGGCATGAATGGCATCAATATCAAATTCAGCCTTATTAATACTGATCCTGTAACCGGATATCAAAATACTCTCCTATTTCTGTTTGCTAACAGGGCTTGGTTAATTTTATTTAACAAAAACTCGTCATAGTTTTTTTTGCTGAGCATAAGGTAAATGTCTGCGCTATAAATCTCAAGGGGGTGTTGCTTGAAGGTATTGTGCATATCGTACTTATTTACGAATGCTTGCATGGTGATAAGGTCGACTAAAAAGCCATCTAGCTTCCCGTCCAATAGCAAAGTTACGTTTTGCTCTAAATCGATCACCTCACTAATATTCTTTTGGAAGTCAGGGCGCTTAATCAAGTCCTGATATTCTTTCCCGTAATAATACCCGGCCTCAACACCAATCATATAAGGGCCTATCAACCCAGTCAGACAATGATGTTAGTTCCGTCTTTACTGAATTTCCTTTTTTAATAAATAATTTTACCGTCTCTTGCCTATAAGGAAGAGACAAATACGCATATTGTTCTCTGTCGTCGTTTTTAGACGCGCCCATTGCCATATCCATTTTACCCGTCTTGATAAATTGCAAATGGGTTTTCCAGAGGATCTCCGCACTAGTAAATTTTAGCTTTGCTTGCGCCATGATTGCATTGAAGGTCTCAATATCCAGTCCAACGAGCTCATTTTGCTTATTATGATATTGATAGGGATACCACAACTCCCAGCCAACAGATAAGTCCTTGGCTTGGGTAATGGGAATAAAGCTTAAAATGACTAATATGATCAATAAAAGGTGTTTCATTCACTTGATTTGTTGGCAAAACTCGAAGGTAATTAAACATTATAAATGCTCAAAAAGCATATTTATTTGGTAAGTAGATTGCTCCTTGTTGTTTTGACAAAACTAGAAGGCCCATATGGATCCGTCATGCACGGTGGTCAGATGCATACAGAAAAAATCTGGAATTTACCGTACGAAACTCGCAATACACTATTCGGGAAATCCATCACAATGTTTGGCTGTGACGCCAAGATCTTACCAGGAAGCGCGCTCGGCCCAGAAGATATTGTCGTTGGGTGTAATATTAGGTTCGGCATCAAGAGAGCCCGCAGGTACGATCAGCGCTTTGCCGTTTTTAGTAACAAAAGGCAGATCAGCACTCAGTGCAAAACACCACGGTGAAATCCCGTCCGGGAAAGTCAATTTTTTTACTTGATTCGCCAGATGTCCACCCAAGGGCTTCAGGTCTAGTAAACAAGTTAGATGCATGGGCAGAGCCGGTTATTATGCGGCATTGTAGGCAATGGCAAAGGTGAAAACGTTTAACGTTTTTCTCAATAGAAACCTTGCTTTTCCGCATAGGCAAACGCCGCTAATGGATTGAGTCATAAATACTGCTCCGCATTTTTTTAAGATTTCACTAGTTCAACTAAGCAACTTATTGCTCTAATGCCCTTAGGCACAGTTAGCTGCAATGGATTAAACCAAATAGCATCAATACCTTGTCGCAAAGCTCCACGTACGTCTTTTTCAAGAGAATCGCCAATCATCACTATATCGCTTTTAGGCACATGGAGTTTCGAGATGACAAATTGAAAATATTCGGGCTCAGGCTTGCTCTTACCTATAGTGTAGGCACAAAAAATAGTGTCGATAAACCGGCTTAAACCGGCTCTGACAAAGGCTGCTCTGATCTCGTTTTCGTTAGAATTAAGCGCATTGGTGGCAATATGGCATTGGGCAACCTTAGATAATGCTGACAAGCACTGTGCAGCATCATGCACGATTTCAATCTCAGGCCAATCACACATGGGGCCAACTTGACCGGGAAGATCAACCATCAAGGTATCTCCCCAATCAAAGATATAGTGTTGGTAACGCTTCATTTTTTTGGAGCTTGCCTTGGCCTCAGTTTCGTATTTCACCATCACCCATTACAATAAATTTCTCGGTGGTCAGGGATTCAGCACCCATGGGGCCATAGGCATGTAACTTGCTGGTGGAAATGCCTATTTCCGCCCCCAAGCCTAATTGGCCGCCATCAGAAAAGCGCGATGAGGCATTGGCCATGACGACGGCGGAATTTACCGTGCGAATAAACTCCTGGGCACGGCTGTAATTCTGAGTGGCAATCACTTCGGTATGTCCCGAACCGTAGTCTTCAATATGTTCGATTGCCTGACCAACATCTTTCACTACTTTGACTGCTATTTCCATGGCCAGATACTCTGCATGCCAGTCGTCTTCTGTAGCAGCAAGGGCATCAGGGAAATAGCTAATGCTCTGTTCGCAGGCGTGAATTTTAGTGCCATGCTCGGCCAGCAAGCGGGCCGCTTGCGGCAAAAAACTTGGGGCTATATCCTGGTTAACTAACAAGGTTTCCAGGGAGTTACACACTCCCGTGCGTTGGCACTTGCCGTTCTCTAAGAGTTTAAGGGCTTTTTCTTCATCTGCAGCGTCATCCACATACAAATGACACACGCCCTTGTAATGTTGGATCACCGGTATGCGACTATTTTCACTGACAAACCGGATCAGCCCTTCGCCTCCCCGGGGAATGATCAAATCAATATACTGATCCAGGGTCATCAATTCATTCATCACCGCCCGATCAGGCTCAGGTACTACTGTTACGGTCGCAGGATCGAGTTGATGTTTCTCCAGGGCATAGCGAATGCACTGGGCCAATGCCAGATTAGAATGCAAGGCTTCTTTCCCTCCGCGCAGTACCACGGCATTACCTGCTTTTAAACACAGGGCGGCAGCATCAATTGTGACATTCGGGCGGGACTCATAAATCATGGCGATGACGCCCAGGGGAATACGCATTTTACCCACTTGAATGCCGCTTGGCATGCGTTGGATATTGGCGATACTTCCAACAGGATCCGGCTGAGCAGCAATTTCCAACACTGCATCGGCGATCCCCTGAATACGCTGGGGTGTTAACTTAAGTCTGTCTAACATCGCAGCGTCCAGGCCATTGGCCCTTCCTGCGGACAGATCCTGCTCATTAGCCACTAGTACCTGTGCCGTATGTTCCAGCATGCGGCTGGCGATATCCCTTAGAAGCTGGTTCTTCTGCTCCGCACCCAATTTGGCCACTTGTCTGGACGCTTGCCTGGCCTTGCGCGCCGCTTCCTCGATGGAAAAACTCATATTTTTATCCTTTCTTTTTGCTTAATCATACTATGCTGGTTTATACCAACACCATATCATCTCTATGTACTATCGCTTCACCAAACGAATAGCCCAGTGTGGGCTCAATTTTGTCACTGCGCAGACCCTTTATTGCCCGTAAATCTGCAGCGCTATACAAGGTTAAGCCTTTAGCGATAATTTGTCCTTCACTAACAATTTCAACGGCTTCCCCTGGCTTGAATGCGCCTTCTATACCTATTATTCCAGAGGGTAACAGGGATGCGCCATTGTTCAGCAACGCCCGTTTTGCACCGGCGTCAATTTGAATTTTGCCAGAGGTCTGTAGGGTATGCTTGAGCCATTGGCTGCGGGCATTGTCCTGGGTCTTAGCAGGCTTAAACAAAGTGCCTTGTCGCTTACCTTGCAGTAAATTATCAAATACCAAGCCATCCCGTCCATTTACTATCAGGGTTTGAATACCACTTTGCGCACATTTTTCAGCTGCTTGTAATTTAGTTCGCATGCCGCCAGTACCAATAGCACTGCCCGCTCCACCTGCGAGTGAGTGAATGTGTGGGGTAATTTCATCCACCTCACTTATCAACTTCGCTTCTGGATTTGTCCTGGGATCCCCATCATACAAGCCGTCAATGTCTGAGCAAATTATCAAGGTATCTGCCTGCGCCACTAGCGCGGTGTAGGCTGCGAGGTTGTCGTTATCCCCTACTTTTAGTTCGTTAATCGCCACGGTGTCATTCTCATTGACGATCGGTAGCGCATTATTGTTCAGCAATTCTCGCAAGGTATTTTTGATATTCACATATCGGGTGCGATTATGCAGATCGTCTGAGGTCAATAGTATCTGGGCACAATCAAACTCGAAGAGTCGCGCCCAGTTAGCCATCATCTGGGTCTGACCAATCGCCGCCATGGCTTGTTTCTCGGAAATAGAGGGTAAATGCTTGTGGGCAATTTTACTGCGCCCTGCTGCCACACTGCCAGAGGATACCAAGATCACCTCTTTACCTTGAGCCCGGCTCTCACTGATAAAGCGGGCAATGGGCAGTAATAATAGTGGGCTGCACTGATGGCCTTCTGGGGCAATCAAGCTGCTTCCTACCTTAATCACTGCTCTTTTCCAGCTAAATTCAGACATAACTCACCATTCAAATTACCAAGCCATTTAGATTACGACAATACATCTAAGAAACAAGCTGATGTAGTTATAAGCTATGAGCGAAATTTCTTTGCTAAACCTTAACTAATCGATGGTTTGCAAGTGTTTGTTTACAGCCTCTTAACTTCCTTAGACGGCATATTGCAGATCTATGGCCAAATTTGTAATATCATCACGACCGACAGGGGCTTTTATACCCAAGTGACCTCAAGATGCCTAAGCTCCCTTCGGGCGGGTTTCAAATCCCGCTGAACTCTGCATTTTGAGGTCACTTGGGTATATCACTAAAGCTGCTGCATAAAAAGTACCACCGAATCCAGGGAAAAACATGTTAAACAAAATGATCATGACAGTAATGCTGTCGCTGTTATTTATTGCCTCGGCAAATGCTGCCATCAATCAAACTAAAGGTGATTTCCAAGACAAGTTTCGTCAATTAGACGAAGTTCTGCCCACCCCAAATGTTTATCGAAATGCCGCTGGTGAGCCGGGCCATCAATACTGGCAGCAACAAGTGGACTATCAAATCACAGCCCGCTTAGACGAGCAAAAACGTCGCCTCGAAGCCACTGAAACCATCCCCTATAAAACCAATTCGCCGGATACCCTTAAGTATTTGTGG
>JAWUXW010000076.1:0-11397 GCA_034111125.1 Paraglaciecola sp.
ATAACAATTGGCTATCCCAAAGTAGTTTATCCAGCCACGTAAATATTGGCTGATTTTAAAGAGTTGGTAATGCATAGACACGCCCCAGTTACGGTTCGTTAACCGCCGAACTTGCTGTTTAAACTTCAGCAAAGTCTTCGGGTGCCATTGAATGCCTCCCCCTTTGAATGTGAATCCAAGGATTTTGCTCTCACTGGTTTTAACGACGAGCGTTATTATGGGTGGCTTGTTGATTGCTCGGTCAGAGTTGTTTTGCCGTGGGAAAATTAACTGGACAGCCATGATAACTAATCTCTCGATGCAACGAGTTACTTTACTCATAACGAATACTCAGGGCTTGCCAGAAAACGCTGTCTATATTTCTTTCAAAGAGTAAAGAATACATAACATTGTTCCACTTTTGGAGATTTGTAATGAATGATTTAAAAAGTAAATTCTCAATTTCTGTCGGTTTAGATTGGGCCAATAAAAAGCATGATGTTTGGGTGCAAATTGGCGAGAGTGAGCAACGTAGTTTTGAAGTTATTTCACACCTCAACAAAGCAAAATGCGGGTTTTTTGACCAGTTTGACACCTAAGAGCAAGGGATCTCGCTGCATAAACAGGGCTAGATGTCATGAATTGAACAAGCGTGTTATCTTGGTTGGCTAGTTGTTTCGTTTGGGTGTCTAGTTATTCCCAATAAGAGTAGTCAACGGGAAAACAATCATGGCACCAAAACCAGCATTATCAGAACTTCCGATTAAGCTTGCGACAACTGGTTTTTATCGTGGATTCAGCCTCGATGTGACAGTCGTGAGTAAAATCATTATTAGTGCGCTTGTTGTTTGGGCAATCTTTTGGCCCGTCCATGCTGGGAAAATACTCGGGGATTGGAACACACTGATTTTGGCTAATTTTGCAGCTTGGTACATCTGGGTTGTCGCCCTTTTTGTCATAGTATGTATCGGCTTGGCACTTTGGCCTGCGGCGGGTCGGCTGAATCTGGGGCAACCAGGCGAAAAACCCGAATTTACCAATTTCTCATGGTTTTCGATGATGTTCAGTGCCGGGATTGGAGTTGGCATGCTGACATGGGCAGTGGCCGAACCCGTTAGCCATTTCGCCAATAACCCTGAGGTCATTCAAGGATTTACCACCGGCGGTGCCCAAGACAATGTGCGCATGGCATACAAGTGGTCCTTCCTGCACTGGGGATTAGGCGCATGGGCATGCTACGCTATTGCGGGCCTGTCGATGGCGTTCTTTAGCTATCGCCGTGCATTGCCATTGACCATTCGTTCATCGCTGACCCCCTTGTTTGGCAAGGCGCTGTCTGGACCGTTGGGGCACTTTATCGATATTGTGGCCGTTGTAGCGACCATTTTGGGTGTGGCACAGACACTTGGGTTTGGTGTGGAACAGTTTGTTGCAGGACTGACGCGAATAGGCATTGGCGGTCTGGTAACTGCCGAAGGTGATGCATCCACCTTAGGCATTATTGTCGCTTTGGTAATGATCATGGGGGCATCGACGTTGTCCGCGCTATCGGGGGTGGGCAAAGGCATCAAATGGCTGTCCAATATCAACATGTTCCTGTCAATTATCCTACTTGGATTTTTTATCATCTTTGGCGCGACCTTTTTTGGTGGCTCTGCGATGCTCCTTGGTATTTGGGATTATCTGATCGCACTGCCACAGATGAGCTTTAATGTCTGGACGACAGATGGGGTTCAAGGATCAAAGGCATTCTTGCTGACCCAGTGGCAGGGCTGGTGGCCAGTATTTTACTGGGCATGGTGGATTGCATTTGCACCTTTTGTAGGATTGTTCCTTGCCCGTATATCCCGTGGGCGCTCGATCCGTGAATTTGTGCTTGGTGCGATGTTGGTACCATCATTGATGTGTTTTGTTTGGTTCGCTTGGGCCGGTGGAACTGCCATCGATCTGGAACTAAATGGTGGCGCCAACGGTGTGATCTTTGCTGCAGCCAATGCAGACAAGATCTTTGCCATGACAGAATTCATGCTAGCGCCTATCAGTGAATGGTTGGCATGGGGTATGGCCCTATTAATTGTTGTGCTACTGATGACGTTTCTTGTCACATCAGCCGATTCAGCGGTGTTGATCGTGAACACCATAAACGCGGGGGGCGACGAAGGTCCCAAAGCTCGACCACATATCCTGTTCTGGGGTGTAGCCCTTGGGCTTGTGGTGGCGGGCCTGCTGATTTCTGGCGGTACAGCGGCCATTAAGATGGCCATGGTAATTGGCGCGCTACCGTTTTCGATTGTGATGGTTTTAATGTGTTTTGCACTGGTCTTCGCTATATACAGTGATGGGCGGCGCGAGGCGGCTGGCGTTCAGACCACATTTTCTAGCAACAATATCCTGTCTGCTGAATAAGCTACGGTCATGAAAAAAGGTCTCGGTGCTTGCTAGGGTAAGGACGAACTTTAGGCTCGAAAGTACCCAACACCAGCAACGCTGACCATCCCAGTCGGCAAGCTGGTGTTATTTTTTTAGGTGGCTTCGACACCGCTTTTAATTTTATTCCCTATGTACTGCGGCCTATAACATTGGCGATAACACCACGAATACGACTCATAACTTAACTCACATACCTAGCGCGTTTTACTTGATATCTGCTCGCTGCCGCACATCAACTTTACGCTCAAATGCCATAATTTGAGCATTTAGTAAGGCTATTGGTTGCTCATATTCAACGCTGTCTAGCTGCTGCATTAAGGCTAAGGCGGCGTAGGCACTGTATTGATTGTGATGATTAACCCAAAAACCTGATTGATTCGGGCGCTCAATAAGTGACAGAAACTGGGGCAAGGCTTGTTTTATCAGCAGGGGTTGCGATGATAGTAAGGCCTTTTGTAAAGGCACTAAACTAAAAAAGCGAGTAGTTTTTATGGCGAGCTGATTGATTAGTTGCAGCGCGATATCCGGGGTTTCTTGTTGCTTGATAAAGCTTGAATAGCTTTGCCAAAATCTGGCGTCGGGGGTATCGCCATAAAGGGATGCTGCATGGGCAAACCATCTTTCAGCCTGCTCAGGCATTCCAGCTTTGGTATATAGCAGCGCCAAGTAAATGCTATTGACTTGCGACCCATCATCAATTTCCAAGCAAGCTATCATTGCCTGAATAGCGTCTGAAACCTGTCCCTTTTGACTGAGTATTTTGGCTTTCCAAACATAAGCCCAGGTGTAATTACTATCAATATCGATGGCGTGCTCGACTGATGTCAGCGCTTTGCCCATCTCATTACGCCAATAGTGCACAATGGCTTTGTTTACGTTTATCCAAGGCGATAGAGGATCTATCTGCAGCGCTTTATCAGCAAAAGTAAGCGCCGTATCAAACTGATTCTTGGCCAAGGCCAACTCCGAATAAACATATAGGCCTCTGGTGTTCGAGGCATCTACACTTAATACTTTATCGATTAATTGCTGCGCCGTATCAAACTGCAAGTCTTCAATAGCCAATAAGGCGCCAGCAAGCAGGCCGTTAATATCCTTAGGATCAAGTTGTAAGGCCTTCTCAATAGCCACCCTGGCTTTGGCAACAGCGACTGCCTTAACCATGTAGATATCATGATAATTATACCTCGCGTAGATAAAGGCTAAACTGCCAAACGCCGCGGCAAAATTAGGCGCCAGCTCAGTTGCTTTTAAGAACGATGCTTGTGCTCGAAAAAACCACTCGCTGGTTAAGCCATTCATCCACCAGTAATTTCCCTGAAGATAGGCTCGGTAAGCATTAATATCTACACTGTCGGATGCTATAGTGAAATTTGCTTGGGCGCTTTGTCCAAACAATTGTGCATTAATATCTGAGACGACCCTGGCATTCAAAGTCAGCAGGTTTTGCATGTCATCTTCATACACTTCCGACCAAAGCGCGTTATCACTCTGTTTTTCGACCAGACGCACTAAGACCCGAATGCGCTCATTTGCCTCAGTAATACTGCCTTCCACCCAATACTGGAGGTTTATTTGCTCAAGCAAAGGATCTAATGCTCGGGGGGCTTTGGCAAGGGCAGGAGAAGAATAGTGTGCGAGCACCTTGACCTTGTCTGACTTGGCTAGAGCAATTGACAGTTCCTCCGGGAGCATCTCGGCCAGATAGTCATTATGAGCATCGCCGGTAAGATTGCGCCATGGTAAAAACGCGATGGTAGTTTCTGTCTTTGACCTCTTTTTTTCAATATCCTGAGTAAGTGCTTCGAGCACAGATCCCTCATGCTTAGAAGTCTCCAGAAATAAGACAAAGATCAGCAGAGTAAGTAATACGCTCGACATTATAAGTGCTGCAACTTTACCTTTATTAAATGACCAAGCTAAACCTGATGCGGTGCTATGTTTTGTGCTGAGTTTAATAAATTCTTGTCTGGTCAACCAAGTAACGTCTGCCGATAGCCGGTAACCTTTTTTGGGCACTGTTTGGATCACCTGGCGAGTTTTACTATCGTTGAAAGTTAGCCTAAGCTGCGAGATGACCCGAGTCAGGGCATCCTCTATCACCACACGCGCATGCCATACTTTGTCCATTAATTCTTGTCGACTAACGGTCTCGCCGGCACACAAAGCAAGCTGATAAAGCACTTGCACGGCTTTGGGCTCTAAGCGACGGCCTTGATCACCATGAAATACTCTATGATCGCCCACGTCAACGTAGTAGTCACCTAAACGAAAATAACCATTTTCAGGTAGCGCTATTTCAGTCAATTATCTGGTCCCACTCAATTATCACCTCAGTATTTGGCGTGTGAACACCAATATCGGTTTTTCATCACAATTTCATCGGCTTTTTATCAGCTCTTCCTCAGGAAATTTCCGACCAGGTAACCATACTCATCAGGCACTTGCGGTGCAAGCAAGTAGCGTAAGTAAATAAGTAAACATGAATCAATACCGGTTCAGCGTTATCCACTCGTTCAAGCATAAAAGGTAGGTCATTATGAAAACAACAAACAAATCATTCTCTTTAGCGGTTTTAGCCATACTGATGATAATGCCAGTAAGCCAAGCATCTGCATCTGATGCAATGGAAGTCTCACGATTGATGGTGAAAACCAGCGTGGCGGAAGTCATCGGTGTAAGAGAAATTGAATCAGGTAAATTTGAACAGGGTATCCGCAAAAGCAAGGCGGGTTTGACCAAAACTTCAACGGCGTCTTTACGTAAACCGTTTCTTGATAACTTGTGCGTTGCCCATTTAGCCATTAACGATATGGAACAGGCAAACCAATACTGCCAAGCCGCAATTGACACAGGTAAAGCCTCAGCTATTTCTTATAATAACCGAGCAGTGATGCATTATGTTTTGGGCAATGTAGAGGCCAGCCTAGAAGATCTAGATGCAGCCCGTAAATTTGTCAGTTTCCAAGACATGGTGGGACGTAATCTGAGCATAGTTAATCGACAAAACTTACTGAGCAAAAATTAAAGCTTGATGAACGAAGAAAATTTTACGCTTATCGCGATGACGACGACTATTCGTTGTAAGCAACGACACTTTTTTTTGCCGAAAAAATTAACACTAGATGTCTAGTTACACCGATCCACCTAAATATCTGCTCAATCAGCGATGAATAAAAGTAACGTAATCACGGCGTGTTTTAACTTGTATAATGGCCAAAGCGTAAGCGACTTAGGTATTGCCCTTCGGGAAGGGCTGGCGAGCGGCATTGCAAGGTCTATGAAGGCATGTAGCATTCCTTCGACGTTATGCCTTGCTATGAAACTTGCCAACGCCTTGTGAGTTGAGCTCATATCAAGGCGCAATGGTATTAGGTAGCGATGTCATAAGTGACGTGTTTCATCAATCTGTTGTGGCATGGGATACGCGAGCCGAGCATCCGCATTGGTGCGGTTTGAACCTCTATGGTGTGGTGGAAACCTGAAACCAAACAAAACAGCGAAGCGTTTGCGCGCACAGCCATTAGCCAGCCGAGGACAATATTGCAGGGCCTAAGGTTTGAGGCAACATTTGTGATAAAGTGCGCGTTCATCAAACTCCTAGAATAATCAGATTTATTAGGCCCACCTATGATCCCTTGGACCCATCTAGACACCGCACAAATACCCAACAATGGTGGTGAATTAAAATTGTCCCAGCGCGGTGATGAATTCTCGATAAAGTTGCCTGGCAAACGTGGCGAGCTCATGAACAGCCGTTTGTATAATTCAGAAAAAGTACTTTCCCAATTAGGTTGTGCCCATATTAAACCACACTTAGATGCGCACATTTTAGTCGGTGGTTTAGGCATGGGCTATACCTTGGCCGCAGCCCTAAAAGCAGTGAATGCTGACTCCCAGGTGACGGTTGCGGAATTGGTACCTGAAGTCGTTCAATGGAACAGAGGCCCTTTAGGTAACTGTGCAGGCAACCCGCTGCAAGACCCGCGAACTAAGCTACACATTGGCGATGTCAAAGAGTTATTAACCTCAAGACAAGCTATCTTCGATGCAATTTTACTTGATGTTGATAACGGTCCCAAGGGGCTGACTCACACCGATAATAATTGGATTTATTCTGAAGACGGACTAAAGGACATCTATGACACACTGCAACCCAATGGCATGCTGGCCATATGGTCTGCAGGCCCCGATTATTTATTTACCGTGCGCTTAAAAAAGATAGGCTTTAGAGTTGATACACGCCTTGTACAAGCTCGTCCGGGGAAAAACAGTCAGCATACAATTTTCCTCGCCAAGAAACTTTAGAATCTAATCCATAAGGCCTTACATGTCATTTTCATCATTGCAGTTATCAGCCCCTATTCTAAAAGCAGTAACTGATTTAGGTTATAGCCAAGCCACCCCAATTCAAGAACAAGCCATTCCGGTCATTTTATCCGGTAAAAACTTGATTGCTGCTGCGCAAACCGGCACAGGTAAAACCGCAAGTTTTGTATTGCCTATTCTGCAACTACTGAATACGGATCGTAAGCTACGGGGTAAACGTGTGCGTGCCCTTATTCTTGTGCCCACTAGAGAATTGGCGGTGCAGGTTGAAAAGAGTATTGCAGCCTATAGCCAACATTTAGAACTGATATCAATGGCAATGTATGGTGGCGTTGCTTCATCGGAACAAACACAACGTTTAATTTGCGGCATTGATATATTGGTTGCTACGCCGGGTCGTCTTTTAGACCTTGCACATCAACGGGCATTGCACTTCGATGAACTTGAGATACTGGTATTAGATGAAGCCGATAGAATGCTTGATATGGGTTTTATTGGCGACATTAATAAAATAATTGAACGACTACCCGAAAAACGTCAAAACTTATTATTTTCTGCGACTATTTCTGATGAAGTTCGTGCCCTGGTTAAACGATCTATCCACAAGCCGGTTGAAATATCCATCAAGCAAAATAAAGAGTCCGCACCCAAAATTGATCAATGGTTGGTCACCGTTGATAAAGGCAATAAATCAGCATTGTTAAGTCATCTCATCAAAGAGCAGGAGTGGGAGCAAGCGCTTATTTTTATTGAAACAAAACAAGGTGCAGCTAAATTAGTCAGCCAATTAGAAAAACGGGGTATCCCGGTAGAAAGTATTCACGGTGACAGAACCCAAGCAGTGCGTGAAAAAATATTGGCAGACTTTAAGTCCGGTAAAATTAATTTTTTAGTCGCAACAGGGGTCGCTGCCCGTGGTCTCGACATTCAAGACCTGTCACGTGTGGTTAACTATGATGTACCGGATCAAGTTGAAGATTATATTCATCGGATCGGCAGAACAGGCCGAGCCGGAGCAACAGGAGAAGCCATTTCATTTGTTGCTAAGGATAACTTTAGAAACCTATGTGCCATCGAAAGCCATCTTGGTCATATCATTCCCAGAAAAGCTTTTGCAGGCTTTGAAGTCAAGAAGACAGTGCCCGTTTCTATTCTAAATTACGTGTCCAAGAACAAACGGAAATAGGCATTTAGTACGGCACCTTTTTTAATTGCCTGAACTTACATGTGGAACTTAGGGGCCCCTAAACTCAACAAGTTTAATGCCTGTTGAATAGACCAGTAATGTAGCTTATTGTTTTCACACTTGGCACAAAGTAATGTGACCACTCTTGAAACCCGGTTTTATTATTGAAGCACAGCTTAACGTAGAGAAAATATGAAAGTCTTTATCCTATACGCGCATCCTGAAACCAATGCATCGTTTCAGGGGGCACTACTGAAAAAGGGTGTTGAAACCCTTGAATCAGAGGGATATGAAGTTATTGTTTCCGATCTCTACAAAATGGGCTTCAACCCTGTGGCCAGTGCTGATGACTTTTCTACGCGGCGCTTTCCTGACCGTTTACAGTATGACCGTGAGCAGAAGTTCGCGGTGGAAAATGATGAACTTCCCGAGGATGTAAAAGCCGAGCTGGAAAAAATATTCTGGTGTGATCTATTTATCGTACAGTTCCCCCTTTACTGGTTTTCGACACCGGCAATTCTTAAGGGTTGGTTTGATCGTGTTTTCGTTAACTCTGTTGTTTATGGTGCAGGAAAACGCTACGAGACCGGTGGCCTAAAAGGTCGTAAGGCGATGGTGGTAACAAGTTGTGGTGCTTATTCAGAAATGTTTGAGCCCGATGGTGTAATGGGAGATATTAACGTTGCTCTTTGGCACCTGCACAATGGTACCTTGTTTTACACCGGCTTCGAGGTGTTGCCGCCATTTGTTGCCTATTCCCCGGTATTTGGTGGGCAGGAAGCCTGCGACAACTACCTTGATGATTACGCTCGCAGATTGACCGAAGTTGCTACCACCACACCAATGAAATTTCACCCTCTGACTGATTTTGGAGCAGATTTCAAACTCAAGCCAGAAGTAACGCCCGCCAGTGCAGGGCATCGCCGCTGAAATTATAGTCCGGGAAAAATTCGAAATTCAATCGGGCTAACTCGATAGTTTTCTTCGGTTTAAATCGGGCTGACGGGTGTGGAAACCCAACAATTGCTGCATAGTTTCGCTCAAGGGGTTTAAGTACCGATAAAAAGTGTTACGTTTTATCGGTGAATTTAGGACTATCCCTTTGCCTCATAATCGGCAGGCCCCTGCTCGAGTCAGGGTCTGGCCACCATTTATCTTTACCTCTGGAGATGCTTGTCAATCCTTGGTTTGCGAGCTTCCTATCTTAGATTCACGACCCGGTAAATTCGCAAGAGGCAAAAAAGCAGCATTGGTTGCGACAAAGGCACAAGAAAAAATGGCTGTTATCAGCATAAATTGGTACAGCCATATATGAAACATTGCCTGATGAGCAAGGGAATGAATTTATACAGCAAAGAAGAAAGCAATTAATACCATTCCTCCTTGATATGTGATCAACTAGGAAGGCCCAATGGTATAACAAACCCAGACGGGATACGGGATGCTAAATTTGTACCCTTGGAAAAAATCTATCACATGAGCTGTGCTAGCTATTTTTTATAGGGCCGCACCGTTTTGATCTTCAGCAATAAGTGGCGCATTATCCGGATAAGTCGCCTCATCATTGCCATCAATAATCCACGGCTGCATACAACTCCTGTCGAGCACACATGGATCGGTTAACGCCGTTAAAAATGCAACAATCTGGTCAACCTCCTGAGCGTTTAACCTGGCATTATTAGCTAATATTGCCGTAGCCCTTACCTGCCCATTTCTTGCCTGTTGTAAGTGCTGGCTTGCTGCATTGGAATTGTCAAAGCCATCGCCAAGTATCGCCTCACAGCTTAGATTGTTTTTTTGAATAATGGCCGCAAACTGCTCAAGCTGACAGACCCGAGCGCTACCAGCGGGACCTTGAACAAAGCCGCTTCCACCCTGGGCGGCAAATAAATCGTTGACCTCACCCTGGGGATTAACGTAATGGCGCACCACTTCATGCAGAGTTTGATAAGCACCACTATGACCATAAGGGGCAGAAGTGGTCACATTAAGTAAGGTGGGGGTGCGAAAGTGGTAACGATCCGAAATATCGCCGGTAACACGTTCACGTCCAAAGTCATCCGTAGGACCGGTACCACTATCGTCGCCCTTACCCGGGCCAATGTGCGGAAAGGCGACTAAATGGTGTCCAGAATCAGAAAACGTCGTACCACTATGACAGTCATTACAACCCGCTCCTCCCTGTTGGTTCGGGGTGAAAAACAGTATGGCCCCGAGTTTTTGTTGTTCGCTAAGTGCATCGTTATCCCCCTGCAAATACGTTTCCCAGTTGTTATTCACAAACACCATGGAGCGCTCGTATTCACCAATAGCATGGCTTATTCGATCGATATCAACTTGCTGATCACCATAGGCGAGTTCAAAGGCTTGGGGCCAAGTACTGGTGTAACTGTCAATACTGTTGTCAAAGCGCCCGGCAAGCGCACCACGCAGGAATTGGTTTTCTAAGTTCTGGCCGAAGTCACCACGCATTTCGGCAGCCGAAGTCAGGGGGAACCTGGACTGAGCATCGGCTAAACTGATCCCTGTGGGTAAGTTTGGGTCAGCCTGACGTGCGCCCTGATTGTCTGATACTGAATCGGGCGTAACAATAGTACCGTCGCCCAGACGCTCTATCCGGCCATCCCAAAATACTACCTCGTCTTGTAAAGCAATGTTGAAAACAGAAGGTGCATTTCTGGGTACTAAGGGCATATTGGTTTCGCTTGTGCCGCTGAAACGCCCCTGTCCAAGCAGTGCATGACTTTGTTGATTGAGTTGGTTTATTGAATCCACACCCACAGAAAGGGACAATGCATCAGCCCCCCCCAGCATAGGGTGATGACAGCTCACACAGGCTACCGAGTTTTCTCCGCCTAAATTTTTGCTGAAAAAAAGTTGTTTACCCAATTGGGCCATGGGTGATTGTATATCAGGCAGCGCGACTTCCTGGGCGTCGAAGCCTTGTATATTTTGTTGGTTAATTAATCCGCGCAATGCCTCATCAGTGGCTGAATCTGCCACCCCAGGGGTAACAATTAGGGGTGCCGGTTGTATAGCGGGAATAACCTGGGGAGTTTCGCGGGATTGTCCGGCACCACAACCAGAAAGGGTTAAAAGAGTAAGCACCACAAGGACACGGTTTTGGGGTGCTAAACAATGATTGTGCATAATGACTGCCTGAAAGTAACATTAATGTAACTTTCAAATTACACCCACAATGTGCAGTAAATGAGTAAGAAATGTGTAAAAAATAAGGATATATGATGACTTAGACGCTAAATAGTTTGCTGAAAGCACCAAATAACGTAGCGTAGACATCTGACCTCAAGTAGTCCCTATGAGCCAATGCAAATTCAGACCAAACTTTTTGCCATTTTTTTATTATCCAGCGTCTTTTTGACTGGATCCTTGATTTTTTTTATTCAATGGAACATCAACAACGGGATGATCGAATACATTAATGACAGAGAGGTCGAAGCCTTAACGCCCTT
>JAWUXW010000077.1:0-20195 GCA_034111125.1 Paraglaciecola sp.
TGTTGCTTGGGGCATTACTGGGATCCTCACTCAACTGCTTCGCCACCTGGATATAATCAGGACTTTGACTGGCCACGACCTCATCAAAGCAAGGATGGGGGCTGCGAGTTTTATTCAAGTAGTAGGCATAAAAAGGTTCATCCACTACTTCCGTATCAGGGCGATTTTCCCAGCTACGCATCATCGCAGTGGAAATATTCCGTGGTCCTGACCACATGGCAATGCGCGTTGTCATGGTCTACCCTGCCTGGCTTTCTGATTCAACTAACTGTATATAGAGTTGCTGTAAACGTTCCAGCATCGAAGGTCGTTTATCGCCAGTCATCCCATTACTCATCACTTCATCGCCAATCACCCGACCATCAACCTGCTTTACCGCTGATAGTCCGGCAAAGGTACCGGTAATAAAAGCCTCATCTGCGCCATACACATCTGCCAGGGTGAAGTTGCGCTCAAATACCGGGATATCATTGGCTTTACACAGATTGATCACATTACGCCGGGTAATGCCGTCCAGACAAAAACCCCCGCTTGAGGTCCACACCTCACCGTCTCGGGCAATAAAAAAATGCGTAGAATTACAGGTGGCTACAAAGCCATGAGGATCGAGCATTAGCGCCTCATCTGCATGAGCCTTGGTCGCCTGAATACAGGCAAGGATGCAATTGAGCTTGGAATGGGTATTTAGCTTGGGATCTTGCACATCCGGGTAGCCCCGGCGCACATGAGTGGTAAATAACGACACGCCTTCACCAGGTGCTTGCATAACTGGC
This sequence comes from Paraglaciecola sp., assembly GCA_034111125.1. GTDB lineage: Bacteria > Pseudomonadota > Gammaproteobacteria > Enterobacterales > Alteromonadaceae > Paraglaciecola. The sequence goes on from JAWUXW010000077.1 coordinate 774, forward strand.
GATTTATGCTCGGCAATAATAACGATAGTGGGGGCGAAATGGTCACCCGTGGATCCTGATAAGGCGTGGCCTTTGTCCCACGGCTTACCATCAAACGAATTGCACCCCATCATGCATGTTATTTGCTTCGCAGGTATGCATGATCCTCTCACATAGTGCCTCAGGGGATAAGCCAATATCCATATCCAGAGCCTTCGCGCCGTCATACAATCTGCGCATGTGTTGCTTAATAAACAACAGTTTGCCGTAATGCAAACGCAGACCTTCCCACACCCCATCACCTAAGATAAACCCGCTGTCAAAAACGGATATCTTCGCTTCACTACGGGGAAATAACTCACCATTAATATTGATAAGTATCGTCTCGTTACGGGGATCTTGCTCGTATTGATGAGTGCCTGCGGCCATAAGTTTTTATTTTACCTGTTTTATTTGCTCGGTTTATTCTTACTCTGATTCACCCGGTGTTTTTTCACCGAACGACGCATGCGGCTGATCTTGAGATGATCCAATTTGGTATCTTCATCTTTGACCATGGACTCAGTTTCATTGCTAAGGGCAACGCTAGTGCGCAGCACATTGAGATCGTTCAATGGCAATTCTATCCAGCCCCCTTGAGGCAGATTTTTCTGTAAATCTAAAGCACCATAACGAACACGGATCAGACGACTTACCTGCAGTTCCTGAGACTCCCATAGACGGCGTACTTCTCGGTTTCGCCCTTCGGACAAAGTAACGTTATACCAGTTGTTCATGCTTTCTTCATCGCTAGGCTTCTTGTGCACGGCGGTAAACTTGGCCTTACCATCTTCCAGCTCAACACCCTTGCATAAGCGACTAATTATCGCCTGGTCGACTTCGCCAAATACCCGCACCGAATATTCTCGCTCGATTTCGTGAGAGGGGTGCATTAATCGGTTCGCCAGCTCACCGTCATTGGTGAATAACAGTAAACCACTGGTGTTGACATCCAGTCGTCCAACTGCAATCCAACGACCATTTTTAATCGCGGGCAGGCGGTCAAATACTGTCGGGCGGCCTTCAGGATCTTTTCGACTGCACAATTCACCCTCAGGTTTGTTGTACATCAGCACACGACAGTGGGCTTTTTCACGCTGGCTACTGAGCAGATGCCCATCAACCCGCAGTTTATCCCCCGGCTCGACTCTGTCTCCCACCGTGGCGATTTTGCCATTTACCGATATGCGTCCTGCTTCGATCCACTTTTCCATCTCACGACGGGAGCCTTGGCCAGCATTGGCTAAAACTTTTTGTAATTTTTCACTCATTAATGTAATTGCTCTTGGTCGTTTATTTCATTTGACTGCTCGGCACCTAGTTCACTCGATATGCCTGCATCATCAATACTGCTTAGTTCCGGTTTCTCGGTCGGAGCGTCACTGCTCACTTGAGGATCAATAATATTTAATTCATTTAGCACTTGAGGCTGTGAAAAAACTTCGGTGCTAGGCAAGTCACTCAAACTCTTTAACGAAAAGTAACTGAGGAACTCCTTCGTAGTGGCATACAAAGAAGGCCTGCCAGGTACTTCTTTGTGACCAACCACTTTAATCCATCCGCGCTCAGTAAGGGTCTTCATAATATGACTGCTTACTGAGACACCCCGCACATCTTCAATCTCCCCTCGGGTAATGGGCTGTCGGTAGGCAATTAAGGATAGGATCTCCAACATCGCTCTTGAATAACGTGGCGCCTGCTCTTGCCATAACTTGCTCAACCAGGGGCTCAGGCTATCCATTGATTGAAAACGATAACCAGATGCCACCTCAACTAATTGGATGCCTCTGGCCTGATAGTCCAAACGAATGTCCTCCAGGACTTCATTCAACATCTTGCTGCTTACCCCAAGACCTTCTAACACCGTAGATTGCAGTTGCTCCTTACTCATGGTCTGGTCGGCAACAAAAATGGCTGCTTCAAGCAACTGCTTGAGTTGAACGGGTGATATAAGGGCCATGGGTCTTCCTTTTCTCCTCAAACTGCCATACTGTTGCTGTGTAGTTTGATATGAATGTTTGCATAGGGCTCGCCTTGCACCAACTCAATCAAGTTTTCTTTAACCAATTCCAATATGGCTAAAAATGTCACCACCACCCCAGCCCTACCCTCTTTGGCAGTAAACAATTGATCAAAGCCTGTGAAATGCTCTCGGCTGATTTTTTCCAGGATCATGGCCATACGTTCTCTGGTCGACAAGGCTTCTGGAGCAATATGGTGATGTTCAAATGCCTGTGAGCGCAACATTGCCGATTGAAAACTCAACACTAACTCTTGTAAATTCACAAGGGGCAGAACTTTAATCGGCGTAACACTTTCATTGGGCTGAGCCTTAGCAGTAAATAAATCCCGTTCTTGACGGGGAATACCGTCCAGCTCCTGGGCTGCATGCTTGACTAATTCGTACTCTTTTAAGCGCCGTATCAATTCGGCCCTGGGATCATCTTCGTCTTCTTCTGCGTCCGGGCGCTTGGGCAGTAACAATCTCGACTTGACCTCCGCGAGGATCGCAGCCATCAACAAATATTCCGCGGCCAATTCGAGTTTTAGATCCTTCATCAGGTCCACATATTCCATATATTGCTTGGTCACCTCATACACCGGCAAATTGACAATATCGAATTTCTGCTTGCGAATTAGATACAGCAGCAAATCTAGTGGCCCTTCAAAGGCTTCCAAAATAAGCTCTAAGGCATCCGGTGGAATAAATAGGTCTTCTGGCTTTTCAAGAAAGGCTTCGCCATTAATAAAGGCCAGTGGCAGGGGTTGCTGCACCGGATCTCTTGCGGTTTTGTCAGAATTTGAGGGTACTTGCGCCAGCTCAGACATGCTAAATAAACGGACTCGTATCGCCGCTGCCTTGACGAAGAATGTGGGTCTCACCTTCAGATAAATCGATAACCGTGGTGGGCTGCTCTCCCAAAAAGCCCCCATGAATGATCAAGCCAACTTGCTTTTCCAGCGCATCGCGAATGTCATCAGGGTTAGATTCAGCGACTAATTCGCCGGGTAAAATGAGTGTAGTAGACATCAAGGGCTCACCTAACTCTTCAAGCAAGGCAAGGGTAATGGCGTTGTCTGGCACCCGAATACCAATAGTCTTACGCTTGGGATTTTGCAGGCGTTTGGGCACTTCTTTGGTGGCCTTCAAAATAAAAGTATAGGGCCCGGGTGTGTTGTTTTTGATCATCCTAAATGCGGCGTTGTCTACTCTGGCGTATTCGCTAAGTTCAGACATATCTCGGCACATCAGGGTGAAGTTATGATTTTTATCAATTTGCCTAATTCGGCAAACTTGCTCCAGTGCTTGTTTGTCATCTATATGGCAACCGATGGAATAGCCTGAGTCAGTAGGATAAACCACAACTTGGCCCTGATGGATCAGCTCACAAGCTTGCTTGATCAGGCGGGCCTGGGGATTGTCTGGATGAATATAAAAAAATTGACTCATGATTGCCTTGTGTTGATTGTTACTATCTCAGTAAGAGGCGTGTTTAATAGTTATTTTTACAAACGCTAGCTCGCTGCCTTTTTTTGCAACTGCCAGTCTTGCCATATTGGCACAAGCTGGGGCGGAAGCGAAAGGTTTTTGCCCAGCTCCGTCCAACGATTTGGATAGTGGAAATCAGAGCCGGCGGATGCACGTAATGTATGCTCCTGAGCCAGTTCCGCTAACAAGGTTTTCTTCTCTTGGGACAGGTGAGAATGGGTTACTTCCATGCCATCTCCGCCTCCCGATGCAAAGTCAGCCACTAACCTGCGCAACCATTTTGTACTCATATCGTAATGACCAGGATGGGCCAATACCGCCAAACCACCGGCATCCTGGATCCACTGCACGGCGTCGGCCATGCTGATCCACTGAGGTTTTACGTGGGCCTTTTTGCCCTTACCGAGGTACTTTTTAAATACTCCATCAAAATCTTTAGCTTCACCACGACTCACTAACACTCGGGCAAAATGGGCTCGTGTGAGCTGCCCCACGCCAGCTAATACTTTGGCATCAGCCAGGACATTTTCAATACCTACTTTTGCCAGTTTGTCAGACATTCGCTGAGCACGTTCATCACGTTCCTGGGCCTGACGCTCTAATCGTTGCAAAAATTCACTGTTGGTATGGTCAACATCTAAACCTAGAATATGAATATCAAAATTATGCCAGGAGGTCGAAATTTCCACCCCGGGTAAAATTTGCATCTGTCGCTTTTGCTTGGCCTGATAATCCAGTGCCTCAGGAATGCCTGCCACCGTGTCGTGATCGGTAATCGCCAGCACATCTACCTGCATATTATGGGCACGATCAATTAACTCTTTAGGGGAAAGCTGACCATCCGAGTAATAAGTATGGCTGTGCAGATCAATCTTCATAAACTCTCCATTCTTGAAACGGCGTTAGTACTATTGCTTTTAAAATGCTGATATTCATTTTATATGAGTTATTACCAAATTGAGTATTGACAGTGAAGCGAATTTGTTTTCTTCTATGCACTCAGAAACAAACAGCCTAAGTGCGTATTATACCGATTCCATCGGGAATAGCAGATAATTCCTGTAATACACGCATTTTAACTAGAATAAAGATGAGATTAATGACTTCAATGCAGACAACATCTAACAACTGGTGGTGGCACATCCCTAACTAACGGGCTGTGAGTGTTTGTATTTGTGCAAATTAAATCAGAAAAAGCCCGTATAATGCGGGCTTTTTTGCATCTGGCGATTAACCCGCTCAACACTTACCCATTAAACATGAATTGAGAATGACAAAATGAGCTTAGCGCAGTTAACCGAACAAGCGGGTAAAGTCGAAACACTGGTGATTGAAGGGGAGTATATCGTCGACCCTCTGCATGCCTTTCAGTATTTATGCAACAACAAGCCCCATAGCCTGTTATTGGAATCCGCTGAAATTGACAGTAAGGACAATCTTAAGAGCCTCTTACTGATTGACGCCGCACTAAAACTGGAATGTCATGGTCTCACCGTAAGCTGTCGGGCCTTATCGGACAACGGTAAAGCCGTATTGCCGATGTTTGTTGAGCATTGCCCGGCGAACATCGTTCAGCAATATGATCCGATAGCGGGCCTGTTAACCCTTAGTTTTGACGAGCCAGACCCGGAACTCGATGAAGATAGCCGCTTAAAAGCGCCGGCGGTGTTTGATGCTTTGCGCTTACTAGTCGACAAGATTATCGCCATTCGTAAACACCCTCACTCGGTATTTTTGGGTGGGGCTTTTGCCTATGACTTGCTCGCGAGTTTCGAAAAACTTCCAGATGTCGAAGATAGCAATAATACTTGCCCCGACTTTGTATTTTATCTGGCAGAAACACTGCTTATAATCGACCACCAGACCAGACAAACCGAAATCATTGGTAGTGTGTTTAGTGGAGCCAATGTCGGCAACAACTACTTTGCCATTAGTCAGCGCCTGGAGCAGATAAACCACAAAATGCGCACCATCAAGGCGATTCCGAATGAAGTATTTGTTGAAGTCAAAGCTAACGAACTGACCATCAGTAAGTCAGACGCCGTCTTCAAACAAGATGTAGATAATTTGAAAGAGCATATTCTGGCGGGTGATATATTCCAGGTCGTACCCTCACGCACCTTTAGTTTACCTTGTCCTGATCCCCATGCCTCATATCGAGCACTGAAGTTGCAAAACCCCAGTCCTTACATGTTTTTCCTGCAGGATGAAGATTTCTGCATGTTTGGTGCATCGCCAGAGTCCGCCCTTAAGTACACCAAGGACAGTAATCAGGTAGAAATTTACCCCATTGCCGGCACCCGTCCCCGTGGTAAAAGGGCCGATGGCTCAATTGATTTAGACCTCGATAGCCGCCTGGAACTTAATCTGCGGGAAGATGAAAAAGAGAAAGCCGAGCATATTATGCTGGTGGATTTAGCTCGCAATGATGTCGCCAAGGTATCTAAACCCGGCACTCGCCATCTCAAGGAACTGCTCAAAGTTGACCGCTATTCCCACGTAATGCACCTGGTATCCCGGGTCGTCGGGCAACTTAGAGACGACTTAGACGCATTGCACGCTTACCAGGCCTGCATGAACATGGGTACCTTAGTCGGCGCGCCTAAAGTCAGTGCGGCAAGTCTCATTCGTGAAGTAGAAAAACAGCGACGGGGCAGTTATGGCGGTGCGGTGGGCTACTTAAATAGTCAGGGGGATATGGATACTTGCATCGTGATCCGTTCGGCCTTTGTCAAAGACAATCAAGCTTATATTCAGGCAGGTGCCGGAGTGGTGTTTGATTCTGATCCTCAGGCTGAAGCAAATGAAACCAGAGCCAAAGCTCAGGCGGTGATCTCTGCCATATTATCTGCTCACGCTAGGTCGGCTGACGCTAAGCCTGCTCAAATGAACACTACTGGGAGCAAAGCATAATGAGTCAGTCAGGCAAAGGAAAAAAACAAAACATATCGGTATTCTTACTCGATAATTTCGACTCATTTACCTACAACCTGGTTGATGAGTTGCGCAGTATAGGTCTGGAGTTAAGGGTCTATCGAAATTCTGTGCCTGCCCAAAGCATCTTAAAGAAAATGCAGGAGCAGGCCGCGCTGGGTGATGGCAACAAACAAGTGATGTTACTGCTCTCGCCGGGTCCGAGCAATCCGGCCAGTGCAGGTTGTATGCTTGAACTGCTTAGTTTGGTTAAAGGTCAATTTCCGGTACTCGGGATCTGTCTGGGACATCAGGCGATTGTTGAATCTTATGGGGGCAAAATTATCCGTGCGCAAAAAGTGATGCACGGTAAGTCTTCGCTTATTCAGCATAGTGGTGACATGATGTTTAAGAATATGCCCCAGCCATTGCCGGTAGCCCGCTATCATTCTTTGATGGCGAGTAATATGCCCAAAGAGCTCAGCGTACTAGCAGAGGTTGGACAAGACGCAGCCAAGGCAAATACCAGTGGGAATATCACAGAGCAAAATGTACCTATGGCCGTATGCCACATACAGGATAAAATGCTTGGTTTTCAATTTCATCCGGAGTCTATTTTGACTTCCCATGGTAGCCAGCTGTTATTGCAGAGCATCGAATTTTTAACGCAAACACCAGAGACACAGGGCACGAAGCAAGCTCCTGTGCCTGCACTTTAGGATAGTAGACATGATCCACAAGGTACTCGAGCAACTATATCAAGGGCAGTCGCTAAACCAAGAGGAAGTGACCGAGGTATTCAGTCAGGTTGTCAACGGTCAGGTAGACGATATCGTATTGTCGTCCCTGCTCACTGCCCTGAAAATCAAAGGCGAAACGCCACAAGAAATTGCCGGAGCAGCGGCGGCGCTAATTAACAATGCCGCCCCCTTCCCTCGTCCGGATTATGAATTTGCCGATATTGTTGGCACCGGCGGTGACGGTCACAATACGATTAATATCTCCTCGGCGGCGGCCATTGTGGCGGCGAGCTGTGGCTTAAAAGTTGCCAAACATGGCAATCGCAGCGTATCGAGTAAGTCTGGCTCCGCGGATTTGTTTAAAGCTTTTGAGCTGGAATTGACCATGTCCGCCGACACAGCCAGAGCGTGCTTAGATGAGTCCAATTTGTGCTTTTTGTTTGCGCCAAATTACCATTCAGGCATTCGCCATGCGATGCCTGTGCGTACCACCTTAAAAACCCGCACCCTGTTTAACCTGCTGGGGCCCTTGGTCAATCCGGCCCGCCCAAGCCATATTATGATCGGCGTTTACGACCCGGTCTTACTCATGCCCTTCGCCAGAACCTTGCAGTTATTGGGCTATCAAAAAGCACTGGTAGTGCATGGCAGTGGGTTGGATGAGTTGGCCTTACACGGTGAGTCTCAGGTAGTCGAATTAGCGGGTGACAAACTAACTGAGTACCGCTTATCAGCCAGGGATTTTGGCCTTGAGGAATATCCCCTTAGCAGCATCCGGGGCGGCGAGCCGGATGAAAACAAAAGGCTAATTGAGCAAGTGCTAGCGGGCAAAGGTCAACCAGCCCATCAAGCGGCTGTGTCGATGAACGCAGGTGCCTTATTAAAGCTATGTGGGCTGGCTGAGACCTATGCAAAGGGTGCTGAGATGGCTATTGCATCCATGCACCAACAGCTGCCATTGCAAACCATTAGACAGTCAGCAGCCATCAGTCAGGGCATTGATCAAAGCAGCAAACAAAACAACTCAGGGGAGTAAGGTAGCTAAGATGGCAAATGTATTAGAAAAAATTGTCGCCGATAAACGCTTAGAAATAGCCAAACGCAAATTAACCTTGCCTTTGCAAAGCTTTATTGAGCAACTCGAGCCCTCGGAGCGCAGCTTTTATGAGGCCCTGGCCGAGCCAAATGCCGGCTATATCCTTGAATGCAAAAAAGCCTCCCCCTCTAAAGGACTGATACGGGCGGACTTTAATCTGGACGAAATTATTGCCGCCTATGGGCCTTACGCAGCCTGTGTTTCCGTGTTGACCGATGAAAAGTATTTTCAGGGAAAATTTGAATATCTGGAATACGTCCGAGCCAGGGTTAGCCAACCGGTGATCAACAAGGATTTTTTTGTCGAACCTTATCAGGTATATCTGGCTCGTCATCATCATGCCGATGCCATTTTGTTAATGTTGTCCGTACTGGATGACGGCCAATATCGCGAACTTGCTCAGCTCGCAGCCCAGTTGGATTTAGACGTATTAACCGAAGTCAGTAACGAGGAAGAAGTGCATCGCGCTCTGGCACTTAAGGCGAAAATCATCGGGATTAACAACCGTGACCTGCGGGACTTAAGCACAGATTTGGCCACTACCGAACGCCTGGTGCCACTGGTTAAGCAGGCCCAGCATGAATGTTTAATCATCTCTGAATCCGGTATTTATACGCATCAGGATGTGCGCCGTTTAGCGCCACTGGTTTATGGTTTTTTAGTTGGCAGTGCTTTGATGGCCGAAAAGGATATGACTCAGGCAGTCAAAAAATTGCTCTACGGCAGCATCAAGGTCTGTGGCATCAGCCGTGAGCAAGACGCCCGTGCGGTGGCAACGTCTGGCGCTTCGTATGCCGGACTGATTTTTGCTGAAAAGTCGCCTCGCGCGGTCACTTTAAAACAGGCCAAACAGCTGGTTGAGCATGTCACCTTTAACTATGTGGCCGTGTTTGTTAACTCCCCTATCGAGTTAGTCTCTGATTATGCCAAAGACTTAAAGCTTGTCGCCGTGCAGTTACATGGTCAGGAAGATCAAGCTTATATCACGCAACTTCGCGGGTTATTGCCCCAGCATTGTCAGATATGGAAGGCAAAGGGCGTGAAGTCTGACGCGCCACAGCTACCAGAAATGAATGAACGTCATATAGATAAGTTTTTATTAGATTGCCAAATAGGCGGACAATCTGGTGGCACGGGTCAAGCCTTCAGTTGGCGACTGTTAGATGACAGTCAAGCTGAACTAACGGACAAATCCAACATTATTCTGGCCGGTGGCATCAATCCAGGCAATGTGAAACAAGCGGCCAATACTCAAGTGGCCATGTTAGATCTTAATTCCGGAGTGGAATCCTCACCGGGCATCAAGGATCAGGATAAATTAAGACAAGCGTTTTGTGCCCTTCGTGAGTATTAAAGATGCGCTTCGTCAGTATTAGAATTTAAGAAAAGAATATAGAGAATATAATGAATAAATTAGACAGTAAATTTGGCGAATTTGGCGGGACCTACGTGCCCGAATTACTTATTCCAGCCCTCGACCAACTAGAGCAAGCCTTTATTGATGCTCAGCAAGATCCTGAATTTCAGGCTGAGTTTATGGGCTTACTGAAAGACTACGCGGGCCGCCCCACAGCCATGACCCTGACCCGCAATCTAGTCAGCAATCCCAAGGTAAAGCTGTACTTAAAGCGTGAAGATTTGTTGCATGGTGGCGCCCATAAAACCAATCAGGTTCTCGGTCAGGCTCTATTAGCCAAGCGCATGGGTAAGAGCGAAGTTATTGCCGAAACGGGAGCAGGCCAACATGGTGTGGCCACCGCTCTGGCCTGCGCATTGTTAGGCATAAAAGCACGTATTTATATGGGTGCCAAGGACATTGAGCGCCAGGCTCCTAATGTATTTAGAATGCGCCTAATGGGTGCCAAGGTCATACCCGTACATGCCGGCTCGGGTACTTTAAAAGATGCGGTAAACGAAGCCCTGCGTGACTGGTCTGGCAGCTACGAAAAAGCCCACTATTTATTGGGCACCGCCGCAGGCCCTCATCCCTTCCCCACAATCGTTCGTGAGTTCCACCGTATGATTGGCGAAGAAACCCGGGCACAAATTCTCGGAAAAGAAGGGCGTCTACCTGACGCAGTGGTTGCCTGTGTCGGCGGCGGTTCAAATGCCATTGGCATGTTCGCCGATTTCATCGATGAGCCAAGCGTAAGGTTAATAGGCGTGGAGCCCGCAGGTAAAGGTGTGCATACTGCGGAACACGGGGCGGCCATTGGCAAGGGCACCAAGGGGGTTTTACACGGTACCTACAGTTACATCATGCAGGATCAGGATGGTCAAATTGAAGAATCCTATTCTGTTTCGGCCGGTTTAGACTATCCGGCAGTAGGGCCACAACATGCTCACTTGCATGATATTGGCCGGGCAGAATACGTTTCGGCAACCGACGTAGAAGCGCTTAATGCCTTTCAGTTACTGTCCAAAAAAGAAGGGATCATTCCTGCTTTAGAATCCTCTCACGCCATTGCCCATGCACTTAATATGGCAGATGAAGCAGAGCAAGAAATGATAATTGTGGTTAATTTATCTGGTCGCGGGGACAAAGATTTGGCCCATGTGCACAGCATTTTGGGAGATCAGAATAATGACTAATACTATCGATAGATACGCCAATATGTTCACTGGCCTAAACGCCAAAAATCAGGCTGCCTTTGTGCCTTTTGTCATGCTCGGCGATCCGGATAAAGACTGCTCACTGAACATTATCAAGGCCCTGGTTGAAGGAGGAGCCGATGGACTGGAGTTGGGCATCCCCTACTCGGACCCCATTGCAGATGGCCCAACTATCCAGGCGGCGAGTATTCGCGCCTTAAATAAGCACATTCGCCCTAAAGATTGCTTTGAGATAATTAGCCAGATACGTGAAGTCTATCCGGATATTCCAATTGGTTTATTATTATACAGCAACTTAGTGCTTAAGCCGGGCATTGAGAACTTTTATCAAGATGCAGCTAAAGCCGGCGTAGATTCAATATTAATCGCCGACGTGCCACTTCGTGAAGCGGATAGATTTATCGCCATCGCAAAGCAGACCGGTATCAAGCAGATATTGATTGCACCGCCTAATGCCAGTGATGAAACCCTTGCTGAAATTGGCCAGAAATCTCAGGGCTACACCTACCTGTTAGGTCGTGCCGGTGTGACCGGTGCCGAAACTGCTGTGACTATCCCGGCCAGTGAATTGATTGAAAAACTCACCCAATATCAGGTGGCACCGCCTTTGTTAGGCTTCGGCATATCGACACCTGAGCAAGTAGCTGATGCAATACAATCAGGTGCAGCGGGGGCAATTTCAGGTTCGGCTACGGTTAACATTATTGCAGCTAACCTTGGGCAAGAAAATCTGATGTTAGACGCGTTAAAACGCTTTGTCAGCGATATGAAAGCGGCTACTCAAAAGTAACCCTTTAACAATCTGCAACCAGAATATCGTCCACTAAAACTACTACCAATTTGGAAATAAACAGATGTACTACCTAATATATAGCGAAGACATTGAAAACAGCCTACCTTTGCGCAAAAAAACCCGTCCCGCCCATCTGGAGCGGATTCAAATTTTGGTCGACCAGGGTCGAGTACTAGTTGCAGGCCCCTGCCCGGCGATTGACAGCGAAGACCCCGGTGAAGCTGGTTTTACCGGTTCGTTGGTGATAGCTGAATTTGCCAGCCTGGAAGAAGCCCAGCACTGGGCAGATACCGACCCTTACGCACTCGCCGGTGTGTACGCCAAAGTGGTGGTAAAACCCTATAAAAAGGTGCTGCCTTAAATTTGCGAGCCCCCCCTTTATCGTGCTATAAATCACACGAGAAAGCGCACTATAAACAACACGACTAAGAGTCAGTCATGAGTACGATTACTGCTAATGAATTAAAGACCAAGGATATTTCTGCGGTGAAAGCCCACTTAGAACATGAGTCTGAGGTCTTTATCAGTATTTGAGGCAAAAATAAGTACGTTGTCATTGATGCAAAAAAATACGCAGAGTTTCGTGAATTCGAACTCGAACAAGTAATTAAAGAAGCGAGAGCCTACATGGATACGGACGCTTCAACAGCGATAGTGTCGAGCAACACATACAAATAATAAGCGTAAATTAAAGCAAGGAAAGCGAATAATTTAGCAGTTAATTTATCCAGGTAGTTACCTGAAGCGAGTTAAAAAATTCATCTCTAAACCCCCGAAAATCCTCGGCCAATATAATAAGGTATTGACCCTATTAGAAATAAATCCCTTTCACCCTTCATTGCGCTTACATTCGCTAAAAGGCAAAAATCAGGGTTTATCCTCAGTATCAATAAATATGAGTTATCGGATAATGTTAAACTTCATCATCAAAGATAAAAAATAATCCTAATCGATATCGGCACCCACAATAACGTTTACTAGAGCCTTATGTCCTATATTCCTAACATTGAATCACTAATGCCTGCCATAGAGCTCTCAGCCATGCGCGCCCAGGGCGCGGGTGGGCAAAACGTAAACAAGGTATCCAGCGCCATACACCTGCGCTTTGATATCGCCCGATCCCAGCTGCCCGAATATGTCAAAGCTAGTCTATTATCGGGTAGAGACAAGCGTGTCACCCAAGACGGTATATTAATCATCAAAGCCCAGAGCCATCGCACCCAGGAAATGAACAAGCAAGACGCACTGGAACGTCTACAGGAAATTTTGCTTGAAGCCGGCAAACTGCAAAAAGTCCGCCGCCCCACCAAACCCAGTAAACGTGCACGAGCCAAGCGGGTAGATAGCAAAGTAAAGTCTGGCAAAACTAAAGTGTTAAGGAAAAAGGTAGATTTTTAGCGGCTCAATATTGGCTGATAGCATTTAGCAATTACCTCTTCTGCCGATAAGGTATTAGAGCGTAGGAGCAAAGTTATGAATTCAGGTTTAAGTGCAATATTTAGAAGCAGGTCGATACTGTCATTGGTTGGAGTGTTATCAATAGCCACATTGTCGGGCTGCATGCAAAGCGAAGCGGTTGAAAATCACTTTACGGCTGCGTTTAGCCCAATAAAAACTAACAGCGACTATATAAGCGACAGTACTCTCAAAGTAGTTAATAGTGCCTTTCATCAGGTATTTATGGGTGGAGAATGGCGCTACAAGGGTGCGACAAATAAGAATGGTTCTATCAACGCTTATATTCAAATTCCTCAAGAATTAGATATGAGCATAAAAGCGCAAAAGAACTATCTAAAGCAGGCAATATGTCCTTCGGCGCAATATAAAAAGATGTGGGATGAAATCCAGGGCATCTCACTTGCGGTGCACCTTTACACCCATACACAAAAGCGTAGCGTGTTTACCACTTGTGATAATCCCTTAGCTTAAAACACTTAGGATAATCGATAAGGAGCTAATCTAGCTCCTTTTTTTGTGGGCGTTCGAAACTATATTCCTAGCTTAAGGCGCAAATATGGATTATTGGTTTAAGGGTGAATAGTGGGTGACTTAAGACTTAGTTCAGCTGCAATTCAGACAGACGAGACTAGGATAGTCAGCAATTACTCGAGGAGAGACTTATGAAAATCAGTAAAACTAAAAGCATTATCGCAACCACACTTTTAACCATATTGTTTAGCACCGCAGCCTCAGCAAAAGGCCGTTACGGGAGGGTGGTAGATGTGGAACCAGTTTATCGTTACGTGAGCATAAGTGCCCCTCGTGAAGTGTGTAGTGCTCCTCGAAGATATAAGGGCCATCGTTCTTCTGCTAACACCGTTACGGGAGCGATAATTGGTGGCACCCTGGGCCACGTTATTGGAAAAAATAGCCGTAATCGACATACTGCGACCATAGCAGGAGTGGTTATTGGCGGTGTAATTGGCCACGAATTAGGTGAGCGCCATACTACCCATAACTACCCATCCAATCGTCATTCCACTGGTCACCACAAACAAAACTGTGTGACCCGCCATGCACCCAGAAGAAAGGTCAAACAACTTGAAGGATACGATGTGACCTATCGTTTTCGGGGCAAGCACTTCCAGACATTTATGGATCAACATCCCGGCAAACATCTGTATGTTGGCAGTCGCCGGCATAATCGCAGTCACAGTAAGCAATATAATGCCTACGCTTATCAACAATATAAGCATTCTTCTCACGGTGCTTTCCAGTACTAAGTTGAATAGGTTAGAATGGGGGATAAACGCCATGTCAGCCAGGAATACCGTGAACAGCCTAGTTAAGATTTTGCTATTTGTGACATTACTCACCACTATGAATTTGGTCGGTAATGTCGCTTATGCCCAGGACAACAAAAAGCCTATTGATAAGTCTCAAGCCGCACAAAGAGCTCAGCAAAAGGTTAAAGGCCGAGTGCTTAAGGTAGACCAAAATAAAGGCAAATATCGAGTTAAGGTATTGCAAAAATCCGGTCGTGTGGTGTCGGTAGACGTGGACAAACGTTCCGGCAAGGTCAGCCCGAAGAAGAAGAAGAAAAAGGACTAAAAGCCAAAGATGCGTATATTAATTGTCGAGGACGACAGCCGTTTACTCACTCAGCTAGATCAGCTATTGCAAAAAAATGGCTATAGCGTTGATTTAGCTGACGATGGTGCCAAGGCTTTGTTTCTATTGCAAGAGCACCCCTACGACTTAGCCATAATAGACATTGGCCTACCGGTCATGGACGGTTTTGAGGTGATCCAGAAAGCCCGTAAAAACGATGTGGTCTGCCCTATATTGATCCTAACCGCGCGAGACCGCTGGCAGGAGAAAGTCGAAGGTTTAGATGCCGGTGCAGACGACTACCTCACTAAACCCTTTCATAATGAAGAGCTATTGGCCAGAGTAAAGGCGCTGATCCGCCGAGCGGCGGGGCAAGCACACCCGACTATAGAAAAGGGGCCGATTAGCCTGGATACTTTAGCCGAAGAAGTGACCGTCAATGGAAAGTATCTTGAATTAACGGCTTACGAATATAAAGTACTGGAATATTTACTGCTCAATCCACAAAAAATCATTTCAAAAACTGAACTTACCGAACATATTTATGATCAGGATTTTGATCTGGACAGTAACGTGATAGAAGTGTTTGTCGGGCGCTTACGCAAAAAACTGGATCCCGATGGCAGCATTAACCCAATAGAAACCTTGCGAGGCCGCGGGTATCGAATCAACCGTGAATTGTGAGTAACCTGTCACTGAGGTTACGCAGCTTCGCCGCCGCGATACTGGCACTGCTAATATTTATCCCCTTAACGGCCCTGACTCTGGAAAAAGCCTTTACCAGTAGTCTCAGTCAATCCCTGCAGCAACAGTTACAAATTCAAAGTTTAACGTTGATATCCGAATTTGAAATGGACGGCAACATGCCGGCGATGCCAGAACAACTATTTAACGACCAACTAAACATTCCCGGCTCTGGGCTGTATGCCTTTATCGAACAAAACGGCACGCTTATTTGGCAATCACTGTCTACCTTAAATTGGCAAAATAACCCGGTATTTAGCCCACCAATAATCGGCGCTGAAGCGTTTATTGAAAATTTTGAGCTAATAGATAATTACTTCTTATTTGCCTACACTGCCGAGTTCGAGTCTGATCTGGCCTATGTGCCCGTCAGTTTTTATATACTGCAGGACAAAAAAAACTTTATTGCCGAACAGGGGCAATTTGCCAATACTCTGTGGAAATGGCTGGGGCTAATCGCACTGCTGTTATTAATTCTACTGTTGTTCAGTCTTAACGCCGCCCTATTACCCATCAATAAACTTATTCAACAAATCAAATTGGCAGAGTCTGGCAAAGTCCAACGCATAGAGCAGTCTTATCCGCCGGAATTGGAAAAGCTAAAAAATAGCATTAACCATTTATTGCTCGCGGAGCAGCAACAGCGTAGCCGTTACAAAAACAGCCTAAACGACTTAGCCCACAGTCTAAAAACTCCCTTGGCCGTATTAGCGGGCAGCAAAAACCTGTCCCCTGAAGCCTTAGAGCCCATCAAGCAAATTGACAATCAAATTCAACGCCAACTTAAAAGAGCAGTTGCAGGCACCTCAGGCACATGGGAACAGGCGATTGAAGTACAAGGGGTAGTCCAAAAGCTATTTAACGCTATGGCTAAAGTGTATGCGGATAAAAATTTACAACTGACGATGAATGGCGCCGACAACACCTGTTCTTTTAAGGGTGATATGACCGATCTAATGGAATTGCTGGGCAATGTCATCGATAACGCCTGTAAGGCCGCTCGTAAGCAAGTGCGGCTAACCGTTGCTCTAGAATTCTCGACTCTGACAATTGATATTGAAGATGATGGCTCCGGTATTCCCGAAAGCAAGCGAGATATATTACTTAGCCGGGGAATACGTCTGGACAGTTACACCGAAGGTCAGGGAATAGGCATGGCGGTGGTTGCCGATTTAGTTTCTGCCTATCAGGGACAGCTGGAAATACGGGATAGTGAGCTTGGCGGGGCAAAAATTAGCCTGCGTTTCCCCCAGGCTAACTAGTCGATTTACTTGCCATTTTATACTTAGCCTTTTTTATTTGCCCGTATTCACTTCCTCCGCAAGCTCACTGGGATTTAACTCATCATTATCACTAGCCAGTAGTAAGGCTATCCAGCGTGTTTCCTGACTAGACTCCAGGGCGATTTTCACTATCATGGTCAATGGTACCGATAGCAACATTCCCACCGTGCCAAGCAACCAGCCCCAAAATATCAAGGATAAAAACACCACGAGAGTAGATAAGCCGAGTCCGCGGCCCATATACCGAGGTTCGATAATATTACCCATCAGCATATTTGACACCACAAAACCCAAGGCAGTCAGGCCTGCTGGGCCGGCCCCCAATTGTACAAAGGCTAACAACACGGCAGGAACTGCCGCGATAATCGAACCAATATTAGGAATGTAATTCAACAAGAAAGCTAAGGTGGCCCACAAGAAAAAATGATCCACACCGAGAACATACAACCACACACCAATAATCAGGCCGGTGCCCAAACTCACCAGGGTTTTTATCGCCAGGTAGTTTTTCACCGAGACCAAAAACTTATCGATTTGCTGAATTTTCATATCGGGATCGTCCAGGGCGATATGAATCTTCTTTGGCAAGGATTCCGCTTCAAACAACATAAATACTACAATCAATAAAATCAGCAAAAAATTAGTCAACACTCCGCCGAGGCTTGAAAGCAGGTTGGTCGCCATACTCATGGCAACTCCGGGATCCAAATAGGACAGTATTTGTTCTTTATCAATCCTGATGTTGAAAGTATCTAGATGGCCGATTAGCCCGGCAAATTTCTGTAACAATTGCTCCTGGTACCTCGGCATGTTTTGACTAAATTCATTCATCGACTGGCCCACTAAGCCGGCCAATACAAATCCAAATACGATAATTATCAGTATTACTGATATTACTGCCAAAAAGCGCGGGACTTTATAGCGATTTGCCCAATTAATAATCGGGCTGCAGGACATCGCAATAAAAACCGAGAGTAAAAATGGCACTACAATCGCACTTGCAGCTTTAATCCCTGCTAATACAATAACTAATGATGCAGATATCAATAAAATTTTAACAGATGTTTGAGGTTTCGTTTGCATGTATATATTCTTTAAGCTTTGCTTGTTAGCAAACTATCAGATCTGTATGGTGTTTTACAGGCCAAAACATAAACTGACAGGAAAAGAGTAGGAATGAAGCTAAACCCAGCCACGATCAGAATTAAGAATTTACGACTTCGAACGTATATTGGAATTAATGAAGACGAAATACTTAATCAGCAAGATGTGGTGATTAATGTAAAAATTTATTACCAGGCTGATCAGGCCACTGACTCTGACAAGATGGACGATGCCCTCAATTATAAAACCATTACTAAGCGCATCATAAAATTGGTGGAAGATAACCGTTTTTCCCTATTGGAAAAACTCACCGCAGACGTGCTGGCGATAGCCGCAGAGCATGCTTGGGTAATATACGCAGAAGCAGAGGTAGACAAGCCTCACGCTCTGCGTTTCGCCGATTCTGTGTCCCTATGTCTATCCTGTAATAAGGACTAAAAGAGAACAATATGCATATCCTCATCACAGGCGGTTCTGGCCTAATTGGCTCCAACCTCATTCCAAGTCTTAAGCCAAGCAATATTACGGTATTAACACGTAATGTTTCCAATGCAGAACAAATACTTGGCAGTAAAGTAAAATTTTTATCATCTCTGGAGGGCTTAACCAACCTCGATGAATTTGATGTAGTGCTTAATTTAGCTGGCGAAGCCATTGTTGATAAAAGCTGGTCTCCCCAGCACAAAGAAATTCTTGAACAGAGTCGATGGGCACTGACCACTAAATTGGTAGAGCTAATTAAAAACAGCGAATCACCGCCAGAATGTTTTATTAGCGGATCTGCCATAGGCTACTACGGTCGGCAGTCTGACAATATAATTGATGAGAGTTTCGAGCAGACCCACGATGAATTTAGCCACCAGCTTTGTAAACAATGGGAAAACATAGCGTTACAGGCTGCCTCACCCAAGACCAGAGTCTGCATTATGAGAACCGGAGTAGTTTTAACTAAAAGAGGTGGTGCCCTACCTAAAATGCTGCTGCCTTTTAAGTTGGGATTAGGCGGGGCCATTGGCGATGGCAAGCAATACATGTCATGGATCCATCTGGAAGATATGCTTAATGGCATTATCCATTTGATCGATTATAAAGATTGCCGGGGGCTATACAATTTTACCGCTCCCAATCCCGTGACCAATAAAACCTTTAGTATAGAACTCGCAGCGGTACTGCATCGTCCATGTTTTTTTCGTACCCCAGCCTTTGTGATGCGTATGCTGATGGGTGAGCGTGCTGACCTAATACTCTTTGGTCAGCGGGTGATACCAAAAAGGTTGATCGAAGGTGGTTTCAAGTTTATTTATCCGGAAATCAAACAGGCACTAGAATTTCTTAAACTCTAGTGCCTGTTTAATCATAGCAATCCACCTAGCTATATAGCTTTTTTGCCGTTTAAACCATTTGCCTCAGTAAATGACTGGTATTCAGAGTGAGCAAACGCCAGCAACCTAAGACGCCCAACAATCCCACTACTCCGGCCCCTACAATCGGCGCCAACAACCAATATTCCAAATGCAGGCTAGTCTGCATTTGAAACACCTGGCTTTGCAGCAAATACAAACTCAGCTCATTCGCCA
>JAWUXW010000078.1:0-10727 GCA_034111125.1 Paraglaciecola sp.
TTCGCCGATAAATGGTGGCCTAACTTCGCCATCAGCATAGGGGATGTCCGGAGGGTAAAGCGTAACATTGAGTTTCTTTCGCTTGGCCTTTTTAGCATTGAGAATAAGCCCAAACTCAATGTTTAAGCGGACAGGAATATCCGTGGTGAAGCTTTTAATAATGGGCAGTGTTTTGCTCTTCGCGTCCCAGCAATTATAGATACCGTAGCTAAAGCTGGGATTAGCTAGTGCCCATCCTGAAACAGCATGTTTTTGTGCAAATGTTTAACTCTCACCTCGGGAAATCCGAAATCGTTTTTCAATTTTGAGCGAACGAAGTGAGCGATCGCGATATTTTTAAGGATAAATAATGAGACTTGTAGCAATTTTAGCTGTATTAATTTTTTCTTCTAATGCATTAGCTGGTTCTGTAGTGACAACAGGGAAAGTCACCACGATTCTAAATTGGGAAGGACATGGAGGACATCTAATCAAAGTTGAACATATGGGAGGAACCTCTTCAATTTGTTCACGTAATGATTATTATATCCTTTCAAAAGAACATCCTTTTGTGAAGGAAAATTATTCTTTACTTTTAAGTGCAAGAATTTCTGGAACTCCTGTGACTCTTAGGTTATCTGATGCCTCATCAAAAAAGTGTCAAGAAAATTTCCCTAAAATTTTTCACGTACAAATATAATAAGTGCATCATGGTGGGAATTTTACTCGCTGAAAAATCGCTCCTAAAATCCTCGTATGTTAAGCGTTATATTTTTAATCTAGGAGAAGTATATGAAAACAAGTATTAAACTTTTATCAGTACTAGCTGTACTTTTTAGTGGAACATCAGTCGCAGCAAATGGTAGCGCTCTTATTCCCAACTTTCTAACTGATTCACCCAGTAATTTTTATTCATATTTCTACAGTAGTAATATTACGTCGGCCCCTGTAGAAGTAACTGTTACATTCTATGATGCAAGTGGAAATGTTGTTATAGATACTGGAAATGATCCAAGTGCTGGTTACTTTAGAGCTGCTAACTATAGCTTTTACATAGAATCAACGGCTGGAAATAGTATTAATGTGACCATCGATGCGCAGGGAACTACAACTATATCTTTGCAGTCGTTTAATTCTAAAAACGGATATGGCAAAATTGAATGGTCTCAAGCTGACTCTCAAACAAGAACCGCTATTATTGCTCATGGACGGTCTTACCGGACCCTATCTGGTTACGGAAATTCATATGCTATTCCCATCAATAGTGGTGTTGAATTTTAAAATATAATCGGGTAACCGGAGGTCTCTAACCTCCAGCCCCCACAACACCCTGCATGCGGCTGGGCACACGACTGCATGGATGCAGAAGGTAGGGCGAAGCAGGATGCCCGATCCGAGGGCGTTTCACTTAGGATAGTGACGCGCAATCCAACCATCACGTAATGAGTAAAGCCCTTCGGATTTTAAGTAGTCAAGCGATAGAGCTTGATTGTTCCCGGAGTTTTAGCACCTAACCGGCGTATTAGCCTGACCGTCTCCTTACTGTTATAACCGCTAAGTCAGCCAGAGAGTCTTGACTGGGCACGAACGAGCCTGGCTCAACACCTAAGAGTCAATGCTCTTTGAAACCTCTAGTGCGTCATCAACCTCGATACCCCAGATATCTGACGGTACTTTCAAGCTTGCGGTGACCTAGCAATAATTGCCACGCTCTCAGGTTCTTTGTCTTTTTGTAGATCAAAGGGATAGCATCTATATGTACTATAGACAGGAAAGGGCCTATAAGACTCCATACATCGTACATATAAAAGCTATATTGATAAATTCATCTGCTTACACTAATATATAGCTCATATATGTGCTATAGGATTGAACTTTGAAAGTACAAATCAATAATGCCAATGAGGTGGGCATCGTAGTGAAAGCAACGCGCCAGGCGCAAGGTATCGACCAGCGAGATATGGCCAGTATTTTAGGTGTGAGCGTAAACCCCGTTAAGGCACTTGAGTCAGGCAAAGGAACGGTGGCATTACAAACTGCGCTAAACGCCCTGACCGAATTAGGGATAAAGATTGTGCTTGAGTTACCACTTGATATGGATGTGAAGCGCACAGACAAACTGCTAAATAGAGTGAGTAATGACTAAGCCTTCAATAGCAATGCCTCACAGGCACTTGTGCATCTGGTATGAGGGTGAGCGCTTGGGAGAGTTGCATGAGCAAAGTGGTATTTGGTCATTTATTTACACACAAAAATGGCTGGCCAGACCAGACGCATTTTCAATCTCCCCACACATTCCGCTGCAAAGCGAGATGCTTGTGGACAGCTCTACATACCGCCATGTGCAGTGGTTTTTCGACAATCTTTTGCCTGAAGAAGATGCAAGAACCGCACTTTATACATTAATGCCACGTAGACAGCATGATGCATTCAATTTACTCCAGGAATACGGTGGAGAATCGGCCGGCGCTCTGACCATACTTGAGCCGGGAACCCAGCCCGCTAAAGGTTCTGTGGCGGCGTTATCGTATGCGCAGTTAAGTCAACGCATTATCGATATGCCTGTGACGCCCTTAGCGAGTAGCAGCAAGAAAAAAATGTCACTGGCCGGTGCCCAGCATAAAGTGGCCGTTATCTATAGGTATGGTCTATTTTTCGAGCCGGAAGGCAGCGCGATTTCAACGTACATTTTGAAACCAATGCATCAGCATTCTGAGCAATACTGGGCAACGGTCTGCAATGAATTCGTGGTGATGCGCCTGGCTGGAAAATTAGGCCTTAATGTACCGCAGGTGCATATGCTCCATATTCCCGATCCAGTCTATCTCATCCAAAGGTTTGACCGGTTAGGCACCTCCCCAAACTTCACAAGAACCCATATTGTAGATGGGTGCCAGATGCTAGGCCTTTACCCAGGCGCAAAATATCAGGCAAGTAACACGCAAAGCTTGGAACAACTTATCCAAATGACTGACAAAAAAGCGGTCACCAGACTGCGGATATTTGATTGGGCATTGTTTAATATGCTTGTTGGAAACACAGATGCTCATCTGAAGAACCTCAGCTTCATAAGTACACCGTCGGGATATGAATTATCACCACACTACGATCTGCTCAGTACATTGATATATTCAGATGCAAAACGTGTCTTGGATGATGATTTGTCGCAACCAATGGGAAGTGCCAGTAGGATAAGAGAAGTACGTATGGATCACATACTGGCATTTGCTTCAGAGATTGGAGTAAACGCCTCGGCCGCCTCTAGACGCGTGAAAATAATACTCAGCAAAATACTTAAAGCCATGATGGGTCTAAGGAACGAAGTTGAGGCGCTGGACTATGGTGAAGGTCACGCATCAAAGCCCGGCGACCTGAGAATGCTCAGGGAAATAGAGCATAAGTGTATCAAAGAAATGATCGGGCAAATTACTAAATAGTGCCTGAACGGAAAGTTCGAGATTTAAACAGAAACCCCATTCCCTACGGTTCCGGTTTAGTGTGAAAGTGGGACTTGTCAGAATAGTCAGTGCTCAATTTAATATTAGTTTCAATGTAGTAACTGGTAACATTCACACTCCTTCGGCTAGCTTGTTTGTATTCACAAGCCAGCCGAAGGAAGAAACCTCAAAAGATATTTTCAACAGTGAAACACTCTACAGGTCCGGGCTTGTCCAACAACCGGTTCAGATTGTGGCTCGCTCCGCTCTCACAATCTAACTAACCTTATTCGTAATAAAATTCTACATAAGGCAAACTTAACTCGAAGCAATTATGGCTGCCTTCCGTCTTGTGGATTGCTGGCTATACTGATTATCACACCGAACTAAGCCATGCGGGCAAATTGCTGTATTGAGCCGCTACACATGTGGAGAAAGTATGAAAGCATCAGATTTATTTGTTAGAGCACTTGAAGCCGAAGGCGTGGAATACATATTTGGTATTCCCGGGGAAGAAAATCTCGATTTGTTAGAGTCTTTGAGGGAATCACCCATCCAGCTGATCCTCACTCGCCACGAGCAAGGCGCAGGTTTTATGGCTGCCACCTATGGCCGCCTTACCGGTAAAGTTGGTGTATGCCTAGCTACCTTGGGCCCAGGAGCAACCAACTTGGTTACACCTGCAGCTTACGCCCAGCTTGGGGCCATGCCAATGTTAGTCATTACCGGCCAAAAACCGGTTAAAACCAGCAAACAAGGGCGTTTTCAGGTGATTGATGTAGTAGATATGATGCGTCCTATCACCAAGTACACCACACAGGTTGTCAGTGGTGACCGGATACCTTCGGTGATCAGAGAGGCATTTCGTCTGGCTCATGACGAGCGCCCCGGCGCGGTGCATATTGAATTACCGGAAGATATTGCCGCAGAAACCACGACCACCGAATTAATTCCTGCCAGCGTCGTGCGTCGACCCATTGCCGAATACAAAGCGATCACCCATGCGGTTAAAATGATAGAACAAGCCAATTCACCGGTACTGCTAATTGGTGCCGCAGCGAATCGCAAACTTACGTCCAAGATGCTGCGCGAATTGGTCGACAAAACCGGCATTCCCTATATCACCACACAAATGGGCAAGGGCGTATTGGATGAAGAGGGCGAATTATTTATGGGTAACACCGCCCTGTCCTCTGGGGACTTTGTCCATCGCGTGATCGACAATGCAGACCTCATTATTAATGTAGGCCATGATGTAGTGGAGAAACCGCCGTTTTTTATGCAGCACGATAGGCGGAAAGTCATTCACATTAACTTCAACCCGGCGGCAGTCGATCCAGTTTACTTTCCTCAATTAGAAGTAGTAGGCGATATCGCCAACAGTATTTGGCAAATTAAAGAGCAAATCACTCCGCAAAAATGGCAGTTTGCTTTTTTTAGCAAAGCTCATGAGGCCTATTTGACCCACCGGGCAGAATCTGAAAATGATGACAGATTTCCTATATTGCCGGAACGCTTTGTACGGGATATTCGTCAGGCCATGCCCAAAGACGGTATCGTCACCTTGGACAACGGCGTCTATAAAATCTGGTTTGCCCGCAACTACCCTGCTTCGTTACCTAATACCCTGTTATTAGACAATGCCTTGGCGACCATGGGCGCAGGTCTGCCTTCAGCGATGGCGGCTAAAATGGTTAATCCGGATAAGTCGGTGATAGCCGTGTGCGGGGATGGTGGTTTTATGATGAATAGCCAGGAGCTAGAAACCTCAGTACGATTGAAACTACATATCATCGTGATTATTTTACGGGATGATGCCTACGGTATGATCAAATGGAAGCAGGCCAACATGGAATTTGCCAACTACGGCTTGGATTATGGCAACCCCGATTTTGTCAAATACGCTGAAAGTTATGGGGCCTTGGGCTGGCGGGTGGATTCTGCAGCAGGACTATTACCCTTAGTAAAATCCTGCTTAGCCAAACCCGCCGTGCATCTGATTGATGTACCTGTAGATTACAGTCTAAATGACATTACTTTGAATAAAACCTTACGTCAGCGTAGCGAAGCAATATTGCCTTAGACACTATTAATACGCCGAACAATAAATGATCTTACCAAGACTCAAAGGAGCTAAAATGTTAGCCAAGACTTATCCATACTATTTAGCCAATAAAGCAGTGTATGCCAACCAAGATCTAGCCGTTACCAACAAATACACTGGTGACGTGGCAACCCATACGGCTTTGGCCGATGCAAAAGTAATTGACCAGGCGATAGCCGCTGCCGAAACCAGCCAGCCAGCACTGAACAAAATGGCCCCCTACGAACGACAAAATATTCTTAATCACTGCGTAAAGCGTTTCGAAGAGCGCTTCGAAGAGTTGGCTTATGCTTTGTGTATCGAGGCAGGTAAGCCCATCAAGGATTCTCGGGGCGAAGTGACCCGTTTAATCGATACCTTTCGCATTGCTGGTGAAGAGTCAGTCAGAATGCATGGTGAGGTGATGAATCTTGAAGTGACGCCGCGGGCCAAAGGTTATCAGGGCATGTACAAGCGTGTACCGATTGGTCCATGTTCGTTTATTTCACCCTTTAACTTTCCCTTGAATCTCGCCGCGCACAAAATCGCGCCGGCCTTGGCCGTAGGTTGCGCCTTTGTACTAAAACCTGCCAGCCGCACTCCGCTCGGCGCCCTAATTATTGGAGAGATATTGGCGGAAACTGCGTTGCCAGAAGGGGCTTTTTCAATCCTTCCTTGCAGCCGTGACGGGGCAGACTTATTCACCACAGACGATAGGTTCAAGTTGTTAAGTTTTACCGGTTCCCCCCAAGTGGGTTGGGAGCTCAAAGCCAAAGCCGGTAAAAAACCAGTTATTCTGGAATTAGGCGGCAATGCAGCCTGCGTGGTAGATGAAGATGCGGATCTGGATGATGCCATTGAGCGCATTGTCTTTGGCGCCTACTACCAAAGCGGGCAAAGTTGTATTAGCGTGCAACGGGTATTGGTACATGAGTCTTTATACGTGGAATTTAAACAGCGTTACACGAATAAGGTAGCCAACCTGGTACACGGCGACCCGCTCAGTGAAGATACCTTTATCGGCCCAATGATTTCCGAGTCAGAAGCCACGCGTTTGGAAGGATGGATCCAAGATGCTGTAGCGGCAGGTGCCACTTTGTTATGTGGAGGTAAACGGGACGGTGCTATGCTGCAAGCCAGCCTGTTGGAAAATGTTCCTAGCGATGCAGAGCTCAATACCGAAGAAGCCTTTGGTCCAGCTTCGATTATCAGCTCATTTTCAGACTTTGATGAAGCCTTAAAAGAGGTGAATAACAGTCAGTTTGGTCTGCAAGCTGGGGTCTTTACCCGAGATATCTACAAAGCCCACAAAGCCTGGGATGAGCTAGATGTTGGTGGTGTGGTGATTGGTGATGTACCTAGTTGGCGGGTGGATAATATGCCCTACGGTGGGGTTAAAGAATCGGGTTTAGGTCGTGAGGGGATTACGTTTGCCATGGAAGACATGACGGAAATTCGCCTGATGGTGCTCAGAACACCACAATAATTTCATCTTACTGTTAACATTAATAAGGCAGCAAGGCGTGGGTTAAACCCGACGCCTTGCCGGCATATTTAGCTGTCTTTGTCTTCAGAATCCATCATACCTTTGACTTTTTCACTGCCTTCTTTCGAAGAAGCTTTGGCATCGTCAGTCAATTCACTGGCTTCGTCTTTACCTTGCTCCATCAACTTACCACTCTTGTCGGCAACCTTATCATAGGTGTCACTCGTCGCGCCAGATGCCTTGTCGAGCATAGCTTCTGCTTCGTTAAGAGTTTCCTTGCTTGCATCTGCAGCTTGCTCATAAAGCTCGCTGGTTTCTTCTTGGATCTGTTCAAGCGTCGTTTTGCTGGTGGCTATCGCAGCATCTAACTTTTGGTCGGCAGTCTCCGCTTCACTGTCATTATCACTGCACGCGGTGACAAATAAGGTTGAAACAAGTAAAGCTAAGACAATGGAGTATTTTGATTTATTCATAAGGTTTTCCCGGCGTTCAAGCCTATTTTTTATTAAAGTTACTGCGAACAGCGTGAATAAAAGTTAGGCTAATAAATACGATGACACCCAAGTAACAAAATAAGGTGCCGCACGTGTCCATCAGCGTTCTAAGTGGAGACTTTACTTCGGTAAATAAGCCCAGCGACGGTTAATAGCAATATAAAAAACGTCAACATGGTTTTCTCCCTCGTTACTCTATCAAACACTACTCAGTGTTTGCTAATAATTTAGCCAAAAGCGTATTAATCACAGTTATAGCGATAAACTATAGCTATAACTATGCCACATTATTAACACTTTGATTATACATAATTTTTGCATTTCATTATGATGTAAATTTTCTTACATTTCAGTCGTTCATTGGAGACAGTATTAATTCATATATTAAAATCCAACCAAAACTCAGCATAATGTCTATCGCCGAGGTACAATTTTATAAGGAAATGTAAATTTTGAAGCTAATTGCCCTTGGCCCTAGTGCCCAACAGCATACTCAACATCGCTTTTTTGCTGGATATCGAGGCGGGTTTACTTGCGTAATAGTGGGCTTTAGCTAGCAAAATTAACGAAGATAGGCTCCAAAAGTGCGATCTTGAGCGGCGCGGTTTTCCCGAGTTCCCTTTATGTAAAGTAAGGCTAGGGATAAGACTCTTAGGCTGTTAGTATCCCCTCCTTTTTTTGCTTGCTCGGATTTCACTATGTCAAAATTATTCTTTAAAGGCCGCATAGATGCTAGAGAAGACCATCGACGCTTTGGTTACAATACCAAGCGTCAAAGCAAACTTGGTACGCTAAGTTCGCCTTTGTCACTGATTGTTACAAGCCAAGTTCGTCAGGAAGAAATTGAAGTTATTTTGCAAGAGCAGGGGCTACACGGCAGCATTGAAATTAATATTGATGGGCAGGAAAACTTAGCTGTATTAAATGCCATCTTAAATAAGCCAAAAACTCAAACCTTTGCAACTACGCCAAATCGCAATGAGCCATGCTCGTGCGCTAGCGGCAAAAAGTTTAAGAAATGTTGCGGCCAATAACCAACGGTAGTTAAATTTAAGAAGTCGTCTGCTAATTAAGCTGTTTCAAGCAGAGACTTAGCTCTTGCACTAACGGTTTGCCATGCTCAGACAAAAATCCTAAAAATGTTTTGGCATCGCGATTCACAATTCGCTCCATTGGAAAACCAATAGTGTGGGCAGCCTCCATAGAACTTTGGCTGTTTCTCACGTCGTAAGCTACATGTGCATCACTGGCAAACGTCACTTTCCAGTCTAGCTGGTCAACTAGCTCCAGGATCCGCAAGCAATTAGGGGCGCTGTCTGATCGAGAATAGGTGAAGGAACTATTATTAATTTCGATTAATACATTATTGTCTTTCGCCGCCCGTATTACCTCCCCGTAATCCATTGGATAGTTTGGGTTGCCGGGATGTCCCAATATCTGACATTCCCCGGTTTGCATGGTGCTAATGACGGCTCTAGTATTGCTGGCCTTATCTATAGGGGGAAAAACCGGCTCATGGAAACTGGTAATGGCAAAGTCTAAAAACGAATGCAATCCTGTAGGAATGTCCAGCCCACCGGAAGGAGGCATTATGTTAGCTTTCACTCCCGTAGCATTACTACCAAATCCACAATACGGGGTATAATACTTGACGATCACCAAAATGCCCGGCATGAGGAGAATCAGGCATTTCAGGTTCGTGATCAGTGATCAAAAACATCTGTAAGTCTTTCAATTTAGCCTGTTGGAAATATTCATTCACCGTACTATAAGCATGGGTGCTGGCCACTGTGTGGGCATGTGTATCGACTAATATGTGCATCCCTATCCGGTTGGTTTTATCAACGGCCTATCATAACAAATCGATGTGAAAGATGTGAAATTGAACCATTGCATTTTAACATAAGTAGTTATATAAACACTTAAGTAAAATGTCATCCAAGTGAGTAATTTTTAATGCAGAAAGATTTTTTAGATGAACT
This sequence comes from Paraglaciecola sp., assembly GCA_034111125.1. Lineage (GTDB taxonomy): Bacteria > Pseudomonadota > Gammaproteobacteria > Enterobacterales > Alteromonadaceae > Paraglaciecola. The sequence goes on from JAWUXW010000078.1 coordinate 9,462, forward strand.
AGGCGAACTCGCACTAGGTAGTCGCTTGAAGCGCTTAAGCGAAAAAGTGCTCAGCGACGCGGCAAATATATACCAGGATTTTGATGTAAACGTGCAACCAAAGTGGTTCACCTTACTCGCTCTTCTACATCGTAAATTACGGGTCAATGTAGTGGAAGCATCTGAATATTTGGGTCTGTCACAACCGGCTATTAGCCAATTTTGCCGACAATTGGCCGACGAGGGTTTAGTCAGCTTTGTCACCTGTGAGCAGGATTCTCGTCGCAAAGTCCTGACGCTTACTCCCCGGGGTAGAGAGGAAGTGAACAAGATGTTACCCATGTGGCAGGCGGTACAAAAAGCGGCGGAGCAACTGTGTCGTGAATTTGAAAATGACTTCTATCGCTCCTTGCGCAAATGTGAAAAGGCGCTTGCGGAAAAATCTTTACAGCAACGCACAGCAGAGGCATACAATGAGTTATACGTTCGACCTTAAATTTATCAACTTTGATCCCTCACTTGCCGAGCATTTCAAAGCTATAAATGAACAATGGATCAGTGATATGTTCCAGATGGAACAATTAGACAGGGACATACTGCAGTTTCCTCAACAACGGATAATTGAACCTGGTGGCAATATATGGTTTGCGCAGCACCCTTCCCTTGGCGTGATTGGAACCTGTGCCATTGTGAAGAAAACCGAAGGGGTTTTCGAATTGACTAAGATGGGCGTATTAAAGCAGGCTCGTGGTCTAAAGGCCGGGGAACGATTATTACAACATGTACTAGTTGAGTCTGAACAAATGCCAATCGAATGCTTATTTCTGTTAACCAATGAAGATTGTGCGGCTGCTATTCATTTGTACGAAAAAAATGGTTTTGTTCATGACGCACAGATCATGACTCAGTTTGGCTCTGCCTATGAACGATGCAATGTTGCCATGCGCTATCTAAACTTGCCGTTGCCGCAGTAACTTATACCATTCTGCCTTGATATGTGATCAACTCAGAATGCCTTGGCAAGTTTCATAGCAAAGCGTAACATCGAAGGAATGCTGATTACCTTCATAGACCTTGCAATGCCGCTAGGGAGCTTGCCAGTCCTTCCCGAAGGGCGATACCAAAGTCGCTTACGTTATAGCCGTTATACACCCTAAAACACGCCGCGATTACGCTACTTTTATTCATCGCTGAGTGAGCAGATATTTAGGTGGATTGGTATTATGTATTTCATTTCCAGAAGTCTTAATTCTGATGAAGGTTACCTATTCAATTAGCATGCTAGTT
>JAWUXW010000079.1:0-14892 GCA_034111125.1 Paraglaciecola sp.
GCAATTGGCTTGACGAAACTACAGTGATCAATTAAAACTGTTGCCGAGCCGCAAAATGGCACCGAAGAGTGATCAGCATGGATGAGAACAGGTGATCAGCTTCGGTGAGAATGAGTGATCATCTTCATGAGAATACGCAACAATAGACATATATCACCCCAAGCGCTATATTTTTATACAGTTTAGGTGTGTTTTTTTATTGTCGGTATGCTGGCACTTTATAGCGTAAATATAAGGGCATTAACGGTTGAAAACTAATTAGCCCACCGACCGCTTTTCGCTCAAACCCGCCTGTCAGTTTATTAGGTAAGGCTGAGTTTCAAACATTAACTCGTCGAATTTTTATAGAGTTTAAACTTTGGCTTTTCCTAGTTACAAACATTACTTAATTTGGGCAAAAACTAAATACACAAAATCGCGGGTTTCATGGGGTTTCAGTTTCAAACTTTAATATGCTCGTACAGATGAGTCGCCTAGCAGAAAAAAATTCAGTCAAAGGCGCTTCACTTTGCATGATGAAGCGCCCTCCAAGACTTGCGCGATAGCGTTAAATACTTGTCCGTTTATAGGGTCTATATTCTGGAGTCCAGAAGTTATTCTCAATCCGTGCTTGCAGTACCTCATCCGGTACTTCTAATGCCAGACCTTGTTGTTGAGCGACTTTGCCCACATCAAAGGCTATTTTCTTGCTGAGTTTGGCAATGTCACCTAAAGGGGGCAGCAAATTACCTTGGCCTGTGGAGCCTAATGGAGAGGCTTCGGCCAGGGCCGCACTAGTGGCCATGAGCATTTCATCACTGATCAACGAGGCTTTAGCAGCTATTACTCCTAAACCAATACCTGGGAAAATATAACTGTTGTTGCACTGCACGATGGGATAAATTTTACCTTTATATTCCACCGGTTTAAATGGGCTACCGGTGGCAATAATCACTTCGCCGTCGGTCCATGCAATCACCTGTTCTGGGGTCGCTTCTACCTGGCGGGAGGGATTACTCAGGGGGAAAATAATCGGCAGCTCACAGTGTTGTTTCATGGTGCGGATCACCTGCTCGGTAAACAAGCCCGCCTGACCCGAAACGCCGATTAAGATAGTGGGCTTGGCGCAATTGATAACATCTAGCAAAGATGCAAATTCTCCACTATATGACCAGTCTTGCAACGCATCGCTTTGTTGTACCAGCCGTTGTTGAAAGTCACGCAGCTCGCCCATGCCCTGGGTTAACAAGCCAAAACGGTCAACCATATATACTTGGCTGCGGGCAAGTTGATCAGAAACCCCTTCGCTGACCATTTGCTTGATGATTTGTTCGGCAATGCCACAGCCGGCGGAACCGGCCCCAACGAATACCACTTTTTGTTCAGACAATTTACTGTTCTTGCTCTTACAGGCCGCCAGAACTGAACCAACGGTTACTGCTGCAGTGCCCTGGATATCGTCATTGAAGCAGCACACTTTGTCTCTGTAGCGTTCCAGCAATGGCATGGCGTTAGGTTGAGCAAAGTCTTCGAACTGCAGCATCACTTCGGGCCAGCGACGCTGAACAGCCTGGACAAACATATCAACAAATTCATCGTATTCAGGCTGCGCAATGCGTTTATGCCGGGCGCCCATGTACATGGGGTCATTCAGCAATTTTTCGTTATTGGTGCCCACATCTAACATCACCGGTAAGGTATAGGCAGGGCTAATACCGCCGCAGGCGGTATACAAAGATAACTTGCCGATAGGAATACCCATGCCGCCAATGCCCTGATCCCCTAAGCCAAGAATACGCTCGCCGTCGGTGACCACAATCACTTTGACTTTGCGTTTGGTGGCATTGCGCAAGATGTCATCCATTTGATGACGTTCAGAATAGGAAATAAATAGGCCCCGAGAGCTTCGGTAAATATCTGAAAACTGCTCGCAGGCATCGCCAACGGTTGGCGTATAAATAATGGGCATCATTTCATCAATGTGAGCCTGCACAAGACGATAAAATAGAGTTTCGTTATTGTCCTGAATAGCACGCAGATAAATGTGTTTGTTAATCGGCGCAACAAAGCTGGAATATTGCATATATGCCCGCTCAACTTGCTCTTCAATGGTTTCATAACGTGGCGGGATCAGGCCCGTCAGATTAAAGGCGTCACGCTCTTTGGCACTAAAGGCACTGCCTTTGTTTAGCAGCGGCGTTTCTAAAAGCGAGGGCCCCGAATGGGGAATATATAGGGCACTTTTAGATTTAGAGTCAGTCATTAGGTTTGTCCTGTTTGATCGAATATTATTAGCAGCCATCTATACCCGTCGCCCTTGAAGCTGCAGCTTTGTTGGCTGCTCTCACTCACCCCAATCACTTAGAACATCTAAGCTCATGGGGCTGAGTTCCCTTGCCGCCTAACTGCAACTCCAATGGCTTTGGGTATACAAAAAACAGCTCATCCAGCGAAAGACCGCGAGTCTAACGGAAGTCGCTAGCCAAGCTGGTCTGATTTGCCCGTACTGCACCAGCTCAAGCTACTAGAATATTTCTTCTTCCTGTTTACTGCCGTCATCTTCACCTTCAGCCGGATCGATGAATTCGCCGTCGGTAACAAATAATCTGGGCTCTGTGCCACGAGCAAAATATTCAAACAATGAGGTATGGTCAGTCTTTTGCGTTAACTTGCCGGTGCCATGGTCGATTCGCACCGTAACGATACTACCTGGCATGGGCATTTTTTTCTCTTCAACTCCTTGCAAAGCTTTTTGCATAAAGCGTATCCATGCTGGCTGGGCGGCCATCGCCCCACTTTCGCTGAACACCATGGCGTTGCCAATGAAGTTATATCTTTTTGGATTCTTATTGATCAAATTCTGATTGGGGCTAGCGTATCCTAGTTTACGAGCAACATTATCAAAACCAACCCAGGTAGTAGCTACCAAATCCGGGGTGAAACCGCTGAACCAGGCATCGCCGGAATCGTTAGTTGTGCCTGTTTTACCGGCAATATCCCTGCGATTGCCAATCAGGTTGCTTGCCCGCCAGCCTGTACCTCGCCAGTAGGTTTTGTTGCGGTTAGTACCATTACTACGGGCTGCTGTACGCATCATATCAGCGACTAAAAACGCATTTTCTTCACTAATCACTCTTGGGGCCTGGGGCAGAGTCCTCTGCACAGAACTGGCGGGGTCACCCAAACCAAACTCTTCCGCCAACAAAGCCTCTGCATCTGCCTCCCCGTCCAGTCGTTCTGCTGCAGAACTAGCCACGCAGGGGTCACAAGCGTTCACCGGATTTGATTGCCACAGTACCAAGCCATAATCATCTTCAATGCGTTCAATAAAATGTGGCTGGATCAAGAAGCCACCATTGGTTATGGTTGACACAGCGGTCACCATTTCCAGGGGAGTATGGGAACCGGAGCCCAGAGATACCGTTTCGTCCCTGGGAATGTCAGCTAAATCAAATCCAAAACGGGTCAAGTATTCCACCACATTATCCAGCCCCACAGCCCGAAGCAAGCGTATCGATACTACGTTCTTGGACTTACCTAAGGCCACACGCATACGAATTGGACCGTCATATTCGGCAGGAGAATTCTCCGGACGCCATGCATTGCCCGAGCCTTTCTGCCATTGGGTGATAGGCGCATCATTTATCACTGAAGCCGTAGTAAAACCGTTTGCCAGGGCCGCTGAATAAATAAATGGTTTAATGTTAGAGCCAACTTGTCGCTTAGCTTGGGTCGCGCGATTAAATTGGCTTTGGTAAAAATTGTATCCACCCACTACGGCCTGGGCAGCCCCGTTGTGAGGATTAAGAGCCACCAGGGCACCGCTCGCTTGGGGATATTGAGATAATTGCCAGTGCTTATCGTCTTCTCGTTGACGGATCAAAATCAGCGCGCCCTCGCTTAATATGTCACTTGCCACTTGCGGAGATGGGCCTTGCCTGGAGTCAGTGATAAACCTTCTTGCCCAGTCCAGGCCATCCCAATCGATAATATTATATTTTCCGTGCTTATCAAAAGTAATAATATTCTGCTCATTTACCTTGACTACAATCGCCCCTTGCATCGGTGAGAACGTTGAGAAATCAGCAAGCAACTCAAGCATTTTCGCCTCGCGCGATGCATTGTTGATTTCATTGTAAATTATTTTTTCTTGCTCACTTAAACGTTCAGCAAACTGTTCACCTCGCACACGATCGGTCTGCCATAGTTGACGAACTGGCCCTCGGTAACCATGACGCTCATCATAGTCATGTAAGTTGCGTTGAACGGCCTTTTGCGCCGCGCCCTGTAATGGTGAAGGTACGGTTGCTATGACCTGATAACCACCGGTCTCGGCCTCTTCTTTGCCATATAACTCGACCATTTCGTTATAAATGATATCTGCAAGATAAGGGGCATCCAATTGCAATTGTGCACCGTGCTTTCTGGCTGTAACAGGCGCCGCAGCTGCCTGTTCGAACTGCTGTTGAGTAATGTACTCTTCGTCCAGCATGCGCAGTAAGACGATTCGCCGCCGGACAATAGAGCGCTCCGGGCGGCTGATAGGATTCAATACAGATGGAGCCTGAGGCAAACCGGCAATCGTAGCAATTTGTGCTAAACTCAGTTCTTTAACAGTTTTGCCATAATACACTTGCGCAGCGGCACCAAATCCAAATGAACGATGACCTAATTCGACTTTATTCAAATACAGTTCAAGGATTTCATCTTTACTCAACAACTGCTCAATATGCCAGGCAATAATAATTTCTCGGATCTTACGAATATAGGTTTTATCACGGTTGAGAAAAAAGCCTCTGGCAAGCTGCATGGTAAGGGTACTTCCTCCCTGCCCCTTCTCACCTGTAACAATCAAATTTATTAAAGCCCGAGACATGCCGATAGGATCTATACCGGGGTGTTGATAAAAACGACTATCTTCCGTGGCAAGCACCGCATGGATAAGAGTTTCAGGCACTTCATTTAGACTCAGAGGAATACGCCGTTTAACGCCAAACTGAGAAATAAGTTTGCCGTCTTGAGTGTAAATACGCATAGGCGTTTGCAAACGCACATCCTTTAGCATAGCAACACTAGGTAGGTCGACTTTGATATAAAAATACGTACCTAATGTTAGAGCAACACCAAGCAGGACGATGACAAAGGATACGAGTAGAACGGGCTTAAGGAACTTCACGGGAATAATAATACCAAGGCAGTAATAAGTAAACAATCTGTATTTTATACCTATGTACGGTTATTAGAACCATAAAATACAAAAAAGTAAGTAATAATTACTAAGTTGAATAAATTTCTTACCATCGGAAGTGCTTGTGTTTAAAAATTTTTTTGGCAAAAAGAAAACTCAGTTGATAGGTCTGGATATAGGTACTCGCTATATTAAAGCCGTTCTGCTCGAGAAAGACAACGAGCAAGTAAGGCTTCTAGCCTTTGCCCGTGAAGCAATTAATGGCAACGCATTTGCCGAACGTGAAATTAAAGATTTTGAAGCCGTGAGCCAGGCTTTACGCAAGATAAAGCTTGCGATGAAAAATAAAAACAAGAACGTAGCGATTGCCATAGCCGGGCCAAGTGTATTAAGCAAAGTGGTTTATATGGAGCCAGACCAGAGCGATTTTGAGCTGGAAAGCCAGATTGAACTGGAGGCAGAAAGCCTCATTCCCTACCCTTTGGATGAAGTTTATATCGACTTTGAAGAGTTGAGAGCGAGCGAAACACACAGCAATAAGGTGGAGGTGTTACTAAGCGCTGCACACAAAGACATGATTGACGGGCGCAGGACCCTGTTAGGTGAAGTAAGTTACGATGCAAATATTGTCGACATTGAAACTTATTCACTGGAAGCTGCGATTAAACAATTTTATCCTTCAAGTTCAGACCAGGCTATATGCTGCATTAATATTGGTGCCTCGCTGCTGCAAGTATGTGTGGTGTCTAACCAGCAACTTACCTATACCAAAGAGCACGGCTTTGGAATGGATTCACTGATCCAAGACCTGGGTATGATGTACACCTTAGAGCGAGCGGAAGTAGAAATGCAATTGCAAGCCGATACCCTTGCGGAGAATTGGAAGCAAGATAGCCTCCCAGTTTTTGTATCAAATTTACAACAGCACATCGCCAAAGCATTGCAACTCTATGTCAGTGCAAGTCAGGCACCACGACCAACAGAGATATTAATTAGCGGTGGTGGCAGCAATCTGCCCAACATTGCAAAAGATTTGGCCGCCGAGTTGGCGATAGATGTAAAGGTATTTAATCCTTTTGCTGAGATGCAAATTAGTGAACAGGTTGAAAAGCAAGAAATCATGAAATATGCGCCGCAGTTTGCAATCGCTGCAGGTTTAGCCAGCAGAGCTTTAAGTCATGGCAAACATTAATTTACTGCCCTGGCGTGAGAGCCTCAGGGTGCAACAGAAAAAAAACTACCTCATCATGTTAATAGCCTTAGCATTGGGTGCATTGTCCCTGATGTTCAGCGTGGGCGCAGTGGTAGATAGTCTTATTGGTAATCAAAACCAGCGAAATCAATTTATCGAGCAACAGATTGTTGTACTTGATGGGCAAATTAAAAAAATAAAAAATATCAAAGAAAGTCAACAAGCAATTGAACAGCGAATGGCCTTAATAGAACAATTAGAGTCAAGTCGCAATGCGGTGCCAAAAGTGCTCGACGAACTGGTGAAATTAGTCCCTCCTGGTCTGTCATTTCGTAGTTTTTCCCGTAAAGGAAATCAAATTGAAGTCTTAGGCGTAAGCGAATCTAACAATCGCCTGGCAGATTTTATGCGGCGCCTTGAAGAGTCAAGCGTATTTAGTAGTGGTGACCTGTCTTCTATCGTGGCCGACACCTCCGCATCAGACTCAGTTAGCGATTTTAAGCTTACCTTTAGTATAAATCCTAGTGTTGCCCCTGATTTTTCTGGCATGACTGAGGAAAAGAAATAATGAAATTCGATTTCAATAAATTAAAAGAAATCAATGACCTTGATTTTGACCAAGTTGCCATCTGGCCTTTCGAAATCAAAACAGTGGTGGCCTTATTTGTATTTATCCTGGCTGGCGTCGGAGGATATTACACCCTGGTGAAATCCAAACTGCCCATTTTGGAAACCGCGCAAAACAGTGAAGGCGACCTAAAACAAAGGTATCAGGCCAAGTATCGCATCGCGGTCAATTTACAGGCCTATGAAGAGCAACTCGCCAGAATTCAACAAGACTTTTCTTCTATGCTTAAATCTCTGCCAACCAAAAATGAAACACCGGGTTTGTTAGATGACATCACCCTGGCTGGCACCTCGGCTGGCCTGACGTTTAGACTAATAAATTGGCAGGCCGAAATTCCTAAGGAATTTTATACTGAACTGCCGATACAAATGGAAGTAAGTGGTGCCTATCATAATTTCGGTCAATTTACCTCCGGCATCGCCGGTTTACCGCGCATTGTGACCGTACATGATTTTACGGTGACCCAGGAAGCAAATACTTTGAAACTTAGAGTTCAGGCAAAAACCTACCGCACAGGACTTACGATGCAAGACAAGCCTGTACAAGGACAAGCAAAATGAAACGTTTAGCCATTCTATCTAGTGTGCTGTTACTTAATGCCTGCGATGTGCAACTCGATGATTTGAAAATTTTTATAACAGAGGTGAAAACCACCACACCGGTATCGATTGAACCTTACCCGGAGTTCAAATCGATGCCCGCCTTTGTATATTCCGCCAGCGAACTGCACAGTCCGTTTGAGGCACCCAGAACTACCGGGGTAGAAACTCGGGTGATAACTAAGGCCAATTGCACGCAGCCCAACTTTGAGCGAAGCAAACAAGCTCTGGAGAAATTTGGTGTAGACGCACTATCCATAAGTGGTTTTTTCAGCGCAAATGGAAAAGATTGGGCAATTATTCAATCGAACAAAGGTGGTTTATTCAAGGCAACTGTAGGCGATTATCTCGGCTTGTTTTTTGGAAAAATAGACTCTATTCAAAATGGCACAGTTTTTTACACTGAAATGCTGCCCGATGGTGCTGGCTGTTGGCAAAAAAAGCACGCCAAACTAATCATGGTTTCAAAGGCAGGAGAAAAAAATGTCTGAGCGTTACATTTTTAACAAAAAATTGAATCGTAGTAATTCACTTTGGTATTGGTTGGTCGCGACATGTGCCGCTTTAATAGCCTTTAAGTCCTTCAGTCAGGAGGCGCCGGTGGTATTAGTTGATCCCACTACTGCAACGAGTAGTGTATATAACAGCCAGTTGACCGACATACAATTTAAACGCCTGCAAACCGGTGTCGCACAAGCGACTTTGTCATTTGATAATACCAATTATCAGATACAGCTTAACGAAACAGGCAATGCGCTAATATTGTTGCTGCCAAATACCGAATTAGGTAACGAGCAATTGTTTAAATTAGATGTTGTAGATTTTGCCACTCCAGTCAATATGATTGAAACCTTCCAGACCGAAGACGCCACTCGAGTTGAGTTTAACCTGCAACACACTGTGACTTTTAGCCATAAGAAGAATGGCAAGCGCCTAATCATTGATATAGAAAAACTCAGCCCAGAGCAAGAGAAAGCCAAAGTATCAGATTATGATGGAGAACCCATATCTCTTGATTTCCAGGACGTGCCTGTGCGTCAGGTATTGCAGATTATTGCCCAAGTCAATGGCTTCAACCTCGTGACCACAGATACCGTAACCGGAAATGTCACTCTTAGCCTATCAGGTGTTCCATGGGATCAAGCTCTTGATATGATTCTGAAAATCAAGGGTTTAGATAAACGATTAGAAGGCAATATATTGCTGATTGCTCCCAATGACGAGCTCACCGCCCGGGAAACCCAGCAATTACAGTCGAGCCAACTAGTTAAGGATCTTGCGCCTTTAATTTCTGCCCACATGCAAATTAACTATGCCAAAGCCTTCGAAATGGCAGCGATTTTGCAAAATGGAGAAAACAGTATCTTGAGTTCTCGCGGCACGGCTGCGGTGGACGAACGAACCAATACTTTATTGCTACGTGATACTCAGGTATCAATAGACCAAGCAAAAATATTGATTGAGGCCCTGGACATTCCGATTAAGCAAGTCTTAATTGAGTCACGCATGGTGACTGTCCGCGACGGTGCGGGACAGCAACTAGGGGTTCGCTGGGGATTCAGTGACCAACAAGATAATGATGGCATTTCAGGTTCACTGGAAGGGGCTGAAAGCATCGCAGGTGGAAACATCCCAAGCCTGGCAGATCGCTTAAACGTTAATCTACCGGTGGCGAACCCTGCTGGGCGTATTGGCTTGCAAGTGGCACGTTTATTAGATGGGACCATTTTGGACCTGGAGCTTTCAGCCCTGGAGTCAGAGAACAAAGGGGAAATAATCGCCAGTCCCCGTATAACCGTAGCCAACCAGCATGAGGCCTATATTGAACAGGGCACCGAGATCCCTTATGTACAGGCGACGTCAAGTGGTGCCACATCGGTTGAATTCAAAAAGGCTGTGCTTAGTCTTAAAGTCACCCCACACATCACGCCAGATAACCGCATCATTCTAGATTTAGTGGTGACCCAAGATACCCGTGGTGAAACCGTATCAACCCCTACGGGTCCTGCGGTAGCAATCGACACCCAAGAGATCAGCACGCAGGTATTGATAGAAAATGGTGAAACGATAGTCCTGGGCGGTATATTTCAACAAACGACTGCCGATGATGTGACAAAAATACCACTATTAGGTGACTTGCCCATATTCGGTAACTTATTTAAAAATACCTCTGTAATTAAAGAAAAACGAGAATTGTTGATTTTTGTTACACCTAAAATACTAAACGATGCATTAGCGCCACGATAAAGCCGATACCAAGTCAATTAAGGGCTATCAGCAGCAAGATATCTCGCGTTTTAAGAGTGTAACGTATGGAAAACAGCTGATTATTCCAACTAAAATTAACAAAGCTTGCAAATTTCACGTTAAAACTGAGATAATCACGGCCTCGAAATGACAACGAGGTCTGGTTAATCCAAAAAGGGTAGCCGCGATAATAATTTTCTACCCCCGAAATAACATAATTGTGAAATAAGCAAAAAATGGCTGAAAAACGTAATATCTTCCTTATAGGCCCCATGGGTGCTGGTAAAAGCACTATTGGACGGCATCTCGCAGACGAACTCCACTTAGAATTTTTCGATTCCGATCAGGAAATAGAAAAGCGCAGCGGCGCTGATATCGCATGGATCTTTGACCTTGAAGGTGAAGAAGGCTTTAGAGTTCGTGAAGAAAACATCATAAATGATTTAACTGACAAACAGGGCATAGTGCTGGCCACTGGTGGTGGTTCCGTCGTCAGCAAGGCGATACGTAATCGTTTGTCTGCACGGGGTATCGTAGTTTACCTGCAAACGACCATTGATAAACAAGTGGCTCGCACCCAAAGGGATAAGCGTCGCCCCTTGTTGCAAACTGACGATCCTGAAGCGGTATTGCGCAGGCTCGCCGAAGAACGTAATCCCATGTACGAAGACGCAGCGGACTATGTCGTGGATACCGACGACCAAAGCGCTCGCGCTGTGGCCAATCAGATAATCAAACAAATCGGTTTGTAATTATTTTATAGTCAAGTTCAATAATAATAAGGGTCGCGCTTATGTCAACACTTACAGTTAAGTTGGGTGAACGTAGCTACCCTATCTTCATTCAGGCAGATCTGCTGCAACAACAAAACCTCATTGCTCCCTACTTAAAAACTAACAAAGTTGTGCTAGTGAGCAATGATGTCGTCGAGCCATTATATGCTCAAAGTATAATTAATAGCTTGTCAGGCTTCGAAGTTGAAACCATCGTCCTACCTGATGGTGAGCAGCACAAAAACTTGCACAGTTTTGAGGTGGTGATCACCCGTCTGCTTGAAATGTCGGCGGCCAGAGACACAACACTTATCGCACTAGGCGGCGGCGTCGTTGGTGACTTAACCGGTTTTGTCGCAGCAAGTTTTCAACGGGGCATGCCCTTTATCCAAATACCCACCACCTTGCTCTCTCAGGTAGATTCATCGGTTGGAGGGAAAACCGCCGTCAACCATCCTCTTGGTAAAAATATGATTGGTGCATTCTACCAACCTAAAGCGGTTTTTATCGACACCAGCAGTTTAGCCACTCTGCCAGAACGTGAATTTTCCGCTGGAATGGCAGAAGTGATCAAGTACGGGATCATTTATGATGCGGCGTTTTTCGCCTGGCTGGAAGACAACCAACAAACCATCAAGGCCCAAGAACCGAGAGCCTTACAAACAATGATCCAGCGTTGCTGCGAGATAAAAGCAGAAATTGTGGCGATTGATGAACGGGAGTCAGGGCTTCGGGCTTTATTGAATTTGGGCCACACCTTTGGCCATGCCATTGAAGCAGAGCAAGGCTATGGCAACTGGCTGCATGGTGAAGCGGTCGCAGCAGGCATTGTTCTTGCTTCAGACACCGCACAGAAAATGAATTGGCTAGAACCGTCAGAATTCAGGCGCATCATGGCATTTCTGCAGGCATTTGATTTGCCTGTTGAGGCACCAGCGGAAATGGGTTATGACGATTTTGTCAAACATATGTGTCATGACAAAAAGGTACAGGCAGGTAAACTTAACTTTGTCATTCCTCAGGGAATCGGACAAGCGATTGTTACCAGCGAGGTGACAGACGAGGTATTACGCAGCGTTTTGTCTTAATACAATAATATACGTTGGTCAGTTAGCCATTAAGTCGTGAACTAACAAAGAGAGCGTCATCATCGCGATATCAGAACTACATAGCCGGTTGGAACATTTAGTTAATTACTCCTCACAGCTGATTTTTGTTAGCGGTGATAAAATTAATCAACAAAGCCAGATCATCGAAGCATTCCTGGGCCACCAAAGTGAAAATGCCGAGGTGGCGATTGTTAAGGCCAGCGATGACATTTCTTCGAACGAATATCGTAGTCAAATATTTAAGCAACTTATTGGTCGCCAAGCTCATGGGGATTTTAGTCTACCTCTTAATCAGCTATTGGCAGACCTTAACGGCTATGATGGCCCAGTATTGATCAGTATTTCTAACGCAGAAAGCCTGCCTCAAAAACTCCTGCAAGAACTGTGGGAACTAGTATTGCAAAGTCGCTTTGCCAGTAACAAGCAACATCTAAATGTGCTGTTATTTGCCGATCCCCAATGGGCCGAGCAAGCAAAAAGCTGGCTACCCGCCAACACGGGTAGCCAACCCATATTGCTTAGCAGCCAATCTATCAACAGCTCAGAATCGCTTGCTACGCAAACTGATTTAGAAAAGCTGATCAATACTAAGCGAGAGCAATTTGCCGAGCGTATAAGAGGGCGGACGAAACATTATGACGCAATAAGCCCAGTGCTGGCTAAGCGCTGGTTGCTGAGCCTGGTAGGCATCGTATTTATAAGCGTATTTGGCGGAATATTATGGTGGCAGTACCCGGAGGTTCCACAAGCCTTGTTGAGCCAATTATCCGCTAAATTCTCAGAGTCTGGGGAGAGTTTGGCTGAAACGCCTTCAGTGGCGGAACGGGAACTCCCACAAAATATCACGCAAGACTTACCGACCCTTACCATGAGTCAGCCTGATGACCTTGCCAGTGAAACATCTGACGCACCTGCAGAACAACTAATTCCAGTGGGCCGTATTGAAGAGAATAGAGTCGACCCCAATGCCCTAATCACGGATTGGCAAAGTGCGGTCAGCCAGATAGATAGAGCCGCGCGTCAGGCAAAAAATCATGCCGAGCTCCCTGTAGCAGATACTCCGATTCAAAATCCGACCACCCCAGTTAACATTAAAAAGCCCATTGTGGACAGCCAACAACAAACACAGTATTCAAATAGTATATTAAGCAAAGAGTCAGAAACATTGGATGGCAAAGTCGATGACTACCCGGTGGAGGATATCACTTCGGTGGAACAACTAACCTTGAAAACTGGTGCACTAAAAGCGCTTATACCCCTTATCGAACTCGAAGTAATAAGCCAGTCCGGGGAACTGCAAGAGAGCAATAAAGTTCCTGCTTACGAATACAATGAAGCGATATTGCTGTTACTGGCGGAGGATAAATATTTACTACAAATAGCAGCCATGAGCAGCGTTCAGACCATGCAAGAATATATTCAAGACAATCGTTTGCAAGAGCAACTGTGGATTTATAAGACTCAACGTCAAGGCAGTGATTGGTTTGTGTTATTACACAACAAATATTACTTGTCGCTATTATCGGCCACAGAAGCCAGTACAGCCTTGCCTCCGGCCATGCAACAAGGTGTGCCATTCGCCAAAACTAGCCGCCAGGTACAAGCAGAGATTAGTCAAACGACAAATTAAGCAAGATCTTTGTTTGTTGTTTTAGCTAAGCCCCGCTACAATCGCAGTTACTAAAATCTTTTTATTTCCCATAGGTATCAGTAGAATTGTTACTAACCAATAAAAAAAATAGACCTTTCCTAAAATGGGCCGGTGGAAAATATCGCTTAATAGATAAGATCCAGGCACATTTGCCCGAGGCTAAAAAGTTGATCGAGCCATTCGTCGGTGCCGCCTCGGTTTTTTTAAATACTGACTACCCCAAATACCTGCTTAATGACATCAATCCTGATCTCATTAACCTATATAAAATCATACAGACTCGCCCGGATGCTTATGTCACCGACAGCGAGTCTCTTTTTTGTGCCAAAAACAACGATGCAGAACGATATTACGCCCTGCGTCAGGAGTTTAATCAGAGCGCCGACATATACCGGCGAGCGGTGCTCTTTTTATACCTCAACCGCTTTGGCTACAACGGCCTATGTCGTTACAATCAAAGTGGCATATTCAATGTGCCATTTGGCCGCTACCACGCCCCCTATTTCCCCAAGCAAGAGCTTTTCAATTTTGCCGAAAAATCCAGCCGCGCCACCTTTATTTGTGAGCCCTATGAGAAGGTATTTTCCAGAGCCCGCAAAGGCTCGGTTATATACTGCGATCCACCCTATGCACCTATCAGCGTAACAGCCAACTTTAGCACCTACTCCAAAGCAGGCTTTTCCCTTGAAGATCAAGTCAACCTAGCCACTATTGCCCATAAAACAGCAAGAGAGCGAGGCATACCGGTACTTATCAGCAACCACAACACAGAGTTTACCCAGAAGATATATGTAGATGCCCAAAGGAGCACCTTGCAGGTGAGCCGTTCCATTAGCCAAAATGGCGAGGGAAGGAATAAAGTAAGTGAGTTGCTGGCCTTATATCAGTTTCAATAAGCAGTAAGCTGACGGAATATTATTCCGGTAAAACGAGAGACACCACAAGCACTAAAGTAAGAATAAACAGCAAAACAAAGACCACACCTACCACGATGTAAGGAACAACCGACTGCTGCTGAAAGTCTCTTTCGCGATTCGCCGCGCTTTGTACTCCAATCGCACTCGCAGCGACGCTTTTCACCACATCTAAAATACTGGGTTTGTCTTGCTTTTTGTTACTTATTCTCACGATTGTCCGGGTGCCTTATCTTTCGGGACGTCTGCATGACGGGACAACAACTCCAACAAATCAATAAAATGGAACTGATAAGAGCTGGAGCGACCACTAATCCATGAAGACCAACTCACCCCAGTGCTTTTTTCTGTGGCACAGCGATTAATGGGGTGACTCATTGGTAATTCATGGTCAAAACTGACGATTTGCGGACAACTGCAAAATAATGATCCTTCACTGGCTGGTACTTGAGCAAAACCCAACACCGCGACCATTGCGCAAGTACTTAGCGTAACTAAGCCTTTTGACTTCCTGTTCATAACGTTATCCCCTTTGAAATACTTTGTTGCATTATACCGATGTACAAAATATCAACAACACCAGTTTGTCCCAATAGTTAGCTCATTCACCGA
>JAWUXW010000080.1:0-21278 GCA_034111125.1 Paraglaciecola sp.
AATTAACGAACTATACAAAGTGTAGTTCAGCTTATATCAAAAAGTTAGGACCTCGCGATGATGCTATTTTGGATGTCTATGTAAGTGGAAAATGAACGAACTAAACAAAGTGTAGTTCAGCTTATATCAAAAAGTTAGGACGCGGTTTCATCATTATCATGGGTGGCTATGTAAATAGCTATGTAAATATGAGGAGCAGATGGCTTCTCTTATATAAACTGGACAGTTACACAGTTTGTTTTACAGCCTCGGATTCTTCCAAAAATTTCTTCGCATCTGCACTACCCATCTTTGCTGCTTTTTCCATAATTGGAAGCCCTTTTTCAGGTTGATTTTTAGAGCGAATGTAAAGAATTGCGAGAGTATAATTGCACTCTGGGTCTCCTGCTTCTGCGCACTTCTCAAGCCAATAACTTCTTGCTTCCATATCATGTTGCCAAAAGCCGTAATACATACGTAGACGCTTCATGGATGCAATATCGCCATTCTGAGTTGCTTTGAACTTATTCAAAGCAACTCCAAATGTACTCAAGTATTCTTGATTTGATCCAATCCCCATATTTTCATACAAAATCCCCTTGCTTAGATCAAAAGCAACAAGTCCAACCAATATCGCAAAAGCTGCTATTTTTAGTTTCTTAAACTTCATTCTACGGGACTCTGATTAGGGTGGTATGTGCGCCAATCGCCATTGTCGTAAAAATGAGACAAAAATGCATTGGTATTTACGTTACTTGCCCCGAATAACTATCCACCCCACACAAGAAAGAACGGCGTACACACCGCGTAACGAAATGGTAATAGGGGGTATCCACTTAACTTACTTGGCTCGTTCGGGGCTGGGGCATAGGACAACTACCTGATTATAAAATGAACGAACTAAACAAAGTGTAGTTCAGCTTATATCAAAAAGTTAGGACGCGATTTCATCATTATCATGGGTGGCTATGTAACTTGTCTTGTAGCTATGTAACTTGTCTTGTAACTTACTTGTCTTGATGGTCTGCTCGATGGAGCCGTTATTGGTTCTGCTCCTAAAACCTATGTCATGTTTTCTAAGATCCCGCTGTGGACTGTCATAATAATAATTGGCCAATATTAGCTTGGAGACTTCAACCGTGCCTGATAATGCAGGTACAAGCTGCTGTTGAATAATCATGTCCGCGCCATCAGCCACCAATAACTTCAATTCAATTTCTGTGTCTATTGGAGTATGTATTGCTTAACAATATTGCCTCTTGTCTCATCACGGCTCTGAACGATAGCCTTAACTATCTGTCTTAGCAACGTAGATAGTGTCTGCAAACGCCGTCACATAGGATAATTAATCTGTTTGTTTTCAATCCGCTCTTGCCTTTCGATAGAGCAAGCCATACCATTTAGTTCAAGTAACAAAGGCAACGTTTTCATGACCCGCAAGCAATTAATCGCAATCTTTACAATTTTTCTGTCAATGATCTTCATTAGCCTCGCAAATAGCCAGGAAACCACTAATAGAAACGGTGAGGTGGGCTATATATCAGACGATCTATTTACTTTTTTGCATACTGGACCGGGGCGCAATTATCGCATTTTAGGTCAAGTAGTGGCGGGTACCCGTGTCACCCTGTTACAAGAAGATACGGAAAAGAATTTTGTTGAAGTTATTGACGACAAGCAACGTCAGGGCTGGGTTGATGGAGAATTTATCAATAAACAAAAAAGCTTACGAGAGTTGATGCCAGGTTTACAACAGCAATTTGAAGAAGCTAGTCAAACCGCGCTTCAACTGCGCAATGATAACCAGCTATTGGATCAAAAAATAACCGAGCTGAGCAGCCTAAACACGACTTTAAGCCGCAAACTAGACACGCTTCAGCGTGAAAATTCGAAAATAACCGCAGAACTGGCCAACCATGATCAAACCGCGGAAATGGAATGGTTTACCCGTGGTGGAATTGTCGCCGTTATCAGTTTACTGCTCGGTATTATCCTTACCTACCTTCCGAAAAAACGCCGCCGTAACGATAACTGGATGTAATTCTATTTCACCTATCGACTAAGTATTGAGTGCGTAGTTAATCAGGTGGATCGGTATAATTAACTATGCTAAATAACATGAAAAAAATAAAATTGAACTCTTGTCTGGTAACAATTAGCAGACCTTATTTACTGAACGCTTTGTTTGTATACAAGCTATTTAACCAAACAAGTATTACGGACTAACAGAAATAACATGCCCTCTATTGATACCCTATTAACCTTTGCTTTGGCCGCACTTTTATTGAGTGTTGCCCCTGGGCCCTCTAATTTATATATTATGGCACGCAGCATTGGCCAGGGACATCAGGCTGGCATTGCAGCCGCAGGTGGGATGGCTGTTGGCTCGTTTATTTATGTGCTGGCTACCGCAATGGGCATAGCGGCGATATTCAAATATTCTCCCTATGCATACACTTTTTTAAAACTTGCCGGTGCCGCTTACCTTATTTATCTGGGCATGCAGTATTTTTTGTCGGCAGGAGTCGGCACCAGCCGGCAAAAACTTCAGCGTATTCCTCTCAATAAAATTTTTCGACAAAGTATTGTGGTTGAGTTGACTAACCCTAAAACCGGCTTGTTTTTCTTAGCGTTTTTACCCCAGTTTGTTGACGTACAACATGCCAATGTCACCATACAACTTGTGATACTCGGCACTGTATACGCGTTTATCGCAATGGGCAGCGATATCACTGTGGCCCTGGTTTCTGGTAAGCTGGGCAATTGGCTGGCTCATCATCCATTGTTTATCCGATGGCAAAATCGCTTTTCTGGAAGTTTGCTGTTTGCCCTAGGCACCTTTATTATTTACCAGGAAATAATCAGCGAAGATCTTTAACCAGGGTATTTTGCGGTTCAATACAAAAGAATAAGGAACATATTGTGGGACTACTCGCTAAGCTTTTTAAAGCCTTAAACTCAGATGCCAGCCCATGGCAACTGGCCTTTGGTATTATGTTTGGGATGCTGATGGGTTTGACCCCATGGCTGGGTGCGCATAGCCTATTGATATTATTTTCCGTGCTGTTTTTGCGGGTTAATTTAAGCATCTTTATCCTATCCTGGTTGTTTTTTTCAGGCCTCTCTTTCCCCTTAAGTTCAGTGATGGTCGATATAGGAGAGTCATTATTATTAAATAATGAAGGCCTAAACGGCACTTGGACCTACTTGTACAGCACCTACATCGGTCAACTTAGTCAGTTTTATCATACGCTTACCCTTGGTAGTTTGGTGTTAGGTCTATTATTGTCTCCCCCGATATTGGTACTGAGTAAAGTATTGATAGTGCAGTATCGGGAAAGATTAATGGGATGGGTCAATAAACTGAAAATTGTCAAGTTTATTAAGGGTAGTAACATCTATCGTTTGTATCAGGCTTTAGGGGAGTAGCAGATGAAGAATATTATCCGTTGGCCTGGTTTGATTGCTTTTATTGTAATCATCGGGTTATTAAGCCTTGTGAGTATTGTGTTTCTGGATTTTTGGATAAAACTGGCTGCCGAGAAAAGTCTGGCCGAGGCTACGGGTGCAGAAGTCAATATTGCCAGGGTTAGTCATACCTTTTCGCCCTTCGGTGTGACCCTAGAGCAGGTTCAATTTACAGACCCTAAACAAGCTAGCCACAATCAAGCTCAGATGGTCAGTATCAGTGCTTTGGTTGATTTACCGCCATTGTTGCTGCGCAAAATCATCATCGATGAGCTGACGATTAGTGGCTTAGAGGTGAACCAGCTTCGGGAGTCAGAAGGGGAGGTATATCGGCGGCCACAATCGCTGAAACAGTTCGGTAAAAACCTACTGCCCGACAACCAGGATATTCCCAGTGTTGATGACATTCTAGCCAAGTCGCCACTAAAAACCACTAAGGCGATCGAGGAAACTCAGCAGGCTTACGACAAGCATAGTGAGAAGCTAAAGCAGCAGTATAAGCAGTTACCTGATAAGGCAAAACTAGCAGCTTATAAAAAACGGGTAGAGGCCCTAAGTGGTACTGATTATAAAAACCCCCTGGAATTAGTCGCCGCCAAAAAAGAATTTGATGGGTTGAAAATGGAAATCCTTCAGGACAAACAGAAGCTAAGTGGCTTCAAACAAAGTGCCAGCGAAGCTATACAGGACTTGAGCCCGAAGATTGCCCAGCTAAAGGCCGCTCCTGGTCAAGACTATCAGCAGCTGCAAAGCCTTATTGCCGGTGACGCCGATGCTATTAAAGATGTGACTACCTTAGTGTTTGGCGACAAAGTAGGTCAATGGAGTGAGTATGCCCTTGCTGCGTTTGAGATAGCGGGACCGATGTTGGCCGATAGCGGCGAACAGCAACAGGAAAAACAAAAAACACAGGGGCGCTGGGTCGAGTTTAGTGACACCTCCGCTTTACCTGATTTGTTAATTCGAAAAGCGACGGTAGGCCTTAGTTGGGAGCAGGAGAATATTGTGAGCGAGTGGCAGGATATTACTCATCAGCACGATGTGATTGGCCGTCCCACTCTATTTAAGGTGGACTCTGGGGCCAGCAAACTGTGGCAATCACTGAAGGTGGATGGGGATTTCTGGCTAAAAGAGCAAGGTGCCAAAGCCCAACAAAGCTGGGATCTTAAAGGTCTAAAATTGGCGGATTTGAATCTTCTGGAGCAGGAAAAGCTATCCAGCACCCTACTTAAGGGCTTATTGAACAGCAGTGGTAAGCTTGCTATTGATCAGGATCAAGTCTCGGGCACAGGCTTAGTAGATCTCCAACAGCTTGTAATAGCAGCAACCGGCAGCAATCAGCTCACCAACGCTATTGCCGGCGCCTTAACCCAACTCAACACACTGGTTATCAATACCGACTTGGGGGGAACCTTAGATGATATCGAACTGTCCTTTAACTCTGATTTGGATAAGCAACTCGGCAGTGCCATGTTAGCTAATCTAAGCGGAGAGCAAAAAGGTAAATTGGACGAATTAAAACAGCAGCTCAATGCCAAAATTCAGGGCCCTTTGGAGCAAAGCGCTGGAGAGATGAGCCAATGGCTGAACTGGGAAAAACTCGCAGACGGTGACCTTATCAACATCAATGAGATGCTCAGCGCAAAGCTCAGCGATGTCGTAGATGACAAAAAAGAAGAAGTAAAAAACAAGCTCAAGGACAAACTAAAAAACAAACTATTTGGGTGAAGCCGGACTCCCTAGGAGCACCGCTCCGCCCGACTGAACGACTCGCCAAGGATGGCGAGGCCGGGGGAAGATCATCAGGGACGTGTTATCCACTTCACCTAAGGTGACACTTATACCGCCCGGCTGAACGACTCGCCAAGGACGGCGAGGCCGGGGGAAGATCATCAGGGAAGTGTTATCCACTTAATTAAAGAGACCGACTGACCGCTCCATCCGGCTGACGATCATCAAGGATGTGTATGCACCTATTTAAGGGCCCCGGTTTCCAGGCTCCCCAACTCCCCCCAGATCTTAGTTATTTTTAATTAATATTAAACAATCACATCCCCTCAGCTTGAGCATGCACGGCATTGACCAGCTCCCTGGGAATTAACAACGACGAGGCTAAGCGGTTCAAATAATCCTTAGATGCCCCTTGTCGCTCGTCAATGGCTAATACAGATGCCGCATACACTTCCACTGCGGTCTCAGAATTGGGGACGGCATTCACCAATTCCTGTAAAGATAAAGGCTTGCGCAATTCATCAAAAAGCCCCGCTTTATCCTCAATGCTCAACTGCAAATTATCCACTTGTTGATATATTTGCTGCCGTTCATTTTCATCAATATGGCCATCTGCATTGGCGGCGGTGATCATTGCCCGCAGAATAATCATTTGTCCGGATTCATTGTTTTCATCACTAACAGCCTGTTCAAATTGCTGTTGAGAGATCGAAGCAGGTGAATAAGTAAGTGACGGTCTGGTTTCTGACGGAATATAACGAGATTGAGGAGCAGGGGAGGGGGTCGCTTGATGAGGCGGGTTTTGCGTGGCATTTTTTTGTGAATAGCTCTGATAGGCCTTCCAGGCGACACCTCCCACAGCTGCTAAAGCACCAAGTTTCAGAGCACTCTTGCCTACGTTACGTCCTTTTTTACTGCTTATTGCACTGGTTAAAGCGCCGCCGGCGACTCCACCGGCAAAGCCCGACAGCACGCCAGTTTTACTTAGTCCACTGATAATACTATTTAGATTTTTCACTTACTTGCTCCGCATATTCATTAAATTCACAAGGTCACTCGGGTATATACGCAAGTTGCCGGGAAAAGCTTAATTTATTACTACAGTTCTCAACGAATACTCTTATGACATTGCTATGCTCAAAATAAAGTAATTTCTCTAAATATAGGAGGAGAGTGGACGGTAAAAATAATATATTACAAACACTTAAGAAAAACCAAATAACTGGGACAAGAATTTGGCAAGTGAAGAGGCAGGGCACTGATGATAATTGCGGGAGCGTTTAGACTCAGGTACAGATGTGTGTCGTGCTTGGGCATGGAAACTGCGGCTCTGCGCACCATTGCTTTTAGTTACGCTTTTGCTCATGTCGCGCCTCAACTCGATTTAGTATCTGGAATTTGGCGCATCTGGCTATACCGGCATGGGAAGTTAACGAAGCGCTAGCCCTGAATTATCAAGGAGAGGTGTCCGACCATCCATAAAAAACAAAACCTAGCCACGCTCTCTTATTACTAGCGATTGCTTTAAAAGCTCGGCATAATGTATGACAAGGCGTATAGACGAGGTGGCAAAGCATGAAGTGGGTAACGGTGATTCTGATCACTTTACTGGGATTGCTGCAATATCGTTTGTGGTTTGGCAAAAATAGCGTGCCTGACTACCTGGTCATGGAGCAAGAAGTTGCCGAACAAAGCCAACAAAATGCTAACCTTACTCAGCGCAATAGCTTACTCAAAGCAGATATTCGTGACTTGAAAATTGGTCTTGATGCCGTGGAAGAGCGAGCGCGAAACGAGCTTGGTTTAATCAAAAAAGGTGAAACTTTTTACCGTATTCTTCCCCCAGAAAAATAATTAATTGATGTCCAATACCTCTCAATACTCCGTTGTTGTGCCCGCTGCTGGTATCGGAAAACGCATGCAAGCAAACAAGCCCAAGCAATATTTAGAAATTGCGGGCAAAACCATACTCGAACATACCCTGGAAAATCTCCATCGACACCCGCTGATAAATGAGGTAGTAGTGGTACTGAATCCACATGACCCTTATTTCTCTAAACTTGCCATCGCCGGTGCCCCATGGTTGACGGTGGTTAAAGGTGGTGCCCAGCGCAGTGATTCGGTACTGGCCGGGCTGCAGTATTTGCCTTCAGGTGATCAATGGGTGCTGGTGCATGATGCTGCGCGCCCCTGTTTGTCCCATCTGGATCTCGATAACTTGTTGAGCCTAGCTAAACACGGTGAGGTGGGCGGAATTCTGGCTACGCCCGTGCGTGACACCATGAAACGTGCTGGTGCAGATAATTTAATCGCCCACACCGAATCCAGAGAAGATCTTTGGCATGCTTTAACCCCGCAGTTTTTTCCACTGACTCAACTACGCCAAGCCCTCGAAACGGCTTTGTCAGACAAGGTGGCGATAACCGATGAGGCTTCGGCAATCGAGTATGTAGGTGGCCAGGTTAAGTTGCTTGAAGGCAGTGCCAGTAATATTAAAATCACCCATCCAGACGACTTGAAACTGGCAGAATTTCACCTCAGGCAAAAGGAAAATTGATGAATATACGTATCGGGCATGGTTATGACGTGCATAAATTTGGCGGGCGAGGGCCCATCATTATCGGTGGCGTGGCGATTGACTATGAAGAGGGCCTACTGGCCCATTCAGATGGAGACGTTGCTCTGCATGCTTTATGTGACGCATTATTGGGTGCGTTGGCTATGGGGGATATAGGTAAACACTTTCCTGATACCGATCCTACCTTTTCGGGGGTCGATAGCAGGGACCTACTGCGTCATGTTGTTATGCTGGTCAATCAACAGGGCTTTTGTTTGGGTAATCTGGATCTCACCATCGTTGCTCAGGCACCTAAAATGGCGCCGCATATTGAAGCCATGCGAAGTAATATTGCTGCTGACCTAGAAGCTCAAATATGTCAGGTTAATGTTAAAGCCACTACTACTGAAAAGCTGGGCTTTACCGGCAGAAAAGAAGGGATTGCTTGTTACGCGGTAGTGCTGTTAGAAAAAAGTACCTTGTTAGACCAGACCGGGAAAACTGCCGATGAGTGAAGTAATGGGCATTGACCATTGGCATTACCAGGGAAATAAGCCTGAGGTGACAGGGGTTATGAAAACTCGCCCTGAAGATTTTATTGTACGTGAACAGCTCGGTTACGAGCCCATCGGGGAAGGGGAACATATCTATTTATGGGTGCGCAAGCAAGGCTTGAATACGGCCTATCTGGCCGAGCAAATCGCTAAGTTTGTCAACTTACCTTTGCGTGCGATCAGTTACGCCGGCAGAAAAGACAAACATGCCCTTACCGAGCAATGGTTTGGCGTTCATAAACCGGGCAAAGTTGAATATGAATGGGGTAAATTAGCCGTGCCTGGAGCGCAAGTGTTAAAGGCTATTCGTCACAATAAAAAATTACGCACCGGTGTGTTAAAGGGCAACCAATTTGAGCTAGTCATTCGGGATTTGTCCTCCACAGAGGGACTCGAAGAAAGGCTGCAAGCCATACACAAAAGCGGCGTGCCAAACTACTTTGGACCTCAGCGCTTTGGTGACAGTCGATACGACCCACGAGGTAGCAACTTAATACTGGCCGAAAAGATGATTGCAGGCGAGAAAATACGTAACCGAAACAAACGATCAATGGCCATCTCTGCTCTGCGCTCCTGGCTATTTAATGAGTATGTCAGCAACAGACTTGCCGACAAATATTATACTCAAGCTTTGGCTGGAGACGTGATGTCTCTGGCCGGCAGCAATAGTTTTTTTAGTGCACAGTTGATTGATGAAACTATTATACAGCGCCTGGAAAAACGGGACATTCAACTCTCTGCTCCGATGTGGGGAGCAGGCGAGTTACCGAGTATGTTAGATGCAGCTGAATATGAGAACCGCTTAGCCTCAAAGTATCCGCAAGTGAGCACAACACTAAAAGACTTAGGTCTTAGGCAAGAACGACGGGCCATTAGCCTGTATGCGGACAAAATGACCTGGGACATAAAGGAAACACAACTGAATATCAGTTTTGTTTTACCTTCAGGTTCATTTGCCACTTCCGTTTTACGGGAAGTAGCGGATGTTAGCCAGCCAAGTGTGGTGGAGTAGACGATGAATATCTTACTGAGTAATGATGATGGTGTATTCGCTGAAGGCTTGGCCTGCTTGTATCGGGAGTTAATTAAAGAGCACAATGTCACGGTAATTGCCCCTGACCGCAATTGCAGCGGTGCCAGCAATGCCTTGTCTTTACAGTATCCCCTTCGTATTGAAAAAATGAAAAACGATTTTTACGCGGTAAACGGTACGCCATCAGATTGTGTACATTTGGGGATCAATCAATTCTTAGACCAAGATCCTGAATTGGTCGTATCCGGTATCAATCATGGTGCTAATTTGGGCGATGATGTAATTTATTCCGGCACCGTAGCCGCCGCAACAGAAGGGCGCTATATGGGCTTACCGGCTATTGCAGTTTCCTTGGCTGGAAAAACTGGCAGCAAGGGCGGTAAAAATTTTGCGTGCGCGGCCAGTGTCACAGCTGATATTATTAGACATCTCAAGGCTCACCACTTACCGGCAGATCAAATTTTGAATATTAACGTGCCTGACTTAAGCCATGCGCAACTGGCAGGTATTCAGGTAACTCGGCAGGGCCGCAGGCATAGGGCAGAGTCGATGCTTAAAACTAAAGATCCTCACGGACGAGATATATACTGGTATGGCCCAGTAGGCCTGGAGCAGGACGCCGGACCCGGAACTGATTTTCACGCCATTAGTTTGGGCTATTGCTCGGTTACGCCTCTGTCAGTGGACATGACGGCATACCATAGTTTGGATGATATGCAGCAATGGATTGAAAAAATCCAATGATAATAACAATAAAAATTAAACCAACCCACCTACCACGGAATCGTCGTACATGAGAGCTTCTTCACGCAAAGGCGAAAGCCTTTCCCAGCTTTTGCAAAATGAAGGCATAAATCATCCCGCCGTGCTTAAAGCGGTTGCTGCTACTCCAAGAGAACTGTTTTTGCCCGATGCTTTGCGCCACAAAGCATATCAAAATACGGCCCTGCCCATAGGCCAGGGCCAAACCATATCCCAACCCTACATTGTGGCAAAGATGACTGAATTACTCCTGGAGTCTGAAAACTCTCCCTGCTCAGTACTCGAAATCGGCACAGGCTCTGGCTATCAAACCGCCATTCTGGCCCAGTTATTTGACAAAGTTTATTCGGTAGAGCGGATCAAAACTTTGCAGTTTCAAGCTAAGCGACGAATGAACCAGCTCGATTTGCATAATGTGGCCATGAAGCACGGGGATGGATGGTTAGGTTGGGTAAACAAAGGTCCCTTTGACGCCATTATCGTGACGGCGGCGGCAAGTGAGATACCGCAAAAGCTTTATGAGCAATTAAACGAGGGTGGGCGACTAATCATTCCGGTTGGCGAGCACAATCAACAATTACATTGCATTACCCATACAGACCAGCAGTTTGATTCAAAAATCATTGAAGCGGTGCGCTTTGTGCCCCTTGTTGCCGGAGATATTATTTGAACACTTTATTTCTATCAGGATATGGGGCAGGCCATTTCACGACTCAACAGCAAGTCAGTTCTTCCTTTGCGAACATTTTTATATTGGCGGTGAAATAATGCAAGCTAAGCGGATATGGCGTGACTATTTTGCCTTATCAGCCAAGGGCATGGTGATGGGTGCCGCAGACGCTGTACCAGGTGTGTCTGGTGGGACAATCGCCTTTATTACCGGGATCTATGAAGAGTTAATACATTCCCTCAAACAATGTGGTCCAGAAGCGATTAAGGTACTGTTTCGTCAGGGCTTTGGCTCAATGTGGCAGCATATAAATGGCAGCTTCTTAGTGACTTTGCTGCTGGGTATGTTATTCAGTGTATTTACCATTTCCAGAGTCGTCTTGCACTGGCTTGATGTTTATCCGGTGTTATTGTGGTCGTTTTTCTTTGGCCTGATTTTAGCGGCAATATGGTCACTTGTTCGGCATATCAAAGAGTGGAAAGTAAATACGATTGCTTTCTTTTTACTTGGCACCCTTAGTGCGTATTTTATAACCGTAATCACTCCAAGCCACATACAGCCCACCGGACTATCTGTGTTTTTGTCCGGTATGTTGGCGATATGTGCGATGATCCTACCGGGGATATCGGGCGCCTTTATCTTGTTACTGCTGGGCATGTACACACATATTTTGACAGCAATGAAAGATCTGGAATTTACCATTTTGGGACTGTTTGCGACGGGTTGTGTGGTAGGACTGTTAAGCTTCTCTCGTATACTAAACTGGATGTTTAACTCCTATAGAACCCTTACCCTGGCATTACTAGGGGGCTTTATGCTTGGATCGCTGAATAAAGTCTGGCCCTGGAAAAATACCCTCGAGTTTACAATCAACGGCCACGGCAAAGAAATCCCTCTGGTGCAAGAAAACATACTGCCCACAACATTTGAGACATTAAGCGCTCAGCCGGCTTATTTTTGGTACTCCATTGTCTTAATGATCTTTGGGGCAGGCACCGTGCTGTTGCTAGAAAAATTCGGATCAAGCGCCCGGGAGTAAGTTTGTCATACCTGAAATTTAGATCACTGTTGCCAATATGCTACTTAAACCCAGAAAGGCGCTGTTTATGAAAATGCCAGGCTTGGTATTTGTATTCATTCTATGTTTGAATTTAGTGGCTTGCAGCAACCGCTCAGCTCCTGCTCCCGTAATAGAGCTGTATCAGGGCAAGACCTTTAGAGACTTCACTCAGAAAGGGTTTAGTGGCAATGCCTACACCGTGAAAAAAGGTGATACTCTGTACTCTGTTGCCTGGTATACAGGTAATGATTATCAAGACTTAGCCAGCATAAATAATATTTCTGCTCCATACAATATTTTTCCTGGTCAGGATTTACGGCTCAAAACTTCAGCAAAGCTAATACCAGCAAGGAATAAGACACAAGCTGGTCGTACCTCGAAAATAAAAGCAAATCAAGCAGTTGACCACCCAAAAAAGCAGGCGTATGGTAAAAGTGGAAAGATTGTTAACACAGGTTCACTTGGACCTACAGTTGGTAAATTTCCTAAGCAAATATCAAGTTGGCACTGGCCAAGTAATAATAGAGTCGTTCGGGGCTTTTCTGCTAAAAACCAAGGCAATAAAGGGTTGGATTTTACCGGGGAAATTGGCTCAGCTGTTTTGGCAGCCGCTAACGGCAAAGTAGTCTACACAGGCAGTGCCCTGCGTGGTTTTGGCAAATTGATTATTGTAAAGCATTCGGATGCTTATTTGAGCGCCTACGCACACAATGATCAGATATTAGTAAAAGAACAACAATGGATTAAAGCTGGGCAGAATATTGCCAGCATGGGACGTAGTGGGACCGATAAGGTTAAGCTTCATTTTGAAGTAAGGTATAAGGGCAAATCTGTTGACCCTTTGCGCTATCTACCCAAACGATAATAACAATAAACAATTATAAAATAATGAGGAGAAACTCAACAAAAAATTAACGTTAAGGAGCAACAGTCATGAGTCAAGAAAAAATCGTTGAAGTCACAGTAAACCTCGTTGATGATATCGAAGATATTGAAAATGCAGTCGAAAAAGAACACTCAAAAGTAGAAGAAAACTCTGCTAAACAGCTTGAAAACATTCTCGCAGGGCAAGAAGTGTCCCATAAGAACCTTGATGCTACCCAGCTTTACTTAGGCGAAATCGGATTCTCCCCCCTCTTATCAGCAGAAGAAGAAGTCTATTTCTCAAGACGTGCCTTGAAAGGTGATGAAGCATCTCGAAAACGAATGATTGTCAGTAATTTACGTCTGGTAGTAAAAATTGCCCGGCGCTATAACAATCGTGGTTTGGCTTTACTAGATCTAGTTGAAGAAGGTAATTTAGGCTTAATTCGCGCCGTCGAAAAATTTGATCCGGAACGAGGATTTCGTTTCTCAACTTATGCTACCTGGTGGATAAGACAAACCATTGAACGGGCGATTATGAATCAAACTCGCACTATTCGTCTGCCTATTCACGTGGTAAAAGAACTCAATGTATATTTGCGTGCTGCCCGGGAGTTAGCCCAAAAGCTTGATCACGAACCCAGTGCTGAAGAAATAGCAGAATCTTTAGATAAGCCGGTTCAGGATGTCCGCAAAATGCTGCGTTTGAATGAGCGCATTACCTCTGTATACACGCCAATAGGCAGTGAGAATGACAAGGTATTGTTGGATATTATTGCCGACAACAACGGCCACGAACCTGAAGAGGAGCTACAAGACAACGATATAAAGGCTAATATTGTCCATTGGTTAGAAGATCTTAGTCCGAAGCAGCGTGAAGTGTTGGCTAGACGTTTTGGTTTAATGGGCTATGAACCCTCGACCCTTGAAGATGTCGGTGTTGAAATAGGTCTAACCCGTGAACGGGTGCGTCAGATTCAAGTTGAAGCCTTACGACGCCTAAGGGATATGCTGGGCCATAAAGGTTTAGATCTTGAGGCACTGTTTAATAAAGTTGCCTGATAGAATGTGTCATCCATAGAAAAGCCTCAGTACTGAGGCTTTTCTATTGTGCAATCATTCACTTTATCGTTGACTATAAAACTGCTAATGCAGCATCATAATTCGGTTCGTTGGCAGTTTCTGCGACTTGCTCCTTATACATAACCTGTCCGCTTTCATCAATCACTACCACACTGCGAGATAGCAAACCGGCTAATGGTCCGGTGCTAAAACTGACAGCATAATCTGCGCCAAATGTGCTGCGAAAGCTTGAGCCCGTGTCTACATTTTCTATCCCTTGTGCGCCGCAAAAGCGAGCCAATGCAAAAGGTAAATCTGCGGAGACGCACAATACCTTGGTATTGTCTAAGTCAGCAGCTTGCTGATTGAAGGTACGAACGGATGTTGCACATGTGCCAGTATCGACTGATGGGAAAATATTTAATATGAGTCGACTACCTTTGTAGTCGGCTAGTTTGGCCTCAGAAAGATCGGTTTTAACCAGAGTAAAGTCCGGTGCTGCCGAGCCAATGGTAGGTAATGAGCCAACCGTTTCAAACGGGTTTCCTTTTAAGGTGACTGTAGCCATGAGTTTCTCTATGTAATGTATGTGAAACAATAACAGTAGCAAAAATTCTACTGAAAGGGTTAAACTAATAGTAAGGTCTTATCAGCATAATCTATTACTAACGAGTATCTCATGTCCTCCACTGCCCGATTGTTTGTTTCCGCCGCCGTGTCATTCGCATTTTATTTCGCCTGGTCATATTGGGCTAACAGCATGGCTACTGATGACCAAGCTTTAGTCCTGCGTTCTGCATTTGTCCAGGGTACGTTGAGTGCTACCATAACGATCCTGTTTACTTTTGCCTTGGAGAAATCTGTAGCGCGTTTTGGTGGGAGTTGTTTATCGCTAGTGCTGGTGGTGCCGGTAATATGTACGGTTCATTCAAAAACCAAGCAAAATATTGCCATTTTCAGAACATTCAATACTGCTCTCGATACCTCAGCCAGATATCTTAGTGGAGCGTTTGTACCGGGCACTATGTTGGCTCCTTTGCTGCCAATAGCGGTTCAGGCAAGTATCGCCATTGGAGTTAATATGCTTAATCAGACACCTAATCTTTGGTTGACTGTGGCTCCGAGTATTTTGATTACGGCAATATATGGCTACGTGTACACGTATACTTTGTTGTCTAAGCCTGCGGAGCCTGTTTTGTCAGAGTGATAAATTGATAGTCGTAGGGATTTTTTTCATCTAACTTACATGATTTTTCTTCTAAAATTTGCCATTGAAAGGCGCCCTGATAGTCAGGAAAATAAGTATCACCCGCAACATCTAGTTCGATTTGGGTTAAATAAAGACGATGGCAAAGGGGCAGAAAATGCTGATAAATTGTCCCGCCGCCGATGATCATTACCTCCTCGACTTTACCTGCTGCGGCAATGGCCTGCTCACAGCTTTCTACCACGGTAGCGTCTTGCAGAGTCAAAGCCTTATCTCGGCTAATCACAATATTTAGCCGCCCTGGTAGTGCCTTGCCAATCGACTGATAGGTCTTGCGCCCCATGATAATCGGCCTGCCCAAGGTCACACGTTTAAAGTGACCAAGATCCGCAGGCAGATGCCAGGGCATGGTATTATTCGCACCAATCACCCGGTTATTGGCCATGGCGGCAATCATCGATATAAGCATGAACGCTGACTCACTTTAACTAGTCGATTCTAATTTAATTAGTTGACACTGAATTGCTACACACATGCACTAATTCAGGACCGAATAACTACTTTTGGTATATAACTTCAACGTCGTAATCGTCATCATCAAAATCATCGTCGTCTTCGTCAACATGCTGCTCAATGGCTTCCTTGTGATAGGTATCCCATTTGAAACCCACTTCATCATCAGGTTTATTGTCTTCAAGTTCCGGCGGCAAGGAGTCAATGAAGTCCATCGCTTTTTGGCATAGCTCTTGTGTGCCTCGCTTTTGCACCGCTGAAATACAATAGAAGCTGTCCTGCCAGTCTAGGGCCGCGACAATTTTTTCGCAAAGCTCTGTGACTTCTTCGTCCAGCATCAAGTCGACTTTGTTGAATACTAACCAACGTGGCTTGGCGGCTAATTTAGGGTTGTACTTTTCAAGCTCAGCAACAATCGCTTTAGCATTGTCGATAGGATCCGAGCCATCAGCGGGCAATAGATCAACTAAATGCATCAGCACCCGACAACGTTCAAGATGCTTCAGAAATTGAATGCCCAAGCCTGCTCCGTCTGAAGCCCCCTCAATCAAACCGGGTATATCAGCAATAACAAAGCTGCGCATGGCATCGAGTCTAACTACACCTAGATTGGGCACCAAAGTGGTAAAGGGGTAATCTGCCACCTTGGGTTTGGCAGCCGAAACACTACGAATGAAGGTCGATTTTCCGGCATTTGGCATACCCAACAAACCAACATCGGCTAACAACATGAGTTCGAGTTTTAAGTTTCTTTCATCGCCAGGGGTACCATTGGTTTTCTGCCGAGGGGCGCGATTAGTACTGGTTTTAAAGCGAGCATTACCTAAACCATGATAGCCACCTTGAGCGACTTTCATGCGTTGACCATGTTTGGTTAAATCGCCCAATACTTCACCGGTGTCAATATCGGTAGCACGAGTGCCAACCGGTACTTTCACCGCAAGCTCGGCACCACCTCTGCCAGTGCAATCGGCACTTTGCCCCTTCTTGCCATGCTCCGCTCGATGAAAGCGTTCAAATCGATAATCAATCAGGGTATTGAGGTTTTCATCCGCTAACAAGTAGACGCTGCCACCGTCACCACCATCACCGCCATCCGGGCCACCGTCCGGAACATATTTTTCACGGCGAAAACTGGCCACGCCATTGCCGCCTTTACCCGCTTCTACGCGAATATTCGCTTCATCTACAAATTTCATGACAACCTCTTAAATAGGCAAACTTTCTCTGTTCCCAATTTACCAATTTATTTTACCAACAAAAAGCCCCGCATAAGCGGGGCCTTTTAAATCTTAAGCAATTGTAACTTACTCAGCAACAATACTTACAAACTTGCGGTTCTTGGGGCCCTTCACTTCGAACTGCACTTTGCCAGGTGACAAAGCAAATAAAGTGTGGTCTTTTCCAATACCCATGTTGTTGCCCGCATGGAATTTAGTCCCACGTTGACGAACAATAATATTTCCGGCTAAAACTGATTCACCACCGTAACGTTTAACACCTAAACGTTTACTTTCTGAATCACGGCCGTTGTTAGTACTACCACCCGCTTTTTTATGTGCCATGTGTTAAAACGCCTTTTAAGCGCTTATACCAGTGATTTTCACTTCTGTGAACCACTGACGGTGACCCATTTGGGTACGTGAATGCTTACGACGACGGAACTTGACGATTTTCACTTTTTCGCCACGACCATGAGTTACCACTTCTGCTGTAACTTTACCGCCACTAACAAAAGGTGTACCAATTTTAACATCGTCACCATTGCTCACCATTAAAATATCATCGAACTCTACCGACTCACCTGGAGCCACTTCGATTTTTTCAAGGCGAACGGTTTGGCCTTCAGCCACACGGTGTTGTTTGCCACCACTTTGGAAAACCGCGTACATAATTAACTCCGCTCTGCGTCTTCGGACGCTATATATCAAAAACAGGGCGCGAATTGTACGTGAACAGGGAAAACCAAGCAAGCCCCAATGCAAAAATAATCGTTCAAATATACGGCATATTCATTTGTGCTCTATAAACATAGAGCATCTAGGGCATCGGGCACTGGATACCCGGCAAAAATTGTGTAAAATCCAACACTTATTAATGTATTAGCTTAGTGAGTTCAGAATATTGAGCATGGATATAAACAAGATAAATTCCTTGGCTAAAGAAGACATGCTCGAGGTGAATAAACTTATTCAGGAACAGGTCAGTTCTGACGTATCTCTGATCAACCAGTTAGGCTTTTACATTGTTAACAGCGGCGGCAAACGTTTGCGCCCCCTGCTAACGGTTTTGGCCGCTCGCGCAGTGGGTATCAGCAATTCACAGCACCATACCCTGGCCGCCATTATAGAATTTATCCATACCGCTACTCTGCTACATGATGACGTGGTCGATGAGTCCACCATGCGTCGTGGTCGTGAAACGGCCAACGAACTGTTTGGTAATCAAGCCAGTGTGTTGGTTGGAGACTTCCTCTACACCCGTTCTTTTCAGATGATGGTGGGCTTAAAGCGTATGCGGGTAATGGAAATATTATCCGATGCGACCAATGTAATCGCTGAGGGCGAAGTATTGCAGCTTATGAGTTGCAATGATCCCGATACCAGTGAAGCGAGCTATATGCAGGTCATTTATAGTAAGACTGCTCGCTTATTTGAGGCTGCTACTTTGTTGGCCGCGGTGCTAACTGAGCAGACCGAAGAAATAGAACGTGCCATGCAAGACTATGGAAAGTACTTGGGTACTGCGTTTCAATTAGTGGATGACATTCTGGACTATGCAGCTGACCCCGATGAGATGGGTAAGAATGTAGGAGATGATCTGGCCGAGGGGAAACCGACCCTTCCGCTACTATACGCCATGTGGCACGCAGAACCCGTGCAAAGTGCAGTGATCCGTGAAGCGATTGAGCAGGGTAACGGCATTGACCATCTGCAAGCTATAATGCACACCATGCAAGAAACAGGTGCGCTCACCTACACGAAACAACAGGCACTTAAGGCCTCTCAACAAGCAATAAACGCACTTGCACCCTTACCTGAGTCAGAATACAAACAAGCACTCATAGGTTTAGCCCATATATCCGTTGAACGAGCCGCTTAGCATGATAGGTAAGTAATACTCCCGCCTTTTTTCTATCCACGAAGATGAAAGTTTTAATCCCCGCCTTAGGTCTTTATTGGCGTGCCAATAGTGGTGCTAACAAATATTAAGTTGTGATCACATGTATGCAAAGTGATTGATCAAATTTTTTACGACTACGCTCAATAGTGCAAATGCCACATGTGCTGATTACAAAGATAATTCATCAACAATATTCGTGGGAAACGACAATGAATAAACTAACTGGAATAACAATGGCAATGATGGTTGCCGGTTTAGCGGGCTGCAACGCAACCTCTGAAGCAAATTCTTCTGAGGTTGCGGCGGCTGCGACAAGCAGCGCAACAACGGATTTGGTGCATTGCTCGGATGTTAATATCTGTGGCGGTCATAATGATTGCAAAACTGCGGCTAATGCTTGTGCAGGCCAGGCTTCATGTAAAGGAACGGGTTTTGTCGCCATGCCGAGTAAAGCTTGTGCAGATGTAGGTGGAAGTGTAAAAGACGAATGGGTTGGCAGTATTGCCCGGGCGGATTTAGTACACTGTAACGATGTCAATATTTGTGGTGGTCACAACGATTGTAAAACCGCTAATAATGCTTGTGGAGGACATGCCTCTTGCAAGGGAACTGGCTTTGTTGCCATGCCTGCAAAATCCTGTAAGGACATTGGCGGTTCAGTAGGAAGCTAAACGAAGCAGAGCTAAGGTGTGATCTAGTAGTAAACAAATCACTCATTGGCTCTATTTTTAATTGAGTAATTATGACTGAACAATTTCTGGGATTTGGCCTTGGCCTTAGAAGTCAGCATTTCACTACAATTATCAACGATAAGCCCAACGTTGATTGGTTTGAAATCATATCTGAAAATTACATGGTTGCGGGCGGCAAGCCACGCTATTTTCTTGAACAGATCCGTAGTGACTACCCTATTGTGATGCATGGTGTATCTATGTCTATCGGCAGCACCGATCCAATAAATTATGACTACCTCTCTCAGCTCAAATCCCTCGCAGAGCAAGTGCAACCCCAGTGGATATCTGATCACCTGTGCTTTTCCACGGTCGGTGGCATTAATAGTCATGATTTATTACCCATGCCCTATACCCGAGAATCATTGGCCCATCTCACCAGTCGAATTCATCAGGTACAAGACTATCTTGGTAGAGCCATGATCTTCGAGAATGTATCCAGTTACCTGAGCTATAAACAAGATGAAATGCAGGAATGGGAGTTTTTAGCAAACTTGGCGCAGCAGTGCGGCTGTAAATTTCTGCTAGATATCAATAATATTTATGTTAGCGCGCGAAATCATAATTTCGACCCAATGGATTATCTGGATTGCATAAAGCCAGCATGGGTGAAGCAAATTCACCTTGCGGGACATAGTGACTTTGGTAGTCACGTTATCGATACTCACGATCATCCAGTGCCGGATCCTGTATGGCAACTGTATGCAGCTTATATCGAAAAAAACGGCCCTAAAAGCACGATGATAGAGCGGGACGACAATATTCCTGAGTTGGCCGAGTTGTTACTGGAGTTAGACCGAGCACGTGCCATAAGTAGTCAGGCCTGTGGTGAAGCAGAAAAGGTTGCCCATGGCTAGTCTCGGCAAAATTCAGCAAGAATTTATGTCACTGTTACAAGCCAACGATCGCACCATTGAACAGCAGGTCATTCAGCAAGGCCAATTGAGCAATGTGCAGAGGGTGGACATTTATCGCAGTGCCTATCGCATTCGTTTGCGGGGGGTAATTGATGATGATCATGAGATGCTGGGTTTATATCTTGGTGATGAATTATTTGAACGCTTAGTTGAGGGTTACATTGGTGCTATGCCGTCACAACACCCTTCATTGCGTTTTTTTGCCAACCGACTTCCGGATTATTTACGTTCCACACCTCCTTTTGCCGAACACCCCATATTGGCCGAGATAGCCGGGTTCGAACGGGCTCTACTGAATGCTTTCGACTCGGCAGACGCAGAGCCTCTTTCAGAGCTAGTATTGCAACAAATTCCTCCTGTAAACTGGCCTTATTTGAGTTTTGAATTCCATCCCAGCTTGTCTTTTTATCAATGTCGCTGGAACGGGATAGAAAGCTGGCAAAGCCTCAAAAACGCAGAAGCCCCCCCCACTGCAACACTCTATGAGCAAAGTGTGATGTGGGCAATCTGGCGCGGTCCGGGCAAACTCACCCAGTACAAACCTGTGCAACCTGCCGAGCGCAAGATGCTGACGGTTATGCAGGATGGATTGCTCTTTGCACAGGTGTGCGAAGTTATGCAATCCGAAATGCCAGAAGCGGAAATTGCCAGTACACTTTATGGTTATATTAGCCTATGGCTACAACGGGGATGGATTGTCGCGGCAAGTTGGGACAATGGGGGATAGCAGGGGGAAGTTGAAACTCTCCATATAATGCAATAAAAAAACATAGAACCCCGCGGAAATCGGGGTTTTGCAGAGCAAGCTGTATTACTTCGTATCCAAGCGCACTCTGCCACTGACGGTTGATACATTGACTTTGCCATTACCGTCATTCAGTGAAAACTCTAACCAGCGACTCGGGCCATATTTGGATTTTTGTACCTGGTCATCTGAAAGTTTATTAATAATTTTACCTCCTGCATGTCCACGAATGTCGAAGCGAGCAGAGACCTCTTCTTGAAAATATAAAACAACGGAACCACCTACAGACGAAGCGTCAACTT
>JAWUXW010000081.1:0-28870 GCA_034111125.1 Paraglaciecola sp.
GCTAAGAAGTAACGCTCAGAGGCTGGGACCTTGAAATTCCCAAACTTATCAGAGCTTCAATTCGTTTGCGATTAAAGCTATTGTTTTCAGTCGACCATTCATGCTTTAAGCATTACTCAAAACAACAATCAACTATAGGTAAAAGGTAAATCATTTGAAACACTGGCGGGAAATTCACAAATGATTGAGTCTGCTGATAGGCCTGCAAGTATTAATGTGGATTAGTGGTGGTGTGGTAATGAGTGTTTTGCCGATTGACATGGTCCGCGGTAAACATTTGTTGCTGCCCGAACCCGCTTTTGCAGCAGCTCAGCTTGCTGGGGTGACAGACAAGATTAACCTTAATAATTAGCGTGAACTAGAGTGGAAAAATCGACTTGGCGAGGCAGTATTGAAGGCGACGGACTTTAGCGGCAAAACGGCTTGGCTGTCTCCCTCTTTAGGCAGCGCTGTGGAACAATTATCACCACAACAAATCAAGTAAATATCCCTGAGTCGTTACCCGGAGCAATCTGCGACCAGCACTATTTAGCTTATCGATCAGGCGCCCTTTGAAGTTCGTCACCTAAGCAGTCCTCTATATCAAGTTGAATTCGATGATTGGATAAATACTACCTTCTATTTACACCCCATTTCTGGTGAAATGCGTTAAGTGCGCAGCGATATTTGGCGTTTGTATGATTTTTCTGGATGCTACATATTATGGATTACGAAACGCGGGACGACTTTAATCATCCATTACTGATAGCCGTCGCGGTATTTTCATTATTTTTCACCATGAGTGGCATTATTTTGGTATATTTTTCTGTAATTAGACCCTTTGTGAAACGCCGCTTATACCAATTGAGGCATTAGCGACCTAGACTTTATGATCTAACCCTTAAGAGATTTTTTCTTAGAAGGCTGGCTGTTGAAGCAACTCGAATTTTTTGACATTAGCAGTCCCTGTATTGGGGTCTGCCAATCTGGACCCACTGGCTATTGTTTGGGTTGCTTCCGCTCACGGGAGGAAAGGTTGCATTGGCTAGAGTTGGATCAAGATGTAAAAAGTCAAATTGTCAAAGCTTGCGGCAGGCGTAAGAAACGAGCGGGCTCAAGTAAAACCAACAAGTCCGAGATCCAAACACAAACGATTCAAGGTAACTTGCTGGACGAAAAAACTAATAACACTTAGGGTCTGCAGACCTAAGCTGTATATGACTTAAATAAGAGAGAGGGACAATGCAAAAACTAAAAACCGCAATGATAACCGGTGCATCTGAAGGTATTGGAAGATGTTTCGCAGAGATATTTGCTAAAAACGGTCACGACTTGGTGCTCGTAGCAAGAAGTGCAGACAAACTTGAAGAGTTAGCCGCTGAGTTGTCGACTAAATACGGGATTGAAACCCATGTATTCGCCACCGACCTGATCCCTGTAGAAGCTGCCAAGGGCCTATTTGATAAGTTGGCGTTAAAAGATATTAATATCGATATCTTAGTCAATAATGCAGGAATGATGCAGATTGAGAAGCTACATGAATGTGACATTGATGGTCTAAATCGGCTAATCCAATTAAATGTCCAGAGTTTGGTGAATATGAGCTATCAGTTTGTAGGCCCGATGATCAATCGTGGTCAAGGTAAGATATTAAATGTAGGCTCAATCGCTAGCTTTATGCCTACTCCCAACTTTGCAGTTTATGGTGCCAGTAAAGCCTTCGTTTTGTCTTTCTCTGAAGGAATCGCCGAAGAATTACGCGGCACAGGAGTGACAGTAACCTGCGTATGCCCAGGCATGACCGAAACCAAGATGCTCAGTCAGGCAGAGGGCATTGAAAAATTTGTTCCTGGTTTTTTAAAAGCCGACCCAACGGTATTAGCCGCCGAAGCCTATAAAGCCAGTATGAAGGGTGAGGTGGTGTTCCTGGATAAACTGGCGAACAAGCTTCTGGTGCAGTGGGCTACCCATTACCCAAGATGGTTAGTGCGCGGGGTAAATGGTTTATTTGGACGATTCAATAAATAATCTAAACTCGGATTAGATAGCTTTTTTAAGCGCTAGACCGGGCTAAATCCACGATCCCACTGCTTATTTCGGGCCATAACTGCATGGGAAGCGTATGCCCCATGCCCTTGAGAATGTTCAGTTGAGCGTTGGGTAACGCATCCGCCGTTGCATAACCGCATTCGACCGGAACTAAAGGGTCTTGATCGCCGTGGATCACAAGGCTGGGCGTCATTAGGCTACTCAGTAGCTCTGTGCGATCCGGTGAATCAATAATTGCACTCAACTGACGGCTGACTCCCGCTGGATTGAATCCTCTTTCTCGGGAATAGCGTAGCAGTTTTCTAATTCGTTCTGGTTCAAAGGGAAAATTTTCTGTATGTAGCATTTGCCAAACGTTGAGGCTTTGCTCGATATACTGATCAACATCTTTTGGCAGCGGTCGTAATAAGGTCATCCCTACTCGCTTTTTCGCTTTGGGCAAGGATCGATCACCGGTAGTAGACATAATTGACGTTAAGCTAATCACTCGTTCAGTCGCTTTCAGCGCGACACATTGGGCGATCATCCCGCCCATTGAGGCCCCTACAATATGGGTTTTTTCGATGTGTAATGCGTCCATTAAGGCCAGAGTATCATCCGCCATATCATTCAGCAGATACGGGGCATTGAGGGCCCTTCCAAACCAACTGTTACCTAAGAAAGCCATAAGCCCCGGTGCCGGCAACTCGCTAAGCCAGGTACTTTTACCAATATCGCGATTATCAAAGCGGATAAGCCAAAAGCCCTGGCTAGCCAGCAGCTTACAGAAATTATCGTCCCAATGGATCATCTGTATTCCCAAGCCCATGACTAAAATCATCGGTGGGTGAGAAGGATCTCCGAAACTGTCGTAGTTTATCCTTAGCCCATTAGCGGCAACTTGTTGTTCCCCTTGATAAGGGACGTTTTGATTATACATATTATCAATAAACTCAACACTAGGACTGTTCAACTTCAACCTCCGGGAAAAACATGGGGACTGGCGTATCGGGTTGATATGGCAACCAACGGCCCTCAGCCTGTGCAAGCCTGTTAGCCACGATCCAAATAACCTGATGATTATGCCCGAGCCCCATATGACTTCCGCGCACCTCGATGTTTTCGGCCTCTTCATGAGCCTCAATATTGTGATGCTTGCACGCTTGCCAATGGGCCACGCCGTCTGTACGTGAAAAAATTGCAGTGGTCGGCACGGGCGGAGGAGATAACATCGCCTGCATAGCTTGTGGATTGCTACTTGCGATATCGCCGTTGATTAGCTCAAATAATTTTGAGGCAACCGTAGCAGAACCATCAGGGCCGTTAAATGGGCTACCAAGACTTATTACTTGTCGCACATGATCCGGAAGTATACGGGCGACTTCCCGGGCCAACACACCACCCAAACTCCAACCAACCAAACTGACTTTTTTCTCATATTTATCCGATAAAGCAATGACTCGAGCGATTAAGGCTTCGCTGATAACTTGTTCACCGCCCACTATTTCTGTGCCAAGGTTCCGACCAAGCCCCCAACCATACGACTTATAACCCTTGAGCTTTAAAAATGTACGTAATGGTTGGGTACTAATGTCACTGGCTAAAAAACCGGGTAACACCATTACAGGATGGCCATCGCCTTTTGGTGCACGCATCAAAAAAGGTATAAAAAAACTTGTGGTACCCAACTCTAATAAGGCTCTCCCTTCACTTAACATGTGCATTAGTGAGGGTTTAGGTAATTCAAACATAGGCATC
The DNA here is from genome assembly GCA_034111125.1 of Paraglaciecola sp. GTDB lineage: Bacteria > Pseudomonadota > Gammaproteobacteria > Enterobacterales > Alteromonadaceae > Paraglaciecola. Next base: position 3,766 of record JAWUXW010000081.1, read on the forward strand.
TTATTACTCATAGTACATCCTAAAAAATGAGTGTGAATTTATCGCCTCAATGGCGTTATTTAATCGTCTTCCATTAACTTTTTCAGGGCTGCATATTCTTTTATTTTCTGCAGCGCTGCTTCTTCAAGTTGATTGGCACTTTCACGTAAGTAGCGGGTAAAGTTATCCAAATCTGGCATTAAGTTAACCGCACTAGTTGGGCTGATTGAAATAGCACCGTTATAGCTGGTAATCGGCATAATTAAGCCCATGCCATCTAAAATGGGCGCCGTTCCCATTGTCGCCACCAACTTATGTCCTGCCAGATAGAGTGGAATTTGTGGACCAGGTACATTAGTAATGACAACATTGAAAAAAGGATTGTGTCGTTTGGCAATATTCGCTCTAGAGTAAAAACGCGCCGCGACACCGGCCAAACCAAAGGGAATCAATTCAGCAAAGCCCATAAGAGTTCTGGCATCAATGGCGTTTTGATACAGTTTTCCAACTTTGGTGTTAAGATAAATTTTAGCCAAACGTTTGACTGGGTCTTCGATATCTGTACCCAATTGAACAAACATTCCCGACACCTGATTGCCCATAGCATTTTTTTCATTTTCTGTGCGCGTTGAAACAGGCACCATCGCAACTAGAGGTTTATCAGGTAGTTCATTTTTTTCCAGTAAATAGCGACGCAGTGCCCCAGCACAGATGGTCAGAATCACGTCGTTTAAGGTAGAGCCCTCGACGGCTTTTCGTATTGCTTTAACCCGCGATATGTCGAGTATTGTAGAGTTCCAAATCCGCTCAACTTCAACGATATCGTTAAAACGAGTTTTTGGCGCACGAAATGGCAAGGTTGGCATTTCGATCCCTTGTGCACCAGTCATGTAGCCCGCTTTGACAGTAGCCTTACCTGTTTCCCACAATAGTCCGGGGAGTTTTCCTGGACGAGTCACAAAGTTATAGGCACTTTTCACCATCAGACCCACGACACCGGGGACCTCTTTAACGTCTTTGTGTACCTTGGGAGGAACCGGACGGGGTGTAGATGAGACATCATATAACATGCTCATTAAATCGGCACCTGATTTACCGTCGAAGCCAGCGTGATGTACTCTGGTGATTAGACCCACCGAGCCTTTAGGTACCTGAGGTATCGTGTCGACACCCTCAACAAATACAAATTCCCACAAAGGTCGTTCACGATTCAGTTGCTGGGAAAATAAACGAGATGCCAGGTAGCGCAATTCCTTCCACCCTCCGGGACGGGGTAAGGCGGTGCGATGTATATGCATATTAAGGTCAAAGTCAGGATCTTCAACCCAGTAGGGCCGATCTAAACTCATCGGTACGGTAACAAGTTTTTGCGTCAGCTTATCTACCAAATGCATACGCTCTTCCATGAATTTATAAAAATCGGCAAATTGCAACGATCCTTCCAGTATGGCTACACCACCGATATGCATGGGAATTTTAGGCGTCTCCATATATAAGAATGACGCATCTAAGCCTGATAGTTCTTCCATATATCGTTACTCGCTACAATGCTCGGTTAATGACTTCGTTAAAACACCCTAACTTTTTGTTAGCAAATTTCAACTATTCATTTGTAAAATAATAAAAAAATTCTCTTTTTTGCTCCAAGATGATTATAATAACCGACTAAATAAGTATGCCTAACTGAATTAGATTCATGCCACCTATAAATTCTAAAATCATTGCCAAAATTGCCACTCAATCTTTTGCCTTACCAGACATATGCGTACGTATTCGCAGCATGCTAGATGATCGTAACTCCGCTATGGATGATATTGGCAATGTATTGTCACTTGACCCTTCCCTTAGCTCTAAGTTACTCAAATTAGCAAACAGTCCAATATTTAGATTTGAATCACAAATAGATACTATCGGCAAAGCAGTCAATGTCATAGGTGGCGAAGCCCTGTATAACCTAGTGATGGTAGAAACAGCCAGCTCCGCGTTTGAACATTTCAGTAGTGATGTCATAGATCTTAAGAAGTTTTGGCAACAAAGTATTTACTGTAGTTTGGTCGGTAAACACTTGGCGAAAATTGCCCGAATTAGAGGGAGTGAACGCTTCTTCCTGCTTGGCATGTTGCACAATATAGGTGAACTCATTGTCGCTTTGCACGCACCACAAGAGGCTATGAAGTGTGCTCAGTATGATAAGTTTGTCTCACCCTGGAAATTACAATACAAAGTATTAGGCTTTCACTATGCCCAATGCAGTGCAGACTTGTTAAGCCAATGGCAATTGCCGGAGCGACTTTGTTATCCGGTATTTCACCTGCATGACGAGAACAAAGCACAGGAGAGTAAGGAAATTGGTATTCTCTACACTGCAGTCCGGGTAACAGCAGCGATGACCAACGAGAGATTGTATTCCCTTAGCCAGCTGGTTTCACCGATGGTACTCAAATCCTTAAAGTTAGATCAAGATGATCTTACTGATGGGGTGAAGTTCGCATTAATGGAAGCAGATAATATTTTAGCCATTATGAATCCTAAGTTTAACTGAAAAAAACATTCTCACAGCAATCCGCATATCTAGATGGTGAGGTGTTACTTTGAATACCTGGGTATGACTTTAAATATAAATTCCGTCTTTTATCCATGCAATATTAAGAAAAAATTCTATTAATTACCTGTTATAAATTTCCCTGTGCAAACAAAATTCTGTAAATGAACAAAGCGATTTTTGTCCTTACCTTATTTTCTTTTGGCAGTCATGCCCCATTAAATATTATGCGTGCCCTATTTATGGCTGAAGCACCGAGCTATTCAAGTGAAATGGATGATGAACTGTCTATTACCGGCGAATTTGGCATGCTGATAGCTCAGGGAAATACTAATACCTCTACATTACTGGCGAAAATCAATACCAGTCAGGAACTCGACAGCTGGAGCTATCAGGTAATTGGTGATGTGCTGTATAAGCAAAGTGAAACAGTAATCGCCGAGCAACAGCAAACAGAAACCTCTGCGCAAAAAATATTTGTCTCAAGCCAGTTAGATTACAAATTAAGTGAGCCAGATCAGCGCTTGTTTATTTATGGCGAATACGAAGACAGGCGTTTTAGTGCTTATCGTTATCAGGCTCCTTTTGCCGCGGGTTGGACTGCTCGCGTGTGGCACGACTCCATAAGTGAATTCAAATACAGCATTGGACCGGGATACGCTATTTCTGAAGTGGAAGACAGGCAGGTGATGAAAAAGGTCTAATTGTAAGAGCGGCAATAATAGAATATAAGCGTGAAATTTCCGATTTTGCCTCTTTTCTTCAGTTCATAAGCACCGAAGCCGACCAGTCTTATACCAAAACTAAATCAGAGACCTCCTTATCAACTAAGATTACTGGCTCACTTGCGATGAAATTATCATTCATAATGAACTATAATAATGGTGCAGAAATCGCCGGTGAAAGCTGACACCGAAACCGCAGTAACCCTTGTTTACCAATTTTTTTGATCCCATAAATTTTTGTGAAATAAGTCCAGGGTAAGATTACGAGTGGTCAATAAATAAGCTGAATAACTTTTTCCGCATACTCAGTATCTAATACTGCTTTGAATCGTTTGGCTTTCAAGCCTTTTTTACTACTTTTTTTTGCCTTAATAAATTTAGGATTAAAGGCCTGATAACCAACATTTTTTCCGCAGCATTGCCTCTTCTTATCCGCTTTAATTGAGCAAATAAAATAACGCGTTTATTTACTCACTTTGCCATCAATATGCCGTTCACACTCGGCCATACCTACGCTCATTAATCCCCTCCAGTTGTCACGTTAGATCGTTAATGTTCACCAAAGTATCACTTATCCAGTACTAACGTGATTCAATTCTACCATCCACTTCTTCGATGGCTTCCCAACCGTCGGCTCCACAGATAACATCTACAATGAGCGTTAACAAAATATCATGTGGTTTATGTTCGACTTTAGACTGTTGTCGTGTATCTGGTATGGTTGAAAAATGTTCATTGAATGCTGATAACATGGAGACTCCTATTGATTAAGGGCCTATTTGATCACACTTTGATAAAAAAGGGGGTGATCTCACCCTGAAATAAGTCCCCTAGTAAGAGTATCGCAAATATTTAACAGCATGATAAAATAACACAGCTATCTGCGCTACGAAACTAATCGTATGCCAGCATATAAAAAATTAATGGAGATAGGAAGAAAATGACAAAATCAATGCTGGTACTGGCCCTTATTGCGGCTACAAATGCGATGGCTGCCGACGAAATAAAACCATTTACCATGGACGGAGAATTTGGCTTCATTGCAACCTCCGGTAATACTGAAACAACTTCTGTTAAAGGTAAACTGGCGGCACATCAAGAATTGGAGCGTTGGAGCAATGACTTCATGATTGAAGCCTTGTATAAAAAAGATGAGGTCACCCTTGAAAATGGAGAGCAAGTCTCACAAACAACCGCTAAAAAATATTTTTTATCGGGACAGGGTAACTATAAATTAGACAATCCGGACCATAGAATATTTGCTTTTGCCTCTTATGAAGATGACAGATTCAGCAGTTTTGATTATCAATCTACTATCGCTGGAGGTTGGTCGCAAAAAATGTGGGAAGATGACACGAGTAAGTTTGAGTACAGCATAGGTCCCGGTTATTCCTTTGCCAAAAGAATTGATGGTACCAGCGAAAATGGAGTAATTGTTCGTGGTGCCCTGGATTATCAGTGGAAAATATCTGACACTGCGACTTTCAAACAACTACTAAGTACTGAAGTGGGCGAAGATAATACCAAATCAAAATCTGAAACGTCTGTCTCAGCCCAGATAAATGGCTCCCTTTCATTGAAGCTATCGTTGACCATGGATCACAACTCAGACGTTTTGGATGGCACAGAAAATCTTGATACACAAACCGCGGCGACTGTAGTTTACACCTTCTTTTAAAGACGACATAGTCGATGGTAATTGGGTCAAGCCGACTTTCATTTATTAGGATAAGTTGGTTGTTAAGGCACTAAGATATCACTCGGGCTAATTATTCATACTCAAAAAATTCATCCGTTTCATTTTGAAACGGCTGTAAACTTGGCAATAACTTGGAGGGGATTATAATAGTCTTTGCCATATCTTTATGAACTTCAATTTTTAGTGCTAATTCACCAGTATTATCTTGAATACGTGGGTGCCAGGTATTAACTTCATACTCCCCATTAGGAACGTCGAATTGAGCTCTACCATCAATATCCGTTTTGGCGAAGTAGGGCGTATCAACTACATAGATGTAGCCCAACATCCAATCATGCACATTACACCCCAATTCAACAACCCCGGTTTTGGAAAACAACAAAGGCTCAGCCTGCAAGCCTTTATAACGTTGTAATTCAAATACCTTGGCAGTAGAAAAAGAATACTCATGATGTTTAATAGAGTCAGAATGGGGGAAGCGAACTGAGGCCTGTTTTTGCACGGCTAATATATGGGGTAAAAATTGGGTGTTGACCTGATCCATAATCGCCATATTGAGTGCCGTTTTTGCCGTAACAGGATCTTTGGGTAGCAAATACACCATCGTATTTGCCAGCCCTCGCTCGTCATGCCCATATACCGAAATTTCCACATTATTGGCAAAACAGGAAGTACAAAACAGAAATAAGCCAATACAAAAAACGACGTTGTGCATAAACACCTCAATTAATCATATATACAAATAACTGCATATCACAGGTTTCAGAACGTCTGGACCACTTTAATTCAATGCGTCCCGTTGAAGGTGCTATCCGAGTGACTTGGCATAAGTAACATTCAGTGCACCAACATAGCAATCTACCAGAGCAGTCTTATCTATTTCAAGCCTCAGTAGACAGGGGGAAGTATAATATTTAGTTCAATTAACTAACGGCGAGTGTGGAGTTGAGTTACTAAGATTTGAGCTCAAATCGACTCAGAAAAGGTCAATAAACCTAAGATTAATCTAAGCTTTTTAGCACCTGCATTGCTTCCTCTTGTTGCTCCTTTTCTCCCTTACCCACAATTTCGTCCAGTAGCTCCCGAGCCGATTCTACTTCACCCATCTCTATGTAAGCATGGGCGAGGTCGAGCTTCGCTCCCATTCCCTTATCTGAGTCCACGTCAATCGTATCGCTGTCCTCACTCACTCCGCTAAAGTTTTCAAGAGACACATCTAAAGGTAATTCTTTATCCGACAAAGGTTGAGATTCTGCGTCGATACTTTCTGTTAATAATGTATCCACATCTAGAAAGTCACTTTCTTCTAAGTTTTCACCTAATCCTAGTGCATCCACATTCGAGGATTCACTTAACAAGGCCCCAAGATCGAAGTCACTGTCTGGGTCATTTTCTATTTCTATGACTTCATCACCCAGCTCATCTAAATCATCAGCAAGATCGATGGTTTCTAGTAATTCATCAAAATTGGCGATTTCCAACTCGTCCAGCAAGGCTGTATCTTCGTCCTTCTGCTCAGCATTAGGTTCATTTAACCAATCTCCCAAACCAGGCATATCATCTAATTCAGCGTTTATACTTTGCTGGTTAGTTACTGATTTTTCGCTAATAGACTCTTGCGAAAATCCATCTTCCTCGTCCAGATCGTCTAATGCTTTCTCCAATTCTGCGTCATCAAAGTCCGCCAGCGAAGCAATTTCCTGCAAATCCGGTAAGGGGGGTAAGGGGCTGATAGAGGCGTTTTTTTGTTGCCCTGCGCCTGATTCAACTGGCTCTTGAAGTGAAGCAAACTCAAGATCATCGATTTCAAGAGTCGACGAGTGCCCATCTTCTTCCGATGTGAGTGAATCCAGTACCTCATCTAACTCTTGATGTTCAAAATCTTGCAGGGCTTTTTCAAGTTGGTCATCATCCATCGCCTCAGCAATAGACTCTTCAGTTTGTTCCTCGACCACCTCAACTTCTGGCTCTGGCTCTGGCTCTGGCTCTGGCTCTGGCTCTGGCTCTGGCTCTGTAGATTCGCCCTTCCCTTGTTCAAGGTCAAGCTTTTCTATGCCAATATCGGGCGTTTCTTGCTCATCAAGCTCTGTTGTTTTGGCTACCGAATCCGCTTCCTGCTCTAATACTTCTTCAGCCATTTCTGCTTCATCTGTAACAGATTCTTGGTGTATTTCTTGTTCTTCAACTATGGCTTCTGCAGAAGTCACTTCATCGGTAACCGACTCTAACGGCGTTTCGTCTTGAACAGCCTGAGGCTCAACAATCTCATTATCCGTAGCTATTTCAAGCTCATCAGCTTCCATTTCTGGCTGAGATGCGGCACTTGTTTCCAGCTCTTTCGGTGTGTCTTGTTCTTCATCTATCTTTTGTGCATCAGCAGCTTTTTTTACATCAGACTCTGTTTCTACTTGAGCTGCTAGCGACTCAATAGTCTCATCATCTACAGCGATCTCTGATTCATCTGCTTCGACTTCTGGCTGAGCTGCGGTGCTGGGTTCTGGTTTTGGCTCAGACTCATCCTGTACTGCTTCTGCTATTTCTGGCTGTTCATCTTCCGAAGTTACAATCAAGTCGTCAGGAAGATCCGCCAACACTCTGACTTCAGGTACTATCTCATCTAGTTTTTCAAGGCCCTCGCCAGAGAAGCTATCATCAAGCCCATCGGAAATTTTGTCGAAGGTCTGTATCCCGTGTTGAGTTCCGCTAGTGGTCTCATTTTCGGACTCATCACTATCATCCTCATCAGGCAACATACTCTGTATTTGCTCAATCTGTTCCAACTCACCGATCAAATTGCCGGTAATGTTGTCAAGCTCTTCGCTTTTTGCGGCTATATCTTTATCTAGTTGTTGCAGTATTTCTTCACTGATTTCATTCGGTGTGTCACTCTCTAGGCTTTCCGGTAATTCATCCTTTGGCTTATCCAGCAAGTCATCAATACTTATCTCAGGTTTTTCATTTTCGTCTTTAACATTCTCTAAGGTTTCCCCTTGAACTTCTTCAAGAGAGTCGAGTTCCTCTTCAATAACGCCATCAGGCTCAACATTATCTAACTCCAGGACTTCATTCAGCCCCTCTTCCGGCGACTCGTCAAAGGAAACATCATCGTCGGATGATTTAGTATCCGAAAGTTCAATTGACTCAATATCCTCATCAATTTCGGCTAATAAATCGTCATCGTCTTCGAATAAATTATCTAAATCGTCTTGTTCAATTACGCCAGAACCTTCCTCAAAATCGACACCATCCGTACCATCATCTGGCACCAACATGTCATCCCCTAAATCATCGAAGTTCTCAAATTCAGGCTCAAAAGTGTCATCCAAAGATTCTTCTAACTCATCGGCGAGCACATCATCCAATAGGTCGTCATCTCCGAACAAACTGTTATCGTCGAGTTCGCCTCCCACGTTTTCGGATAATTCATCACTTAATGCATCTGAGAGATCATCCATTTCAGTGGAATGATGAATATCAGGCAGCTCGTGCTCATTTGCTTCGCCAATGATTGTGGGCACTTTTTTACGGCCAATCAGCCAATAGGCAAAACCTCCCAACAGGCTTAAAGAAAGCAGGATAGAGATAATAATTAAGCTAAGTGGCTCCGTTAACCAATCAAATGTAGAGCCCTCGGTTTCGGCCATTTTTCTGGCTTCGTCGTCTTCACGGGATTTTTTCAGCAACTCCTCGATGCTTTTGCCCATTGCAACAAATTGCAGATCCCGCTGCTGCTCTTCGGCACGCAAACCATTGAGATCGGTATTTACTGAATCCAGGCGTTCGAATAACTTCTGATTTTCACTAAGAATTGTCTGTACGCTATCAATTGACTCGGCAAACTGCTGCCGTATTGCCATAAATTGGCGATTTTGCTCCTCATCAATTGCGCCTAATTTTTGCTCAATGACTGCCTTAGTTTCATTTAGATCATCTATACTGACCGCCTTCACAGAAGCTTTTGAGGCCACAGCTTGGCCGGACAGGTTGGGCTGCCAACGGGCCTCATCTTGTTGGGTTTTATTGATGGCTTCTTGTTTGTCTAAGCGGGCGGTAAATCTTGCAGATGGTAATCTAAGGATCGAACCGTCTTTCAATAAATTAATATTATTTTCTTCGAAGGCATCAGGATTAAGTTGATAAATCCCATACATTACCTGGTAGATAGACAGGTTCGGATTTTGTCTATAACGACTGGCTATGCGCCATAAGGTGTCAGATGATTCGATAGGGCCGTAAGTAACACCGGAAGATTGCTCGTTACTATTTTTCGGGCCTTTAATTTGAACTTGCTTAAATTCAGCAGCAATAGATGACAAAGCTATGACAAAACTGAGGCTGGCGATTAGCCGAATTGCTACCTTTCGTAAATTCATATCTTCCTTCTACACCCCAATAATATATGTGACATTTACCACAAGGTGGCTAAGCACTTCGGCTGTTTTGTTATTATTTACTTGTCTATTAATTAACAATAAAGTGACGACTTTCAGATAATTATATCCAGTTTCGCTTTTTGTTAGTACTTATGCTCACGGGCTATTAAGAGAGTATAATGCAATTCACATTCCACAATAATAAAGCAAAGGGGAGCAAGATACCTACTATAAACCCGATGCTAAATAGGATCTAGAAAGCCACTGATTTATCATCGGCAGTTTTGCCTATTACATAAGTCAGCTCACTGTTTATAAGCCAGCTTATTTATGCTTTAGGTAGTAAGTACAAGCAAAATAAATCACCGGGGCTAAAGGTGATAAGCCTTAGTCTATGTAAAAACGCCAGAAATCTGGCTTTAGGCCTATGCAAGGCCGATTCCCTAGATATAATCGCGAACTAGTGCTTCGGCAATCTGAACGCTATTGGTTGCCGCACCTTTGCGGACATTATCCGACACAACCCACAAATTAATGCCATTTGGATGAGTTATATCGTTGCGCACTCGGCCAACAAATACTCCATCATTGCCACTGGCATTACCTACTTGCGTCGGAAAATCTTCATTTTCAGCCATTAGCGTCACGCCAGGGGCATTGGCTAATAGAGCTTTCACATCTTGAGCATCTATTGGCTGGCGAGTTTCCAAGTGAATTGCTTCACCATGACCAAAAAACACTGGCACGCGCACCGCAGTGGCATTAACCAGAATACTCTCGTCACCCATTATTTTTTGGGTTTCCCAGACCATTTTCATTTCTTCCTTGGTGTAGTCATTGTCGGTAAACACATCAATTTGCGGAATTACATTGAAGGCAATCTGACGACTAAAAGCTTCGAACTTGGCTTCACGGCCACTTAGCATAGCCGCTGTTTGCTTTGCTAATTCATCCATCGCCGCTTTACCCGCACCAGAAACTGACTGATAGGTGGAAACGTTAATTCGTGCAATGCCTACTGCATCCTGGATGGGTTTTAAGGCCACCATCATCTGAATGGTTGAGCAATTAGGGTTGGCGATTATATTGCGATTGCGAAACTCAGCTAAGGCGTGAGCGTTCACTTCTGGCACAACCAGCGGAATATCAGGCTCATAGCGATATTGAGAGGTGTTATCAATCACCACACAACCGGCATCAGCCGCCATCGGCGCATATTTGGCCGAAACCGAACCACCAGCAGAAAAGAAAGCTAACTGCACTGTACTCCAGTCAAACTCATCAGCATCAAGTACGGTAATCTCCTTTCCTTTAAAGGTCACTTTGCCACCAGCAGAGCGAGCGCTCGCCAAAGGATAAAGTTTATTGACCGGAAAACCTCTCTCTTCAAGAATTTCGATCATGTGCTGCCCTACCAATCCGGTAGCGCCCAACACGGCGACATCAAAGGCCCGAGACATTACTGCATACTCCTATCAATTAATTTAATTTATCAAACTTAAACGCGCGTTTATGGACGCAAAAAGCCAAGGGCGTAGATTGCCTTCGATTCAATATAATTTCCAGCATTAACCTTAAGCGCGGCAAATTCTCTTCGAATAGGATAGTGTTTTCGGATATATCTGAACTGCTCCGCCTCCCCAAGGCTGGCTTTAAACTGCAGATCATCCTGCTTAATATCATATACTGACAGCACGAGATCGCGAATGACATTTTCTGAGGATCCTACTAGGGGTAAGGTGAGCAATGCAGGCTCCGGGTTCGGTAAATAATCTGAGAGTTGCTTGGTAACAGGCAACGCAAGTCGCTTACAAAGCTGCTGATATAACATCTCCGTTCCCCGAGCTTTACCCTCAATGGTATGCCCGGCAATATGTGCTGTTGCAAGCTTCACGTAAGGCACCAACTGCTGATTAATGGCAGGTTCGTTTTCCCACACATCCAACACCATATTGAGTTTTTTGCCTTGTTGAAATAGTTCAAGGGACGCTTGATTATCTACCACGTCCCCGCGACAGGCATTGATTAGTAGTTGCCCTTCATTCAGCTGAGCCAGTCGTTTGGCATCAAACATATGCAGAGTTTTATACTTACCCTCTTTTATGAAAGGAACATGCAAGGTAATCACATCACACGTCATGATCTCTTCAATATCGACCAAGGGCCGAGTATCCCCGCTAGCCGCCAGGGGAGGATCACACAATTTGTAGGCAATGCCTAATGCCTCCAATTTACGTTGCAAGGCACTTCCCACATGCCCGGCTCCCACTATCCCCACGACTTTATTAGCAAGCTGCCATTGCAGTTTTTCAGCCATCACAAACAGAGCACTCAACACGTATTCCGCTACGGCAACGGCATTGCAACCACCAGCCGAATCATGGGCAATGCCTCGGCTATCTAGATACTCGAAATCCATATGGTTAGTACCGGCCGTTGCGGTCGCTACATATTGAAGTTGTTGATTTAAATGTAGCAACTGCTCATTCACCTTAGTGGTGGAGCGCACCAACAAAATATCCGCATCGGCAATTTTTTCGGCGTTTATCGTGCGGTGAGAAAATACTTCACATTCACCTAGCTCGGCGAAAAATTCGTGGGCGTAAGGCAGGCTGTCTTCATAGTAAATTTTCATATCTGGATGATGGTACTTTCGGGCTTGGAGATGGGGGCTGGAGATTATGCCATAAGCCAGCTTGCCGCGGCAGGCTTTAGGCTCTTAAAACACAGGTTTAATCCTGATCCCAATGAAACAATTGTTTAAAGCTGAAAGCCTGAGCGGTTTCACCCTGTTGCTGCAGTTGCAATAGTCGAGCTTTAGCTTCGTTAATACTTGGCTGATGCCCGGTGGGCACCCACCAAAGGGCGTAACTTGCTTCAGACAATGGTTCGAACCATTCTTTTTTACGCTTAAAAAAATCAATATGATGAGTCTTGAACATAAAGTTTTTCAAGGACTCTGGAGATTCCCAAACCGACATATTAATGATTATATCTGGATCATCATAAGGCTGGATGTCCGTAGCATTGCCGCTCTCATCTTTTAGTCGCCAGACAAATCCCACAGAGGATGCTGCAATGGCATTGATCGGGTCGAGATTGTCGCTAAAATCCTTCATGAGCGCCGTATCCATAGGGGCTTTTGCTCTGGCTATATTGACCTGCGCGAGCTGGTACATGCTTGCTTCCTGTTATTTACTGAGGCGATTGTTAAGACCTACATGTGTGCAAAAAGGCCGTATACAAGCTTAAGACCTGCTCCGGGGCTTCCAACTGAGGATAATGTCCTACATCGAGTGCTGTGGTATGTGGCTTAGGAATAATTTTCCGGTACCTATCGAGCATATGTTGCCCCGAGATGGGGTCGTGCACACCGTTAATAAAGTACAGGGGAACCGGAGTACTCTGCATGCTCTTGACCCATCGCTCGCCGTGAACATGACGCTCATCTATATATTGTAAAAGCTCAGCTAATACACCTTGCCCTTCATTAAGGGAGATCAAGCCCCACAATATGTCCAGGTCTTCATCTAAGGGCGGCGTGTTAGGGCCAAATATCCTGGTAAAACTCTTTTTTAAACTGGCCTTGCCCATAAAACGACTGAGCAAAAAGCCAAGGGGACCTTTTAGTAGCTTTTGGCTAAGCAAAGGGCGGTGATAATCAGCAAACAAACCACCATTCAAAAAACAGAGGCTGGAAATTGCAAAACTAAGTCGCTCTGATTCATGCCGAGACAAAAGCTCCTGTGCTACTGAATCACCATAGTCATGAGCAAGAATATGGCAGGTCTTTATGCCCTTTTTTTCAAGCAGTGCAATAATAATATCGGCCTGCTCTACCAGGCTATAACGGTGGTTCTTGGGTTTGGCCGATAAACCGAAGCCCAGCATATCGAGGGTAATGACCTGATATGCTTTGGCTAGGTTTATCCATTGATAGTGCCAATCCCAGGCAGCACTGGGGAAGCCATGGATCAGCAGAATCGTTTCTCTTGAGTTACCGCTGGCGCCTGATTGCCAGTGAGCTATGCGATGGCCGCAGAGTTCACTATATGAGGCGCTTTGTCGGTATTCTTCGAAGCTAATTTTTATCACAATTACTCTGCATAGTTATTCCGCACAGTATTCCACACCGCTACTGTGCATAACCTGAGTTATTTCTGTCCAATTTACGCAATATGCCCGGCCATGCCAAGCTTCCGCCTGCTGAACGAGTGACTTGCTTAGCCTGAGCCTGAATTCCCGCCAAAATTTGACTGGAAATAGGAGTAAGGGCTTGCCCACTAGCCTGGGCTTTTAATTGGATGTCACAGGCGCACTGCAATAAGTACATATACAAAAACGCATCCGCAATGGTAGTCCCACAGGTAAGCAAGCCATGATTACGCAGGATCATAAAATTCGTCTCACCCAAGTCTGCCACTAAACGCTGCTTCTCGTCCATATTCAGAGCAACACCCTCGTAGTCGTGGTAGGACAAGGAAGACAAAGGAAAAAGCGACTGTTGACTCAAAGGTAACAGGCCCTCTTTACAGGCTGATACCGCAATACCGGCTGCGGTGTGCAAATGCATAACACACAGGGCATCTTCCCGAGCCTCATGCACTGCACTGTGGATCACAAAGCCCGCTGGATTAATATCGAAGTCTGATTCCATTACTTTTTCACCATTGAGATCGACTTTAACCAAACTAGATGCGGTGATTTCTTCAAACAACATGCCATAAGGGTTAATTAAAAAATGATGCTCAGGACCGGGCACTCGGGCCGATATGTGGGTAAAAATCAAATCATCCAAGCCATTTTGCGCCACCATGCGATAACAGGCGGCCAGATCGACTCGCATAAGCCATTCCTGCTCACTTACTTGTTGTTTGACTGTATTGCTCATGACGCATTTACCTATTGTTTATCTAATGTACACAACATAATCTAAGTCATGTGCCTCAAACTGTCACTCTTTTGACAATAAACTGTTAATAATTTTATGCCGCTGAAAAATATTCGTCCAATTCTACTGAAAAGTAAGTGGTTTAGCGACCTGCCAAACAGTATCGTCGAACAGCTTATTGCCATATGTAAGCCAAAAAATTACAAGCCTCAGAGTTACTGCATAGAAAGAACGATCCCGCCGATGGCGTATTCGAATAAGTAACTATACCCTTGAAGGGAAGGAATTAATTTTAACCTGGCTGTAGCCAGGCAATTGGTTTGGCGAGATATCGTTATTTGATGGTTTGCCAAGAACTCACGAGGCTCATGCTGAAGAAGCAACCGTACTACTAAAAACACCCGCATCGGCATTTAATGCCTTATTGGCCAGGCAACCTGAGCTCTACCCCCATTTTATGCGCTTACTGTGCCAAAGAGTGAGAGCCACTTTTTCCCTCATCGACAAAACCGGCGCCCAAAGTCTGAAGGGGCAACTGTGCAAGCGTCTGATCTTGCTTGGGGAAGGTCTGGAGCAACAAAAAAATAGGCTAAGCCACTGATTTTGTCCATATCTCAAGAGTCACTTACACTATTACTCAATACCTCAAGGCAAACAGTCAATAAATTATTACAAGAGTTACAACAGGAGGAGGCGGTTGAAATCCACTATGGGAAAATTAAGCGGCTTAAATAGGAAAAATTGCTGGAGCTAAGCCAGATATAATACCATTGTGCCTTGATATGTGATCAACTCAGAAGGTGTTGGCAAGTTTCATAGCAAAGCGTAACGTCGAAGGAATGCTGGTTGCCTTCATAGACCTTGCAATGCCGCTAGGGAGCTTGCCAGCCCTTCCCGAAGGGCGACACCAAAGTCGCTTACGCTTTAGCCGTTATAAAGGTAAAAACACGCCGTGATTACGCTACTTTTATTCATCGCTGAGTGATCATATATTTAGGTGGATTGGTATAAACTGCATGGCAGGTTATCACTATTTTTGGCGCCACGTGCGAATTAAAGTGCTTTAGTTTCCGCTGCTGACACAGCACAAATACAACAAAGCCCGCGATTGCGGGCTTTGTCATTTACTCAAATTAAAAACTAAGCTGTATAGCGTTTAAACACCAAAGTCGCGTTCGTGCCACCAAAACCAAAACTATTAGACATTACCGTATTCAATACAGCGTCACGGGTTTCTGTCACCACATCCATGCCTTTGGCTTGCTCGTCCAGAGTTTCGATATTAATCGACGGGGCAATAAAATCATTTTCCATCATCAATAGGCTGTAAATTGCTTCGCTGACACCAGCGGCACCTAATGAATGACCGGTCATCGCTTTGGTCGCACTCAATGGCGGAGTAGTATCACCAAAGACTTCACGGATAGCCCATAGCTCTTTTACATCACCTACCGGGGTAGAGGTGCCGTGGGTATTGATATAATCAATGGGGGCGTCCAAACCTTGCATAGCCTGCTGCATACAACGTACAGCACCTTCTCCGCTTGGTGCCACCATATCGGCGCCATCAGACGTAGCCCCATAACCAACGATTTCACCATAAATTTTCGCCCCACGGGCTAGTGCATGTTCAAGTTCTTCAACCACCACCATACCGCCGCCACCCGCACTAACAAAGCCATCTCGGTCGGCGTCGTAAGTTCGTGATGCTTTAGTAGGATCATCATTATACTTGGTCGATAAGGCACCCATTGCGTCAAACTCCATGGACAAGGTCCAATGTAACTCTTCGCCACCCCCGGCAAAAACAATGTCCTGCTTACCTAATTGGATTTGCTCGAGGGCATTGCCAATACAGTGGGCACTGGTAGAGCAGGCAGAACTAATAGAGTAATTCACGCCCTTAATTTTGAAGGGAGTCGCCAGACAAGCCGAAACCGTGCTGCCCATGCAGCGGGTCACCATATACGGGCCGACTCTTCTTAGGCCTTTCTCACGCAAAATATCCACTGCTTCAACCTGGTACTGAGATGAAGCGCCACCTGAGCCGGCAATAATGCCCGTGCGCAGGTTGGATACCATGTCATCTGGCAAACCAGAATCCTCAATCGCCTGTTGCATGGCGAGGTAGGCATAAGCCGAAGCATCGCCCATAAAACGCATAACTTTGCGATCGATAAGTTCTTTCAAATCTAAATCAACCTTACCCCATACATGACTGCGCATGCCTGATTCGGCAAATTGCTCAGAGTAGGTGATCCCAGACTTGCCTTCTCTTAAGGATTGCGTCACCTCATTTTTATCGTTACCAATACTTGAAACAATGCCTAAGCCAGTAATTACCGCTCTTCTCATGATGAACCCTTAAAGCAAAAATTGCTGCTTATTTTAACGATAAAATCTAGCTAAGTGGTCTGCTCTTTACGCAAAACCGCCTCGATTGTTCGAGCCTGAGCTAATTGAGTGTATCCCGTAAAATTTGTTGACGACTTTGGTTGGTATGTTTAAGTGCGTACCTTAAACTATCGAGCTTTTGAAGACTAGTTGCGGAAATAGATAGTTTGACGATTAAAGCTGCCAATATCCATTTTAATGAGCAAGGCACGCCCTATGCGGATGACTTTGCTGATCTTTACTTCTCTGATGCCCAGGGTTTGGCCGAGACCCAATACGTTTTTTTACGGAATAACGCACTGCCTCAACGATGGATAGACTGGCCCCAGCAAGAATTCGTGATTGCTGAAACCGGCTTTGGTACTGGCTTAAATTTTTTGGCAACCTTAGTCGAATTTGCTGCTTTTTGTGAACAGAAAAATGATGACCACTTTAATTTGCATTATATTTCCACCGAAAAATTCCCTCTACAAAAGGCAGATTTGCAAACCGCTCTGGCACACTTCCCCGAGCTAACAAGTTATAGTGAAGCACTGCTCCTACAGTATCCAATGGCGATCCCTGGTTGTCATCGACTAACCTTTTTGCAGGGCAGAGTCACCCTAGATTTGTGGTTGGGCGATGTGCATCAAATACTGCCTCAGTTAGTGTGCAGTGCAAGCGGCCTAGTCGACGCATGGTATCTGGATGGCTTTGCACCAAGTAAAAATCCCGATATGTGGAGCGACAAATTATTTAAGCAAATGGCCCGCTTAGCTAAAGTTAATTGCACCTTTGCAACCTTTACCGCCGCCGGCAAGGTTAAACGAGGTCTGCGCTGTGCCGGTTTTACTGTGGAAAAGCAGCCTGGACATGGTCGTAAAAGAGATATGTTGGCAGGGCACTTGGACATAAAGGCCGCTAGTTCGACTCCCACCAGCAGTGTATCCAAGCCTTATTTCCTTCGTAGTTCAGCAATAAAGAACGCTAAAGCTCAAACTGTCGCCGTTATCGGGGGTGGACTAGCAGGGGCTAACTGCGCCTATGCATTAGCAAAACGAGACTACAAGGTGCAAGTCTATTGCAAAGAAGAGGCCCTGGCCCAGGGAGCCTCTGGCAATCCACAAGGTGGCTTTTATCCTCAATTAAATGCTGAGGCCAGTATCGCTAGTCAGATACAGGCCCTGTCCTTCACCTATGCCGCCGCGCTTTATAGGCAAGTGCTAAGTGAGGGTAATCATTTCTCTCATCAGTGGTGCGGTGTTTTACAGGTGGCTTTTAATGACAAAGTGCAGCAGCGCTATCAAAAATTAGTTGATAACCAGCAATGGCCTGAAGAACTGATTCACTGGCTTAGCTCCGCATCTGCAGAGCAAACTGCCCAAGTCCCCATGCCCTACCCCGGCCTATTTATTCCCCAGGGAGGTTGGATCAACCCACCACAACTAGTCGAAGCCCTTTTCAATGGGGCAGCACACATGAGTGACTGCCAGATACAAACAGGCAAAGGGTTAAAGAAATTAGTGCGTATAGAAGATGTTTGGCAATTGGACTGGCAAGATGATTCAAGCAGTTTCGCAGATATTGTGGTTTTTGCCACCGGCAGTGAAAGTGTTGATATCCCCTATCTTAGTGGCCTTCCCTTTCGTTTAATACGAGGACAGGTCGAGGCAATTCGAAGCCAGCAGGGGCTCAACAACCTTGCTACTGTACTGTGCCACAAAGGCTATTTATGCCCTGAATTTGAAGGTCAGCATGCCCTTGGCTCTACCTATGTAAAAGACCAGCGCAGCCTTGACTATCGGCTGGACGAGCAAGCTGCAAATATACTAATGAATCAAAAAGCACTACGTCACTGCGACTGGGCCCAGCAAATTGTCGGTGCAGGTAAAGGACGGGCGGCGATACGCTGTAGTAGTCCGGATCACCTACCATTAGTGGGTGCAGTACCTAATATCGCCTTACAAAAACAGCAGTACTGGGATTTATATAAAGCCCTACCCAACACTCATTATCCCGTGGCAGATGATATACCGAATCTGTTTATGCTTTGCGGACTGGGCTCAAGGGGCTTAAGCACGGCGCCCTTATTGGCCGAGGTATTGGCCAGTCAGATTGCCCGTCAGAGCCTGCCACTGGGAGAAAACCTATTAAAGGCATTGAGTCCCAATCGTTTTCTGATCCGCGACCTTATTCGCCGGGTGTAATGTCGTGCATGCAATAGCGATAAATGCCTGGTAGGGATTTTTCAGGCTGCAGTATAGGCCAATTTTTCCCACAAAAAAAATACTTGTTTTTGCTCCTCATCTGGTAATTCATTTTGTGAAAAAGCGGCATTCAAACTGGCCAACATAAGTTGATTTAATCCGCCGTGAGCCCAGTCTTTTTCGAGCTCTGCCCGACTCACCATCAACGAAAAATGTCCACTTAAGTAGCTGGCAATAAATAACTCCTGATCACTTCCCTCGATCACCACATCATCCAGATAACGCTCTATTTGTGCCACTTTACGCTCAAAGTCGTCTTTGCTATTTCCTGGTGTCGATATTGACAATGGCATTAGAGCATCCCTCCTACAGGGTAAAGTACCTGATCGTGATAACCGGTGATCACTGGGATAACGCCTGCCAATTCGGCGTCCAATGCCAGGTCCCCCGTGTCGGCAATCAGGGGTTTACTGGCTAAAGCCTGTAACTTACTTTTGCTGGCAATAGTCAGGATGTTCTCACGGCCTATTAGCCTTAATACCTCAGGGCTAAGTTGCTGATTGCCCCTACCAAAAATATGTCCCTGGCCGCCAATTAGGGTAATGACTAACTTCACCGGGGTATGTTGCACTTGCTCGAGTAATCCCTGGGCACTGAGATCCGTCCCAACAAGTTGTTTGTTTTGCACTACATCTACCCCAAGCAAAGTATTGGCAATACCTAATTCCTGCATCACAAAGTCCACTGTGGAGCCCGACCCCATAACAAACATGGTATCGGGGTGCTGCTCCATCTGCTCAATCACATGAGCTGCAATATCGGCCAAAACTAATTCATCCGACTCTTTACCGCCCATTTTTACTGCCTGTATGTAACGTAATTCGCTCGGCACGCGCATCTCACCATATTGACGGGCATTCACCCGTCCCTGGCGAAACAACGCTTCGTCAATATCCATGACCAAGCCATCGCTAAGGCTGACGATCTCGCCTCGCACCAGCATGGCAACCACTCTGCCCGCAGCTTGTGGGGTGATGGCATAGACGCCAGAATGGATTTTACAACCGGCGGGGACACCCAGAACTGGCACTTTATGCTCAATTACTTTACAAATATTGCGTGCCGTGCCATCTCCTCCGGCAAATAAGATTAAATCGACTCCTTGTTCAAGTAAGGCTTGGGCGGCATTTTCCGAATCCTTGCCTTCAGTTTGCTGCTGTGCAGGACGATAAACCACCTGAGGCGTAAAACCCAAATCAAGGGCAACCTGCTCCCCCATCCCTCCTGACGCGGTAAATATTTTAATCCGACCTTGTAGCTCACAAAGTTGTTGCAGGGCCAATTTGGTTTTTCCCCCCGCTTTAGGTTCAGCTCCCATTTTTAGAGCTTGCTCACGGATTTCTGCACCATCACTGCCTTTAAGAGCCAGTGCGCCGCCAATTCCCGCAAAAGGGTTAATGATCAAGCCAAGTTTAAATTGTGCCATTGCTCTCTCGGCTAGGGGTTAATTCCGGACTAGAAAAATCCTTCGGACAAAGTGGGGGGCTGAGATAAAAATCCTGCAATACCCGAATAAATTGCTGCGCTCGAAGCGGAAATCCCTGCTGCAAATAGTTTAAGGCTTGTTGCTGAACCTTAGCATGGAAGGCAAGCGTATCAGCTTGTGCTCCATGCAGATTATCGCTACTCACTCGAAACGGCTTTTGCACAGCAACAGAAAAGGCCCATTCAATAGCCTGAGGCTTAATTTCTACCTGTTCAAATTCTTCCTGCTGTTGGTTGTTTCTGCCATCAGGGCAGTACCAGTAACCATAGTCTTCTAAGAGCCGACGTTGTTTACCGGCAATACACCAGTGAGAAACTTCATGCAGAGCACTGGCGAAGTAACCATGAGCAAAGACAATCTGATGATGATCGTGTTTATTACCGGCGGGCAAATATACTGGCTCACCATTCCCCTTTATTAAACGGGTGTTTTCATTTTGGGCAAAGGTTTGATCAAATAGCAGGCACAGGTCTTGATAACGATGCCTATCATCAATATTCTGTTGCTTGAGAGTGTGGGCAGTTAAATTCATATCGGCGCGCATTTTAGTCTCAATTTATAAGCAAGTCACTGCAAAACGCCGCTGAAATGTGTATTTTTGAGTAACTTAGGTATGACTATGCTTTCAGCTATTGTTTTCAGCGGCGCTTTGCGCCAAGCTATTAAAAACTAAACAATGATTACCATTATGTTGCCTAAAATCACTCTCATTATGACCTTGCTGGTCACGTTTAACGCTTTGGCGCTAAACGTTAAACATACAGAAAAAGCCATTGTAATAGACGGGCAAACTGACCAAGCTTGGCACAATGTTGCATGGCAGCCAATGCCCTATTCAATGGCCGGTAGCCTGCCAAACAAACAGGACTTCAACGGTCGTTATCGTTTGTTGTGGGACGAAAATTATCTATACCTACAGGCTGAAATCACCGATGAGCTGTTGTTAGACCGCACGGCTGACCCACTTGTTGCCTATTGGGACGATGATTGCCTGGAGATATTTATCGACTCTG
Organism: Paraglaciecola sp.; assembly: GCA_034111125.1. GTDB lineage: Bacteria > Pseudomonadota > Gammaproteobacteria > Enterobacterales > Alteromonadaceae > Paraglaciecola. The sequence goes on from JAWUXW010000081.1 coordinate 25,114, forward strand.
ATGCCTCTGGCGGCATTCATCAATACAACCACAGCGCCTTTGCTTATCACATTGCTCTGGATAACCAGGTCGTAGATGTAGGGGATGACCAAAAACCCCATTTGTACAATGAGCACCTTGTCAGCCGATGGCAGCGACAAGTTGACGCACCAAACACCATTATTTGGGAAGTCGCAGTCAAAATGTATCCAAACTCATTTACTGATGCTAAAGCACTTGCCCCTCTTAAACTGAATGCCAAGGACGTAATAGGCTTTATGCTGGCCTATTGTGACAATGATGGCAGCGAACATCGGGAGCATTTTATGGGCTCTCAGGATATTAGCCCGGTAAATGGCGATAAAAATCGCAGTTGGATAGATGCAGATGTCTTTGGCCAAATAAGGTTGGTTCCTTGATATGAGCGATTCAATTAAACAAATCAGTCGTCATTTGCATGGGGTAAATACCATGCGAGAAATCGCCGAGCAAGCCAACATACTTGAGACCATGCGTGCGGTGCAAAATTGGCAATGCCAGCGCTTGCTGCTCAGCCATCAAGAGATGTATCAGCAGAAGCGCTTTAAACCTGCCGTTGAGTTTTTTGTTGAGGAATTATATGGTCCAAAAGAATTTAGTCAGCGAGATCATGATATTGCGCGAGTCGTGCCCAAAATGGCCAATCTATTACCAGAAAAAGCGCTAGTTTCCCTGGCTTCGGCTTTGCATTTAAATGCCCTGTCATTCGAGTTGGATTTCGCTATGGCCAGAAAGTTACACGGTCTTACCATCGACCGGGATAGTTATGCCCAGGCCTATCGCGAATGCAACAATCAAGTACTGCGGCAACAACAAATTAATTATATCCTTACCTTGGGCCGTGATTTGGCTAACGTGGTTCAAATGAAGGGGATAACCACCCTGTTAGTGCTGTCACGCAAGCCCGCCAAATTAGCCGGTGTAATCGCCTTACATGAGTTTCTCGAACACGGATTTAAGGCCTTTAAAAAACTTGGCGAGGTAGACGATTTCGTTATCCCCGTGGTTAATTTTGAACAAGCGCTACTCACCCAGCTTTTTGATAAATCGGCGGCTAACCCTTTACCCCAGGGGATATAAGCCGGATGTTAGCAACATCAAGCCTTCAATGGCTATACCCTCAACCCTTCATAACTGAATGGCAAATAGAACAACAACATATTGATCACTATAGACATGTGAATAATGTGGCCTATGTGAGCCAACTCGAAAAAACCGCCTGGACTCACTCCAATTCACTGGGTTTAAGCATTGAGCAGTATCAGGACCTAGACCGGGGTATGGCAATCAGCCGCCATGAAATTGATTATCTGGCTGCCGCTTTATTAGGTGACAGCTTGTTGTGCGCAACATGGATAATTGAGTGCGATCACAGACTCAAATTAGCCCGGCAGTTCCAGTTTATTCGCCAGTCAGATGGTCTGACTATGCTTAAAGCAAGAACTGAATTTGTCTGTATTTCTCTCTCATCAGGCAAACCCAAACGGATGCCAGAGATTTTCGCCACAGTCTACGGTAAGGCACAAATTAGCCCCTAATGATGAAAACACCCTTTGCTTTGCTCTCCCTGTTATTGCTGATGTCTTTGGCTGGCAACCTGTATTTATATACAAAACTGGCTACGAGTAATCCGGGACCGGCTCCACAACAGAGTCAAGAACCAAGGGGAGTTAGGACAGAAACTTCGAATTCACCTCAGACAGAATTTTCTGATTATATAAGTTCTGCGAACGAGTCCGAAAAAAATAAAGCATCCCATGACAGCAGCTATCAGGCCGATAGTGCAGCACAACAGTCCAGAGAAACATTGCTGCTACAAGCTAAGAACTGGCTGCAACAAGAGCAGTACGCCAAGCTAAGCGTTTTTTTGCAGGATTATTTAAAACGCTATCCTCAGGATATAGAATTTTTACTATTGGAAGCAGACTTAAGCGCTCAAACCAGATTACTCAGCGAAGCCATCATTCACTACTACAGCTTGCTTAAACTGCCCATGACCGGCCAACGGTATCAGCACATTCAAGACACCATAAAGTCTCTTTCGGTCAATACCATCAGTCAATTAAAAAAAGCCTACTCTTGGGATGTACTCGCGATATTTATCGAGCCCCTGTTGCAGATTGATCCGGACAATAAACTGTTCGTACTGGCTCTGGCCAAGGCCTACGCCGAACAGCAGCAGGCTAACTTGATGGAAAATACCCTAGCATCTCTGCCATTCGACGATCCTCAAGCCTCGGCTATTCGAGATATTATTCGAATAGTTGATACTGGGAAAAATTCTGATCAGCTTGACGACAAAGACGAGTCAATTCAAATTTCAGAAGATCAAGCAGTCGCGCTCAAGCAGTTTGGCGATCAATATGTGGTTTCCGCACAACTAGGCGGAAATGCCGTGGACTTGCTGATTGATACAGGGGCTACAATTACAGCCATTGACCGTGACTACTATCACCAGCTAAGCAATCGTTTTAAAGTTAACTACATGGGTAGATTTAAGGTCAACACTGCCAATGGTAGCCTGATGGCACCTATGTATCAGTTTCGTGAATTGCAAATACGCAAGCGCAAAGTAACAAACATTGCAGTGGTTATCTTGCCTATGGGGGGCTTAGATAATGCCGATGGCTTACTTGGTATGAATTTCTTACGAGAGTTTGATTTTCGCATTGACCAGCGTAAGGCGCTGCTATTTTTAAAATAAAACAGCGCTTACGAAAAGACCCTACTCCACTTCATCGGCATCTCGAATCCGTTCTTTACGCTCTTGCTCTTCTTCAAATGCGGCTTTTATTTCTTCTAATACCGTGTCCACATCTGCGGCCTCAGTACTGAGTTCGAAGTAACCTGTTAGTTCGGTTTCCGGGGTCAATTCACCCGCTTCAAACAGAGCCCACATTTCTTCGGCATACAGCGTACTTTGCAGCTCTGGGGCATATTGTCCGTAATACTCGCTCATGTTTTTTACGTCACGCTGCAGCATCTTGAAGGCATTATTATTTGCCGCCGCGTCTACCACCTGAGGTAAATCAATGATCACCGGACCATAGTCATCTACCAGCACATTAAATTCCGACAAATCACCGTGGACCAAACCTGCGCAAAGCATGCGCATCACATAAACCATCACCAATGCATGATCTTCGATGGCCTGCTCTGCCGACATAGACACATCATTTAAACGAGGGGCAACATCACCCCCATCGTCGGTGATCAGTTCCATCAACAGCACACCGCCGTAGCAGCCGTAAGGCTCTGGTACTCGCACTCCGGCCTTAGCCAGGGTGTATAAGGCATCCACCTCGGTATTCTGCCAGGCATCTTCTTGCTGCTTACGACCGAATTTCGAGCCCTTCTCCATAGCCCTAGCCCGGCGCGTATTACGTACTTTACGTCCTTCCTGATACTCAGCCGCTTTCTTAAAGCTACGCTTCATTGCCTCTTTGTACACTTTCGCACAACGTACTTCGGTGCCACAACGCACCGCATAAACCGTAGCCTCTTTACCACTCATAAGTTGGTAGAGCACTTCGTCTATTAAACCGTCATCGACTAACGGTTGTAATTGTTTTGGAATTTTCATCGCGCCGTTATACAGGAATTAACCGTTCTGTGGAATAGGGAGGTGTATTGAAAAAGGTAATTATTAGTGTCATAGCAAATAATCAATGGATACAATATAGTCATCTTGTTAATAATAAATTGACTTACATCAGAGTGATAGGGGCAAATGACGATT
>JAWUXW010000082.1:0-16004 GCA_034111125.1 Paraglaciecola sp.
AGGTCAGTTTATGCGCAATTTGGAATATGCATTTGCTCAGTCGCTTAGAATAATGTCCCTTTTCAGTGGTGGTTAAAAACCCGCGATAGCAACTACCGCCTGTCGCTATCTTACACCATTAATCCACCTAAATATCTGCTCACTCCGCGATGAATAAAAGTAGGGTAAATGCGGTGTGTTTTAACCTGTATAACGGCTACAGCGTAAGCGCCTTTGCTATCGCCCTTCGGGAAGGGCTGGCAAGCTCCCTAGCGGCACTGCAAGGTCTATAAAGGCAACCAACGTTCCTTCGACGTTACGCTTTGCTATGAAACTTGCCAACGCCTTCTGAGTTGATCACATATTAAGGCGCAATGGTATTAATGGAATGGGATTTAAATTAGATTTAATTACCAGAGGGCTTTTTACTCAGCCTTATTCTGTTTTGGCTCATTTTTTCATAAGTCACATCAAAGTTACTTTCCAAAGACAGCAATAAGCTGTTGATATCAGAGGTTTTGAAAAGTCCAGCAATCTGCAGTCTTTTAATCTTCTCATCGACAAAATCAAATTGATAGTTGGTGTAACGGGAGACCTCTTGCATTGCCTCGGCTAAACTTTCACCGCGAAAAATGATATTACCTTGCTGCCAGGCCAAATCAGATGCAAGCTTAACCTCATCACTTCCAATGATAATGGTGTCACTTGCTCGTAACTGTGCTTTTTGTCCTTTGCTAACGGCAAAAGACTCAGGAGGCAAATATACATCTTCTAACTCTAGAGGCGCAGCGCTCAGCTTATTAATATCGGATACTAAGACCTTGCCTTCGGTTACAATTAATTCAACCTTTTCACTGCCAAGCTCGACATTGAAAGCAGTCCCTACGGCTTGGATGATATTTGAGCCAGCATAAACACTTAACGGTTTTTGCTTATTGTGGGCAACAGTCACATGCATTTCCCCCCGCAATAACTCGAGCACACGTTGCTTATCAGTATAAGTCACAGTAACCAAGCTGTTGGTGTTCAATTCCAATTTGGTTTTATCCTGCAAAAAGAATGTGGATTGCTCGCCAATCTTGGTTGAGTAGTCACTATTGAATTGCACTATTTGTGCTTCACCTTGCCCCCAAAAAATATCCGAGTTCAGCCACATGCCCACTGAAATGAGCGACGCAAAAATGATACTTGCAGCCAATGCGAAAACAGTTACCTTTTTGTTGGATGAACGCTGAGGTTTGTGAGGGAATAGCTCACTAAGTTGAGATAACGACTCCATCTTGTCCCACAATTCTGCCAGTTGTATAAAAGTTTCAACATGCTTAGGTGAAAAATTCAACCACGCTTTAAGTTCTCCCACCTCTTTATCTGACAAGTCTCTGTCTAGTTTTGAGATCCATAAACTTGCCTCATCTAAAAGGTCTTTGTTAATGTTAATCGCAACCACCTTGCTCATTTCCTACCATCCTGATTGCTTACTGCAGAAACCCTTGCCGAACCGGCTGAACGGAATCCAACGTTTGATTGATTGACGCCAAGCATGTAGCTTGCGCATCGTTTAAATCCCACGGCGATGTGTTTTTCCACCGTGCTTTCACTCAAATTCATTTCTCTCGCTATTTCTTTTTGAGAGTAACCATAGACTTTTTTCAATACAAAAACTCGCCTGCACTGGGCGGGTAATTGCCGAATAGCTTCACAAAAAAGAGAAAACTCTTCACTACTGGCGACACTGTCAAAAACCTTATCACTGACGAGATCTTCCACATTAAAATCTAATTCAGTTTCCACTCCATCAGCCAGTCTGGTCTCCGCTTTTTTCAAATGGTCGTAAGCCAAATTTCTTGCCGTTTTCATTAGAAATGATTTAGGTTGTTCGACCGGCTCTCGTTTATCCATTTGACAAATTCGCACATAAGTTTCTTGTACAATATCTTCAATTTCTTTGGGTGGCACTATACGTGACACCATGCGTACCATGCTATCTCTTGCAGCCATAAAAATTGGATGCCAAAACGTATGCTTTGGTGATTTTTTTTGCATTCTTATCTGCTAATCCTTGCCGACATTTGGTGGCCTCTGCGTATAAGACGATCGCTAATAAATATTCCGCCAGTTGAATTATACTTTTCATCTACTTTAAATTCAGATCCAATTTCAAAAACAAAGATTAAATGTATATTTTTTGTTACTCTAATTTTAGGTACTAAGTGTTTTAAATTTAAACCGCTACTGATATATATACTTCTTGGGTAAGAGAGGACATTTTTTTGAAATGATTTTGGTGTACTTAACGCATTATTCAATACATGAAATTTAGAAACCCACCAAAAACATTCAAACTAAAAACTAAACCAAGAAATATCGCTTGCTGGGTGGCTTTATGTTTGCAAAGTCAAGCATTGTGGGCCCAACCAAAACAAACCTTGCAGAATTTTAATATTGATCCTGCTCAGGCAGATGTTTCGTTAACCGAATTTGCCCAGCAAGCTGACCTCACCATCATATTTCCCTATGAAAAAGTGCAATCCCGCCGAGCTAATTCTTTAAAAGGCAACTTTACGATTGAGCAAGGGATCACCTTGCTTCTTGAAGGCACTGGATTGGTTGCTTCTTTTGAACGAAATGGGGTGGTGACTATTAAACGTATCTCTATTCGCGATACTGTTGTTGTAGACAAATCATTCTTTCAGGAAATCGTCGATTTGTTTATGGATAAAGGCGACGAAATTGTCACTTTTCCTGAAAACCCGTCAAACATTGAACTTATTGAAGTCCGTGGAATTCGGGGCAGTATGAATCGGGCCTTAGACATTAAACAACACTCAAGCGGTGTGTCCGAGTCCATACAATCGGAAGAAATTGGTAAATTTCCAGATCTCAATTTGGCCGAATCATTACAAAGAATAACCGGAGTCTCGATTGACCGTTCAGAAGGTGAAGGGCAATTTGTAACCGTGCGCGGTCTCGGCCCCCAATTCAATACGGTTCTCAGTAATGGCCGCAGGTTGGCGACGGATAATCAAGGTCGTGAATTTAGCTTTGACACCATAGCATCAGAATTAGTGACATCGGTGTCTGTAGATAAGACCTTCTCAGCATCCCAGCCCTCCGGTGGCATTGGTTCGGTCATTAACATTAAGACAGCAAGACCACTTGCATCAAAAGGGTTTAAGGTAGCGGGTAGTGTTAAAGCAACATTCGATACTAATAGTCACGAAACAAGCCCTCAAGGTACGATTTTTTTAAGCCATAGCAATGACAAATTGGGGTGGTTAGTGTCACTTTCACAGCAAACCCGCAAGGCACGCATTAACGAAGTTCAAACCGACGGTTGGTTGTTGAATACTGACGTTCCGCCCGACCAGCTTACAAGCTCTGCTGACAATATCTTTGTGCCCAGAAACTATGATCAACGAGTGCGCTTTGACGAACGAATTCGAAGTGGCGGCACCTTAGTTTTGCAATACAGGGCAACGCCGGATCTGGATCTCAGTCTTGACTATTTACAGTCAAATTTTGATGTGAAAACTAACTCCACATCCATGGGCCACTGGTTTACATCAAGCAATTTAGAAGATGTTGTGACCGATGAAAATGGCACTGTCATTGAGTTTTCTCAGAACGTCGGTCACGCAACCGACTTTCATGCTCGCACATTCGACCGACCCTCTAGCGTAAGGTCACTTGGATTGAACAGCAGCTGGCAAGCATCTGAAGATGTGCTGCTGGAGTTTGATGTATCGACTTCCACGGCCAGTACCAGGGATACAAAAGGCGCACGCAATGCCTTGTCTCTGATTGGTTATTTAAATCGCTCTTCTTTCTCCATTTCTGATGAGCATATTCTGCCTCGTATTGGGGATTTTGGGTCGTCAGACCCAACAATTGTCGATGCATTAGGCGACGTTTCTGGTGTTGCTGATTATTTAGATCCAAGCAACGGAAAAGCCCATGTCATGCTGCGGCGTGGGTGGAATATTGAAGATCAATTTGACCAACTTAAAACCGATGTCACACTTTTCGACGGGCTTGATTCTAAGATAGATATTAAGTTTGGCCTTATGTATTCAAAGCAATCTAAGGGCAATGAACGTTGGGATAACGAAAAAAACGCAGTGCATTGCTCGTTTTGTGGGTACTACCCTGAGCCGAATATTCCTGATAGTTTTCAAACGATATTTGATGCTGGCAGCGACTTTTTAAGTGGTGTCAGTGGCAGCGAATTTTTACCAACACGCTGGTTGAGACATGATGGCGAGACTTTGTTTAGCTTTCTTGAGTCTGTCAGTGATATTAATTTCGATGCAGTGATGCGCAATGACTCGTTTACGGTAACGGAAAAAGTCACGTCTGTTTACCTTGAAGGTCTCCAGGAATTGGATTGGCATAACATCCAATTTTCATCAAAATATGGTCTTCGTTATGAAAACACCAGTATTGCGGTAACAGGCATTGAATCAGACTTGTTAGCTCTGACAATTCTTGATCAAACGGAACTGGGCCAGCTTAACTCAGTGGGGCGAACCATATCCCAATCTGCATCTTATGATAATTGGTTGCCAAGTGTATCAATCAAAGCAGAGTGGCAAGACAATATCATTGCTAGATTCGGTATTTCCCGCTCGTTAACACGACCAACGATGACGCAGATGTCACCCAGTTTAGTGTTGAATACAACGCGCCAAGGTGGTGATTTAAGAGCCAGTTCGGGGAATGCCGATCTCAAACCATTTGAATCCACTAACCTCGACGTGGCACTAGAATGGTACTACCAAGCTTCGAGCTATATTTCGGCAAGTTATTTTAAAAAGAAAGTCAGCAATTTCATTGTTCGTACGGTCTCACAAACCACCATAAATGACGTGACTGATCCAAGCACAGGTGCTGACCCCAGCGCACCCGATGCTGAAGATACACTTGCCGTGTTTGATTTAACAACACCGACAAACGCTCAAACGGCAACAGTAAGGGGATTCGAGTTTGCTATTCAACATGATTTTGATACTGGCTGGGGTATTGTGGCAAATATGACGCTGGTAGACAGTAACGCAAAACTAGATACCGCTGATATCTCACAAAAATTTGCCCTGACTGGCCTAAGTGACTCACAAAACCTGATCGTTTATTATGAAAATGGGCCTGGACGAATAAGGCTAGCGTGGAATCATAGAGACGGGTTTTTACAATCTTTATTGCAAATACAAGGGCCGGAGCCTACGTTTGTGCGCAGCTATCAACAACTGGACTTAAGCGCCAGTTATGCTGTTAATGACTATATTTCAGTGTTTATCGAAGGGGTAAACATAACTGAAGAGAATGTGCTGAAACATGGTCGTTATACCAATCAATTGCTGTTAGCTCAGCAACCCGGTGCACGCTACTCTGTCGGTCTACGTGGGAATTTTTAATCTCGTTCAATAATACAAAATGTGTTTGCGGTAAGACGGTCTTGGGAGGATTCAACTAAACGCCATTGTTGTATCAAGCCTGAATGTAACAAATTGCTGGGATATATGACCACTCGATTCGGCTTGGTATCAACTTTAAACAACATTTCAAATAAATTATTTGTGCCTTTTAAATAAGCAGCGTCAGGCACGCCGGATATACTTGCATCATCTTCGAGCATGCGAAAATAAGACTTTTGATTGGCCGGGCTAATACGCTCATAACCACTTCGTTTGTGCTTGAAAAACCCAGTCCCACCGAATTGTGCGTCACACGAATAATGCAGCACTGCCCACTGATTTGCATTGGAGCTATCAAAATGCGGAATGCGTTGGATTGGCAATAAGTTAAAGTACCACCGGCAGAGCTGGGGGCTTATTATGTGACGCCCTAAAAGGGCTAAAGTAAGCGCCAAAGACGCATTAGATACCAAATTTTAGCTACAAAAAAATTGCTACGTCTACTCCCATAGCCAAAATTTCGCCCAGTAGCTATCTTATCTTCAAGTAGTGGCTTGTGAGGGCGTAAGTCCCCTCCCCTCATAGGGAGCCAATGATACGTTTGTAGCCCGCTTTAATTCCTTCCCCTAACAGTTGTGTGGCGGCCAGCAAGCCTTTAGATGCTTCCTTAGCCTCATGACCCACATGCTGAGTATTTCCTTTAAACTGATGCCATTTTTTCTCGATTTTATCCCACTCATCTTTGGCGTCTGCCTTGAATAAATGAGCCTGTAGCTTTAGACGATCCCGGTCTTGCTCAACTTCAGCAAACAGTTTGTCTAACATACTTTTATGGTCTTTTGTTTCATCAGCCATCTCATTCACCTTGTATTGAAGATTATTGTTTACTCAAGACTAATGGCATACAGCTTAAACACATTGACCTTGATCAAATCTGTGCTGGTTCTTTGCTATCTTATGAGGAAACTAAATGATGATCCGCATTGCCAGATAAGGCACTAAATTAAACATGAATATCAACATTTTATACAGTGCCAAACCACAATAGTGAATGACCTCAAAATGTTGTTTGCTTAAATCGAACCACTGGCAATGTATTCGGTAAATCCAATCTTGACTGGTAATAAAAACAGCAAACCAAACAGTTAATAAGATGTAATTAAAAACCGTACACCAGGCTAAAAAATTAGCAATTTCAGCACTATCCATCATTACTCTCCTTGGTTAATCAACTTGCTTTTTACTGTCTGGCGGGAGCATACGACGAAGGGTGTTATCTTTTATTAGATAGTGGTGAAATATGGCCGCCAGTGCGTGTAAACCGATCAAGTAATAACCAACCGTACCCACAGTTTCGTGAATGTTTTCAATAAAGTCCGCGGTGTCTTTATTATCGGCGATTAATGCAGGCAAAGACCAAGCGTAAAATGGAATATTTTTGCCCTCTCCGCTTAGGGTAAGCCAACCGCCGATTGGCATACCTATCATCAAGATATAAAGAGCCAAGAGAGTTATTTTAGCCCCACGTTGCAGCCACAGGTTTGGCGAGGGATGGATAAGCGGAGTCTGTTGTATTAATCGCGCTAGAAGCCTAAGCCACACCAGTAAAAAAACGGTTAACCCTAGCATGTAATGCCAGGTTTTTAAGGCTTCTCTGGGCTCACTACCCTTTGGGTAAAGTTCACGTAATTCAATACAGGCATATACCGCCACTAACAATAAAAACATTAGCCAATGAAGACCAATCGATATTGCTCCATATCTACTGGGACTATTAGTTAACTGCATAAGATTGGATACGTATTTATATAATAGGATTAAGTAAATCACCTTCAGGCCAATTGTCGTTGATCCTGGTCAATTCTGTATCTTAAAGAAAGCTTGGTAAAGTCGATCTGGAACTTGGAGTCCGTATATTTTTTAGATCAATCTAGTAGGTGCCTAAAATGACTAATATACCTACCAGTGCTCATCTTAAGTCGGCAAAACATAGAATACTAAATCATGCATGGACAATGGGGAAACTCTGCCGAATGTGTATTAACCTTATTAAAATCCGACATATCGCTGATCCAACCCTAAGACTGATTGTCCTCAGCTTGTTGTACAACATGGCGAGAAATAATTCCCCATGCCTCTGGCGCGCTATCAACGTAGCGAAATAGCTGCACATTTTCAGGGTCAATCATGCCCTCTTCCACCAGCACATCGAAGTGCAAAACCCGTTGCCAGAATTCTTTGCCAAACAACAATATGGGCAATGACGCTATTTTTTTGGTTTGCAACAAGGTCAAAGTTTCAAAAAACTCATCCAAGGTACCAAAGCCGCCAGGAAAGATAACTAAGGCCTGCGCCCTGAGTAAAAAGTGCATTTTTCGCATGGCAAAATAATGAAATCGAAAACACAAATCCGGGCTAACGTATGGGTTGGGTTGTTGCTCCTGAGGCAGAACAATATTCAAACCGACTGATTTGCCGCCAGCGTCTTGGGCACCTTGGTTTGCAGCCTCCATTATTCCAGGGCCGCCACCGGTTATGATATGCAATTTAGGGACCTTGCTGAGCATAGACTGTTCGGTGATCAACCTTGCTAAGTCTCTGGCTTGCTGGAAATAGCCAGCTTGCTTTACGCCTTTCTTGGCAAGCCGCACCCTATGGTGTATAGCTGGGTTTTTTAGCTGGCGTTTTTGCAATCGCTCGGCTTCCAGCAGCTGCACTCTAGCTGCTTCGGGATTTAAGGTGCGTGCGCTACCAAAGATCACCACCGTATTTTGAATATCATGCTGGTTAAGTGTCAGCTCGGTTTTACTGTGCTCTAGCATCAACCTTACGGAACGCATTTCGTCGCTAAGAATGAATTCCTGATCATCGTAGGCCAGACGATAAGTCGAGCTCTTCATCAGCAGTTCACTGGCATAGGGATCTTTCGCCCGTTCTACATCATCCGCCGCAGAGGGAAATAGTTTATTACTACATGCTTCTGGATCCATCATCGATTTACTCCTTATTAAAACGCAATGCAATGGCCTAAGGCGGGTATGTCGGTGACCATCTCTTTCTCATCCCAGAGTTTTTGCGACAAGGCATCTAAGGCCTCTGGATCGCCGTGTACCAGCGCTACTCTAGGTGAGTTAGTGAAATTAGACACCCATTGTATAAGCTCGCTTTGTCCTGCATGGGCAGAGAAGCCACCGAGAGTTTCTATTTGCGCTTTGACGATATAGGTATCATTAAAAATCTTAATACTCTGTTTGCCATCAACTAATAATCTGCCTAGTGTTCCCCTCGCCTGGTAGCCACAAAATATCAGGGTGTTGCGGCTGTCCCAAATTCGTTGTTTAAAATGGTGACGAATACGCCCCCCGGTACACATACCGCTCCCGGCAATGATAAGCGCGCCCTTTTTAATATTATTAATTGCCATCGAATTTTCTGGAGTCACAGAAAGAAAAAGCCGGGGTATAAAGTCCTTAATGATTGAATGGGCCGAAGGTGTGGCTTGTTCGATTTCTTCACTATCCAGGGAGCTAAACCAGCGGTCATAGACTTTAGTCACTTCTATTGCCATGGGGCTATCGAGTATTACCTGCCAATTATCTAGTTCTCCACTTTGATGTAATTGGCCTAAATAGAACAGTAATTCCTGAGTGCGCCCCACCGCAAAGGCTGGGATCATAATGTTGCCCCCACGTTTGTGCGTATCCCTCAAAACCTGCCGAAGTTGCTTGACCGTATCTTCTATGGGACGGTGATTGCGGTCACCGTAGGTACCTTCCATCAGTACAACATCTGCCTTAGTAATTACCGTAGGGTCTTTCATTAACACCGCATTTTTATTACCTAGGTCGCCGGAGAACACGAGGGTTTTATTTTTGCCTTTTTCGCTAAAGACGACTTCAACAATAGCCGAGCCGAGGATGTGTCCTGCATCGTAAAAGGTAACATGGGCCTGGGGTGCCAAGGCGAAGGCCTGTTGGTAGTTTTTTGATTCACAGAGGCTTAGGGTTTTAGCCACGTCTTGTTCGGTATATTCCGGCTCTAATGGCGCCTTTCCCTTTCGTGCCCGTTGTCGATTCTCTCTGGTTAAATCACCAAGATAAATACCCACCGAATCAAGTAACATCACCTGCAGTAAGTCCGAGGTGGCATCAGCGCAATAGATCGGCCCGGTAAAACCGTCGTGTACCAATTTGGGTAACATGCCACTGTGATCCAAATGGGCATGTGACAGCACAACCCCATCCACAGTAGCGGGGTCAAACAGGAATTTTTCTCGCTGGATCCTGCGCACCGAACTTCCCCCTTGATGTATACCGCAATCAAGCAAGATTCGCCCCATCGCCGGCGATTCAAGCATATGACAAGAGCCAGTTACTTCCTGCGCTGCACCGAGAAATTTTATCGTCGCCATTGGCAAACATCTCATAGATGATATCCAACTAACTACAACATGAGCCTATTAAACTGGGATTGATCCAAATCAAGAGTCCCTCAGGTTATGCGCTTATAGTTTAACTTTATCGACAATTATTCGAGCTGCTAATGACAGTAAACATAAGTGATCCACGGATGATTAACGAAGATGACTTCCCTTCAAGCGGCAGCGCTAAAGACCAACTTTATTTCCTGCTCAACTATGCAGTCCTTGCCCCATCCAACCGCAATGTTCAACCCTGGTTATTTCGACTAAACGATTATAGTGTGGATATTGTTTTCGACCAAACGCGAGCATTGTCGATTGTTGATCCTAATAATCGGGAGTTGGTGATCAGTTGCGGTGCAGCGATTGGCAATCTGGAGCGGGCGGCAAAATATTTTGGCTATCAGGCGACTGTGCAGTTAGCGTCCAAAGAACAGTCCCTGGATCTGCTAGCCAGTATTAGCTTAAGGAAAAGCTCAATGCCATCGAGTGACGACGTAGCCATTTTTAAGGCCATAAAGCAGCGAAGAACAAATCGTAGTCCATTCAGTAATGGGGAAATTCCACTAGACGCACTCAACGAGTGTGTCCGCGCCGCGGTTATTTATGATGTAGAGTTTGCACATTTCAGCAATAAGGAACATAAATCATCCATTGCAGAATTGGTTGCCTTGGCGGATCGCCTGCAATTTTCACAGCCTTGGTTTCGTACTGAGCTTGCTTCATGGATGCACTCGAAACACAGATCCAGTAAAGACGGCATATCGGCTCGTCGCTATGGCATACCCGATATTCTCACGCCTATCGCCGGGTTTATTATCCAAACCTTTAATATCGGCAAGCGAGTGGCATATCGCAATAAACAGAAAATAGAATTAGGCTCACCGGTGCTCGGAATATTGGCTAGTCAGGGGGACAGCCAAGCTGATTGGCTGAATAGCGGGCGGGCGTTGGCGCGAATACTACTGACCTTAACCTGCCACGGCCTAAGTGCGGCCTACCTCAACCAAGCCATTGAGACGCCGTCTCTACGAAGGCGCTTACGTAAACGCTCAACTACTTTGCCCTATCCACAAATCATGCTGCGCATCGGTCGGGCAGATCAGCCTCCACCATCAGTTCGCCGCTGTGTTGACGACTGTCTGATAAAATAAATTTATCTCTCTGCTTGAGCCTTTAGACGTCAAGAAATTATCACTCTGTTTGCTGAAATATCTTACCAATAACTAATATCAGGGCGCTCGATTATAAAGTGGAAGGCTTGTCTACATCGTTTTTCGTCGGCTCAATGTGCACCACTACATCTTGAATATCGAATTTGTCCGCCAGTACTTTCTCAATATCATCAGCGATAAGATGTGAGTCCGTTGTTGAAAGCTTGGGATCAACCATAACGACTACATCTGCTGAATGTCCCTTACTACTGGTTCTTGAGCGAACCCTACGAACCCCCCGCACCTCAACGATATCACTAACGGCTTGAGAAACGTCCTTAGGATCTAACTCACTGTGGTCGACCAAAATGGGTATGGCTCTTTGAAAAAGCTTAAACGCCAAATACAAGATAATCAGCGCAACCATAACGGCAAAGATGGTATCCAACCAATAGTAACCTTGAGCGGCCAATTGCCAGCCTACAATAACCACCAAGGTGGTTAACACGTCACTAAAGGTATGGCTGGCGTCGGCGTGCAATATGTCTGAATCCAGGCGCTTCGCCCAACCACGCTCCCATAGGCTTAAGCTAATATTGACCAGCAAGGTAATGAACATAATAGTCAGGCCCACGGTACTTTGCTTCACGGGCTGGCCAAATCGCCTAAAAGCACTAACCATTACTTCGAAGGCCACCACGCTAAGCAAGAAAGCGATAATAAATACCGCTAATTGCTCATACTTTTGATGGCCATAAGGGTGGTCGCTGTCGGCGGGCTCCTCTGCCATTTTTACGGCCATCCAGGCGACAACATTGTTGGCGACATCCGTCAGTGAATGTAGGGCATCGGCAATGATCGCCGCAGAGTTGCTCATCAATCCAACCGCAAGTTTCAACAACATGATGAGCAGGTTAACGCAACCTTCAATCAGCAAAATTTTTCTGACGCCCATAGATATTTCTTATTGTGTGGCTAATTGAGTTAATTCTCGCGGATTTTTTTAGCCTGATATTGACCCCAATCAAGGTCTCTTACTTCCTATAAATTTATCAACAATTGTTTTGAATCAATATCAAGCACTCGCCAAAGCATTAACATCTTCTAGGACACAAAAACTAAACAGCAAAGCTTCCAAGCAAAGGTGAATCTCCAGGTGAAAATCGCATTTTTCAATACAAAACCCTACGACCGTGAATTTTTTGATCTGAGCAACGCCGCACATAACCATAAAATAGATTATTTTTTGCCCCATTTAAACCTGCAGACAACGGCACTAATCACCGACCATGATGTGGTATGCGTATTTATTAATGACTGTCTTGATGCCCCGGTGTTACATGCCCTGAAGCAAAAAGGCGTGCGCTTAATTGCCCTGCGCTCAGCAGGTTTTAATCATGTGGATCTAGTTGCAGCAAAGGAACTTGCATTACCGGTCGTTAGGGTGCCTGCATATTCACCCCATGCCGTAGCGGAGCATGCGGTTGGCCTTTTATTGTGTTTAAACAGAAAAATTCATCGTGCTTTTAACCGGGTGCGAGAAGGAGATTTTTCTCTGCACAATTTAATGGGTTTCGATCTACATGGCAAAACTGTAGGGGTGATAGGAACCGGAAAAATAGGTCGGGCATTTATCGATATAATGCGGGGTTTTGGCTGTCGGGTTGTAGCCTATGATACCGTTGAAAATCAGCAGTATATTGCTGCAGGCCTTGAATATATGTCCCTTGAAAAGGTCTTCTCCCAGGCAAATATTATTTCCCTACACTGCCCCCTTACGCCTGATACCCACCATATGCTCAACAGTGAAACTCTTAACAATATGCAAGACGGTGTAACCATCATCAATACCAGCAGAGGTAAACTCATCGACACCAAGGCTATTATCTCAGCCTTAAAGGTGGGTAAAGTTGGCTTGCTTGGCTTAGACGTGTATGAGGAAGAGGAAGAGCTGTTTTTTGAGGATTTGTCATCTACCGTGATCCAGGATGACCAATTATCCAGATTACTGACCTTCCCCAATGTAATCATTACCAGTCATCAGGCTTTCTTCACCCAAGAAGCCATGGGCAAGATAGCGGAGGTCACATTGGAAAATATTAACAACTTTGCCCAACACGGCACACTTGAAAATGACATCAGTGTATGAGTAACAGCAAACAAAAGGATGGTTCCATGCGCGTTGGTATATTAACAGGTGGAGGCGATTGCCCGGGCTTAAATGCGGCAATTAGAGCCGTGGCAAAAAGTTTAATGCTTAATGTCAATGCACAAATCATCGGCATCGAAGATGGCTTCGCGGGCTTGATTGAGCGGCGAATCCGAACACTGTCATATGCAGATTGTAGTGGTATTTTATCTCTGGGCGGCACCATATTGGGCACCAGTAATAGCGCGAGTCCAATTAATTATAAAGGCAAAGACCATCGGGTACAGGTACTCGCCTACTATCACGAACTGGGCTTGGATGCCTTAGTGGTGATTGGTGGTGATGGTACCTTATCCGTCGCCTATGAAATGTCCAAGCTGGGTATGAATATCGTTGGCATGCCCAAAACCATAGACAACGACTTAATGTGTACCGATAGAACATTCGGCTTCGATACGGCCGTTTCCATCGTCACGGACGCCCTGGATCGGCTGCGTACCACGGGCCAATCACATAAGCGGGTTATGATCCTCGAAACCATGGGACGTTATGCCGGATGGATTGCCCTTCATGCTGGCATCGCCGGAGGGGCAGATGTGATCCTTATTCCTGAATACCCTTACCATATCGAGGAAGTGGTTAAAGCCTGTAAATTACGGGCAAGTGATCAGCAATATTCGATTATTGTGGTTGCAGAAGGTGCCATGCCCGAGGGCGGACAAGCGACGATACGGGAAACAATAAGCGCTAGTCACGATCCAGTGCGCCTAGGTGGCATAGCAAATAGCTTGAAGTTACAACTGGAACCCCATCTTGATGCAGAAATCAGGGCAACTTCCCTTGGACATATTCAACGGGGTGGCTCTCCGACGGCTTTTGATAGGATATTTGCCAGCAATGTTGGTCGTGAAGCTGCCGCCTTAGTTGCCGCAAAGCGTTTCGGTCGAGCCGTAGTGATGAAAGATAATCACTTGAGCCATGTCATGCTTGAACAAGTTGCCCATAAAAATCGATTGGTTCCCGCCGATGATATGGCGTTCCTTACTGCCAACGCTTTAGGCATAAGCTTTGGCCAAACGAAGCTTCTCCCTTAAGCGCCCAGTCACAGCAAAATCTACTAGCAATTTTTGCGTTTGCAGAAAATTATTGATGAATTTACGATTAAAAGCCTTACTTCTATTGGCTTTACTATTGCTACAAAATGCAATAGATGTAAAAAATTCCATGCTGAGTCAGGGAGTGAGTGGCAATTTACTGGAGTAGGAATGAGGGAATTTAAAAAATTATTTACTGAGCGTCAGTAAATTAATTGGTCGGTGTGATAGGATTCGAACCTACGACCCCTTCACCCCCAGCGAAGTGCGCTACCAAGCTGCGCTACACACCGACCGAAGAGGCGCAGTTTACGGGGTTTTATTTGCTTTGCAATGCTAAATTTAGCTAAATTGCATCAATCGCCCAATCCGTGAACAAGTCAGACTACATATCCGTGTTTTTGATCTGCCGGATCCTTGTTTTTACCCGGTTTAGGACTTATCGTCGGCACTAATGCGACTGGCGTCTGCCCCATCCTGACCTTTATATTTTGCATCGGTTCGGGCGTTATAGGGTTTTTCGGCATGATCAGACATGACCTCAAAGCTGACCGCGCCAATTTTCATCATGGGTTTGAGGGCCAGGGGCAGTTTTCCGCCATTAAAAAACTCAAGAACGATATTGCCCGACCAACCGGGGTCAATCCGATGGGCCGTCACATGCACCATCAAGCCAAGACGAGCCAGAGATGAACGACCATCCAGCCAGCCAACAACATTGGCCGGTAAGGTAATGGACTCATGGGTGACCGCCAGCGCTAATTCGCCGGGGTGCAAGAAAAACGCTTTGCCTTCTTCAAGCACAATTTCATCACTCATCACCGAGTTTAGGGCTGCTTGCATGGACTCCTTAGCCCCGCTTAAATCAATGTACGGTGCCTGATGATCTTCAAACACCCTAAATTTGTTACCCAGACGGATATCAACCGTGACACCACTAATTTCTGAGTAGTCTGGTTGTGGAGTCATTTTAATCAGGCCCTGTTGGAGATAGGAAAAAATGTCTTTGTCACATAGGCGCATTGCTTGACTCGATTTTGGTGATGGTTGATGAGAACTAGGTAATTATGCGTAGGCTACCGACGATGTTCAATACATTTAGCTTGCCGGGCCCCAAACAAGGCTTTAATTAGCAATTGATAATGCAATCAGAGCGTATTTTCGATACCATTTGCGGCCTTTTAAGCTATTCAGTCAAACAAAGCTAAACATGCCGCAATCTTCACGTACCCCTTCAGATATACAACAACGCAAAATTCTGGTTACCAGTGCCCTGCCTTACGCCAATGGTTCGATTCACCTGGGTCATTTATTAGAGCATATACAAACAGATATCTGGACCCGCTTTCAACGAATGCGCGGGCATGAATGCTACAGCGTCTGTGCGGATGACGCTCACGGCACACCGGTAATGTTAAAGGCACAAGAGTTGGGGGTCAGCCCCGAACAAATGGTCAGCCAAACCCGGGATGAGCATCATCAGGATTTACTCGATTTTTCGGTGGTATATGATAACTATCATGTGACCCACTCTGATGAAAACAAAGAACTGTGTGAGCTGGTATACAATCGCCTGAACGAAGCGGGCCATATCAGCAAACGTATCATCAGCCAGTTGTTTGATCCTGAAAAGAAAATGTTTTTGCCAGACCGTGTCGTACAGGGTACTTGCCCAAGTTGGGGAGCCGATGATCAAAACGGCGATAGCGGTGATGTTTGCGGAGCGACTTACGACCCAACAGAAATGAAAAACCCCCGTTCCGTGGTATCTGGTGCCACACCGGTGCTAAAAGATTC
>JAWUXW010000083.1:0-14387 GCA_034111125.1 Paraglaciecola sp.
CCTAAGCTACTGAAATACCTAACAAACACCCCGCCCCGAATATATCTACTAATAGCATATTACATGCCACCATACCGGGCTTGTCCAACAACTGGATTAAGTCGCGGAAAAAGCTCGCGACCTATCCATGTTTATTATGTGCTTACTGCACCGATGTATTCATATTATGCTTAGTATTGGTTTCGGCAAAGTTTACTACAACATCATTCTCTATCAAGATATCAAGCATATGCGTTGATATATCCGATGTGGTTTTCATTGTAAAAGCCTGCGCTGAAGCACTACCTCCAGTATAAGAATATACCCACTTCTCTCCAGTTTCACTAATTACGCTTTTAATTGCAGGTTCACCAAATATTTTCAAAAGGTCTGATTTTGTCGTAACTTTTTTCTGTATTTGGTTTACTTGTTCTGAAGTAAATTGAGTTCCGTAATCTACATTAGATTTGTACACACAAGCCGATAACGGCATTAGAATGACTAACGCTAAAATGACTTTTGGTAATGATTTTTTGAACATAACTTTAACAATCCTTGAAAGTATAAATGAAGTGATGGAATAGATTTTATAGCCATAGAAAGTTGATATTTTATACTGTTTAAATATACAGCATAATCCTCTGTGTGGTCTATAATATCTATGATATCTTACCTTTCCAATCCACAATAACGCTTATTATCGAGCATGTCGTATATGTAACTGCTCGAATTGATTGGCCCGTCAAATATTTCAGGCATTACCTATTGATTTAATTGAGTATATTTAGATTTTCCCAACCCGAAAATGTGTTCAAGTCAAAAAGCAAAAGGAGACCTGACTTTAACGACCTTTTAATGTTTCCTATTAAAAACCATATGAAAAATATTTTCCATAACTAAATTAGTGACTTAGCGATTATAAAGAAAACAAAAGGAGACCAGCGAAACTTACATAGTTGGAAGCGAAGTGCGCGTTTTTGACAAAACCTCATTATACCCGACTTTATATACAGTGTTTTGTGAGGGAAGTTAATTTTTCGTTCTGCCAATCCAGTGACCGCTTTGTGGTGGGATTTATGGCATTCAAAGAAAAATAAAACTCGGACTGTATGACTGTTGTGCCCAAAATAATGGTCAGAAACATAAACGTCATAACGATCTCGGTGACTAAGGCCGCGGTCATGCTATAGCCACCTGGGGAATGCTCGCCATAACCATTTGAGGCGAAACTGGCCGATGCATCAAAACCTGCTTGCCCAGAGGTAATAACATATAATATTGCTGCTCCGGCCAGACCACCAGCGACCTGTGCAACTATATATGGGCCGAGTTCAGCAGCGGAAAACACCACCTGACCAAAGGCCAATCGATACCGCTGGATTGAGGTGACAAACAGATATATGACCGATCGCAAAAGCCATGGTTAATACGGTCAGACCAAAAGCCAGAGAAACACCCAGCAGGCCAATCCCTACCTCTGGAAACGATGCAGCTAAAACCGCGCTGCCACAGCCTCCAAGTACCAACCAAAATGTACCGATAGATTCTGCGGCCAATTTTTTGTTAAGGTCATTGTCTATCCCTCTTCTCTAATAAAAAGCATTTATATTATGACTTAGCAATGCCTCGTCAAGAGATGAAAACGCTTGATTAAAACAAAATCTGACTTGCTCAAGCGCTGTTTTATGACTTTGATTATAGGAGCTCTTAGCTATTTGCATAGCTGAATTCAAATGTTTTCATGTGTCAGTAATTGCCCGCTGGTCACGGGGGAAATGATCTAAAAAAACAGCTGCATTGCGACATTCAATACATTCACAATGGAAGGAGACCCCACAACTAGCTTCCGGTAAAAACTGCAGGGCGTTTTTGTAAAAAGGCCAGGCCACCTTCTTTGGCGTCATCGCTGTTGGCACAGATTTCCTGCAAACGTGCTTCAATATCGATAGTGGCGGCAAGATCTTCGTTCATTGCCCCATTCACTGCCTCTTTGGCATAACGCAGTGACAGAGGGGCTTTGTTAGCCAGTAACTGCGCCATGGCAATACACTCATCCATTAAGGTCTCTGGCGCCACAATACGGTTACACAAGCCTAATTGCAGACAATCTGTCGCCTTAAGTTTTTCACCAAAGGCAATTAACTCGTAGGCTTTTTTGCGGCCGACTGTGCGGGCCAGATGCCAGGTCGCGCCGCCATCGGGAATAAGACCAATGGCGGTAAAAGCCTGATATAGGTAGGCATCATCAGCCATTAGCGTTAGGTCGCAAGCCATTGCAAAGGCGCTGCCAATACCCGCTGCGGCACCATTAACTGCACTTATCCAGGGCTTGGGTGCCTCGGTAATGGCCATTAACATAGGTTTGTAGTGCTGGATTAAGCCGTCTTGGACACTCTCGCCTGCAGGACGCTTTTCAGTTAGATCAGCTCCTGCACAAAAGGCTCTGCCTACACCTGACAAAATAACCACGCGAATGTCACGGTCTTGATTGACTTCATTGGCGAGAACTAGAAATTCCGAGCGTATGCTCGACTCAATAGCGTTTAAACTTTCCGGGCGAGCAAAGCGAATAATCGCAATGTTGCCTTCACGCTCTATCTGCATGGATTGGTATATCGTCATTTTATTCCTTACCCAATTCTTCTTTGAGGACAAATTTTAGTACCTTGCCCGCTGGATTTCTTGGCAGTGCTGTCACCTTATGTAACTTAATTGGTAACTTATAACGAGCCAAATGGGAGTCGACGAACACCCGTAATTCTTCCAAATTCAAATCAGCCCCTTCAACTAGCGCTATCACTGCGGTCACCGCCTCGCCCCATTTTTCATCGGGCAAACCGATTACTGCCACTTCGGCGATCAATTCATGTTTATACAGCACGCTTTCAACCTCAGCGGGATAAACGTTTTCGCCACCGGTGATCACCATGTCCTTGAGTCGGTCGCAAATAAACAAGAAACCATCTTCATCCAAATAGCCAATATCACCTGAGTGAAACCAGCCTTTATCATCTATTGCTTTGGCAGTTGCATCCGGTCGGTTCCAATACCCTTTCATCACATTGGCTCCGGAAATACAGATTTCCCCATGCTCCATAGGGGCTAGCTCTTGGTTATCGTCGTTAACTATTTTAAGCGCAGTGTAAAACGCGGATTGCCCTGCTGAGCCAAGTTTACTTATCGCCCATTCTGGCGTTAACAAAGAGGCAAAGGGTGAAGTCTCGGTTAGACCATAGCCCTGGCAAAAGTTAATTTCACGATTTGCATATAGGCTGAGCAATGATTCAGGAACGGGCGCTGCGCCACACACCAGCATTTTAATGCTGCTTAAATCAGTACTATCGAAATCTGGGTGCTGTGACATAAACAAAAACATGGCTGGTGCGCCAAACATACTGGTTACTTTGTATCGTTGTATGTATTGCAAAACCAAACCCGGATCAAAATTTCTAAGCAGTACTAACTTAGAACCCATCATAAAACTTTGCACTGTCATTACATTCAAGCCCGCAATGTGAAACAAGGGGGCAGCGGTTAGCACTACGTCATCCCGGCTGCCGCCATAAGACAATTGGGCATTGATGTTATTCCACATTATATTACCGTGGCTTAGCATCACACCTTTAGGTAAACCGGTTGTTCCCGAGGTATACATAATCACACTCGTATCATGCTGATCAACACCAACCGGATTTTGCAGGGCAACAGAGGCAGCGCGCTCATCTGTCAATGAACGCCAACCAACAAGGTTTGACTCGGCACCGAAATATTCTCGACAACAAAGTTCATCTTTAACGGGATCGATCACATCTTGCATGGGAGCATCACACACAAGTGTGTGCACCCCAGCATCGTTGATAATAAATTTGAGTTCTTCGGCAGTAAGACGAAAGTTTAAGGGTACAAAAATAGCGCCCAGCGCATTAGCGGCAAACAAGGTTTCAAGAAAAGCAGGCTGGTTAAAGCCAACAAATGCCACCCTATCACCCATGCACACACCGGAATCCTGCAACAAACTCGCCTGCTGCTTAACCAACTGCGCAAAATCCCCATATGAAAACGTTTTATCTTCAAAAATCAAAGCTGTACGTTCAGGATTTAATTGCGCGCGACGCAACATACCAATAGCAATATTATGTTCGATTTTAGGTTTATGCATAGGGATCTTATTGTGGTGTTAATCGCTTTTTTATTTGCACTTAACACTGAGATAACTATTAACAAAATGCAAGAAAAATCGTTAATACCAGGAGATGATTGAAATGGAAATATCGCTCAATATATTGAACACAAAGCGATATTTATTTAAATACTGAAGGGCTCTTAATGGGAAAAAAAGGAAGCCGTAGTTTCATACCCAAGTGATCTCGCTTGTTACTTAGCCTTATTCTGCCTCGTATTTATCTTTCATTAAATAGGCAAATGCCGTATTGAAGGCCACTTCCTGATAGATTTTTAAACCCGTTTCGGCATAAGGGATATGCACGGGGTTACGTTTTAATGAGGCTTTAATATCCATAGGTGACATGATTTCTACGTCCAGACCATCAATTAACTCTATCGCGGCTTCCAATTTGAAGCCAACCGCTCCACCGGCAAATTTACCTTTCATTGGACGTTGACGAATAACCACCGTGTCGACGGTATAGTCCTTCATTAATTTAGCAAAAGTCTGTTGCAGATAGCAGAAGTCTTTGCGGCTGTTGATATTACTCAGTGTCAGCCGACGAGAGCGAAAATCCGGCAACTGAAACACCTCATCTTCTAAGGACAACAAACACACATTCACATCATTACTGTTAATTTCAACGCCACACACTTTCATATTTTTTGTACTCACTAATTCAACTGCCGGCGATTATAAACTAAACAAGCTGAGTTATCGGCATTAATCCTTTGACAGATAAAAACTCCAACTCTATAGTACACCTTATGGTAAACTATAATGCTACTCAACTCGATACGATTTTTTCAGCCCTATCTGATACTACCCGCCGTGCGATGCTCAGCAGACTCGCCAATGGTGAAATGTCGGTCACTGACTTGGCGCGTCCCTTTTCTCTTTCAAAACCGGCGATCACTAAACACTTAAAGGTACTAGAAAAAGCCGGATTAATGCGCCGACAAATAGCTGGACGTGTCCACCTGTGCAGACTTGAACCTGAACCCTTGAGTCAGGTGTCCCACTGGCTCGCGTTCTACGAAAAATTCTGAACTGGTAAGTTCGACGCACTTGATTCTTATCTCAGTAATGCTCAGACAACTACAGCTCAAAAGGATTTAAGTAAAGATGAAGGAATGCCAGCCAGTAAATGACTACGCAGCCTTAAGCATAAAACGGATATTTGCCGCTCCCATCTAATGACCTAAAGTGGATCTGATTGAAGATAAATTACCATACGTATATACCCACTTGGCATCCGCTTTCCCATGTACCGGCGCAGCACTATTAGCCAAAGTATGTGGCTAAGTGATCAATCAAGGCTCTTATACGTGCAGTTAAATGGCGACTTGGCGGATAAACCGCGTTAAGGGCTGTTCCCTTAGTTTCATTCTCTTCAAACAACAAGCTCAAACTGCCATCACTAAGATAAGATTCAACCACATAAATCGGCCCCATGCCAATGCCTAAACCGCCAGCCGCCATTTGGGCCACGGCCCTAGGTGAATTGGCTTTGAATGAACCATTAACGTTGAATAATGCCAATTTTCCATCGATATGGAATTTCCAATGGTTGGGATCCATCGAATAGGTTTGTAATAAACAGTTGTGGGTCGAAAGGGCATTGGGATGCATAGGTTCACCTTTTTGTGCAAGGTAAGTAGGTGAAGCAAAAACCACTATTCGCATGTTCCTCAGTTTTCGAGCGATCAAGCTCGAGTCTTCGAGTGGGCCAAAACGAATTGCCAGGTCGAATCCTTCTTCAATAATGGCCACCCGTTGGTCTGACAAATGAAGATCGATGAACACCTTTGCATGTTGAAGTTGAAATGGCCTAATAGCTTCAACCAGTTCAGTGCTGCCAAAAGCAGTTGGTGCCGTTATCCGAATAGGACCGGCGAGTTCTGATTGCCGCTCCTGTACCACATCTTCTAACTCGTCAAATTGCTCAAGTAGTGGTATGCATCGTTCTAAATATGCATGTCCTGTTTCCGTTAAGGTCACGCTACGAGTTGTTCTGTGAAATAGCTGGGCGCCGGTGCGCTCTTCTAACTGGCCAATGTATTTGCTGGCAAGCTTGGTGCTGATGCCGAGCATTTTTGCACCTGCGGTAAAGGAATTTCGCCTCGACACCGCAACAAAGGTTCGCATTCCATCAATAGTATCCATTAACTTTCCGATTAATTATGTAATACATCAGTCACAACTATGAACATATTGTACATAGTTATTGCATAAATCAACATATTGTGCACGCTTAGATACCTGCCTACACTTGCCTTGTTCAAAAAACAAACCAACAATCATTCACTAACATACAGAGGTAAGTAACATGTCACATGCAATTCGAATTCACAGCTTTCCACTTTCTGGCCATGCTCATCGCGTAGCACTTTTTGCAAGCCTGGCTGGCATCGCTCACGAAATCATTAATGTAGATCTGGCATCGGGCGAGCAAAAAACCGCAAATTTCCTGGCTTTGAATCCAGCGGGTCAGGTACCGGTAATAGAAGATGGTGACATAGTAGTGACGGACTCAAATGCCATCCTAGTTTACCTGGCCCGTAAGTATGCTCCATCCTTTCTGCCAGGAGATTCTAAACTGGAAGCTGAAGTTCAGAAATTTCTTTCTTTAGCTTCAGGCGAAATCGCTTTTGGTCCTGCGGCAGCAAGGCTAATTACGGTATTCGGTGCTGGACTAGATGCAGAATTTGCCAAAGCAACAGCAGCTAAGGTTCTTGCAAAACTTGAAGCCCATATGCAAGGCCGCAAATTTTTGGTAGGCGATGCAGCAACTATTGCCGACGTAGCGATTTATAGCTACACAGCCCATGCTCCTGAAGGCAACGTTTCACTTGAGACTTATCCGAACGTCCGTCGTTTGTTAAGCAATATAGAAGGCCTAAAAGGCTTTGTACCGATGCAAAGCACTAAGGTTGGCTTGGCCGCATAAATCTATATTTAGAGATCTGGCAATAGCTAAGTGTGCTTGATGCTCAATACTGTATGACTAAAACGAGGCATAAGATGAAAGATAATCTGCAAATCTCACCATTTCATGAAGGCGAAAAAGCGCTACAGTCTAAAGTGGGTAAGCGAGATGCTATGGAAAGTTTTGCTCCTAGGGTAATACGTAGTTATCTGCCTGAGCAGCATCAAGCATTCTATAAGCAATTGCCTTTTTTAGTGGTTGGCAGTGTTGATGCCCAAGGCTGGCCCTGGGCGTCTATTTTACCCGGCACTCCCGGCTTTATGAATTCCCCGACCGCCACTACTTTAGACATTAACACACCCGTGTTATCCGGTGATCCTCTACAAGAATCTATTTCCCTTGGCAGTCCCTTAGGTCTACTGGGAATAGAGATCCCGAGCAGAAGGAGAAACCGTCTTAATGCTCGCATATCGGCGGTAAAACAACAGGGCTTTTCCCTTAAGGTCGACCAGGCCTTCGGCAATTGTCCGCAATACATCCAAACTCGTGATATTAAATTTATTCGCGACCCTATGCTTAAGCTTGATAATCAGCAAATTGAGCATTTTAAGTCCTTAGATAAAGAAGCCACTCAATTCATTCAAGCAGCCGATACCTTCTTTGTCTCGAGCTATATCAAGACCCAAGACAGACCGGACATTGAAGGCGTAGATGTCTCTCATAGAGGCGGCATGCCCGGATTTGTTAAGGTTGAGGGCAATACCTTAACCATACCCGATTATTCTGGCAATTTTCACTTCAATACTCTGGGTAATTTTTTACTCAACCCAAAAGCTGGGCTGATTTTCCCTGATTTCGACAGCGGCGATTTATTGATGTTAAGCGGCAGTGTGGAAATTTTGTGGGAAGATCATCCAGAAGTACTAGCTTTCAAAGGAGCAGAGCGAGGCTGGCGATTTACTGTGCAAAGCGGTGTTCGCTTAAGACAAGCACTGCCCTTTAGAGCCTCATTCGGTGAGTACTCTGCTACCAGCAAGATAACCGGAGATTGGACACAGGCGGCTGCATTATTAAAAGCCGAGACTGAGCGCAATAGCTGGCAAAGCTATCATGTAAGCAAAGTTGAAGATGAGAGCTCGGTCATTCGTTCCTTCTATTTTGAACGAGAAAACGGCGCTGCTTTGTTGCCCTTTAAAGCTGGGCAGTTTTTGACTATTCGCGTTAAGGCTGATAACTCAGAAAAATGGCTGACCCGCACTTACACTCTGTCTTCAGCACCTGCAGATAATTTTTATCGAATTTCGGTAAAGCGTGAAGAGCAGGGCTTGGTTTCAAAATTATTACATGATGCTCTTGTTACAGGTTCGACTATTGAGGCAAAGGGGCCATTAGGAGAATTTTATATCGATAATTCTGTGCAACGGCCGGCCGTATTGATGGCAGGCGGCGTTGGTATCACCCCCATGATATCAATGGCTCAGGATGCCATGCATGAAGGCAAAAGAACCCGATATACTCGCCCACTCACCATATATCACGGGGCGCAAAGTACTGCCCAACGCGCCTTTGATAAAGCGTTTCTAGATATCGAAGTCGCCACTGACGGTGCGATCACATACTACTCTTTGATTAGCCAACCTCTTGCAAGCGATAAACCTGGCACTGGTTTTAACGGAACGGGGCATATTAGCGCTAATTTGTTGCGTCAAACTCTTGCCCTGGATGACTACGATTTTTTCCTCTGTGGCCCCTCATCATTTATGCAGGCTATGTACGATATTCTGCGAGAACTGGGTGTGCGTGACGCTCGAGTCAACGCAGAAGCTTTCGGCCCAGCATCCTTACAAAGGCAGGCTGACGAAGGCCAGACGATGCAAAAAGCAGAGGAAGCAAAAGAAGCCCTTGTTAAATTTACTCAGTCTGATTTCGAACAGCGCTGGAATCAAGGTGACGATACGCTTTTAGAGCTAGCAGAATCTCATGGACTTAGTCCTGAATTTGGTTGTCGCAGCGGAGCCTGCGGCTCATGCTCGGTGAAGTTAAGGTCAGGCAAAGTCGCTTACAGAACCACACCAACCGCAGAAATTGCCACCTGCGAAGTGCTAATTTGCTGCGCCGTTCCGGCCAAAGGCTCTGACACAATAGAGCTTGAGCTATAGTGTTGGCTGCTACCGCAACTCACTGCTAAAAAGTATTATTATTATTAATAACTATCAATTATTGTTTGTGGTGTATTGTCTGATCTTGTCCGATGATAAGCAAAAACCTAAGGACTTAAATATGCTCACCCTATACGGATTCGATGTTAGTAACTATTACAATATGATCAAACTTGCCTTAGCTATTAAAGGCATTGAATATGAGACGGTTACGCTTTACCCAAGCCAAACACCTGAGTATTTGCAGCTCAGCCATATGGGTAAGGTGCCAGCTCTAAAAACAGAGCACGGCATGCTAACCGAAACCAATATCATCCTGGAGTATTTAGACCAGGCTTATCCCGAAAAGCCCCTTTATCCCGGCAATGCATATGAGCAGGCCAAGATAAAAGAGCTAGTAAAGGTCTTGGAACTCTATTTAGAGCTCCCGGGACGCCGATGTCACGCAGCGGCTTTTTTTGATTCGTCGGTGAGTGAAGAAACCCGCAAAGAAGTAAAACGGGCTTTATATAAAGGAATGGAAGCCTTGTCGAGGCTGGCAAAGTTTTCCCCTTATGTGGCAGGAAATGAGTTTACCGCTGCCGACATTATGTTTTTATATAGTGCTGATTTATCTGCAACGGTCGCTCACAAACTATTTGATATTGATTTGTTGTCGCTAATTCCCGGTGCAAAAGATCTTATGGTCCTTCTGAATGAACATGAAGCAGTGAAAAAAATAGCAGAACAGCGCAAAGAAGCCAATGTGGCGTTTAAGCAGTATCTGGCGAACCTAAAATAATACTTGTTGGTAAAGCCAGGGGCATAGATTACACTTTTCAAGTCTAATCTATGCAATGAAAAGGACATACTAATTGGGCCTAACTGTCGCGACTAAGTTTAGCTATCCTTATTGCATGGCAATCAACGATCTTGAAATTGATGAAGATAATGATCTTAACCAACAACAAATCGCCTACTGTCAGGTGTGTTGTAGCCCCATTGAGATTATTGTAGTCTCGGGATTGCATGGTGAGTTTAACGTTGTCGCCATGACCGATAGTGAATAACTGGGCTAACTTAAATCACTCTTGTCTGTCTCTTATATATATTAGGATACAACGTGAACTCAAGGGTTTTTGTGGGATAAAAATTTGCGACTACTCTGCCTGCTAATACTACTATTGAATGTCCATTCTACATTAAGGGCAGAGCAGCTAACATTTTCAAAAACCAAGATGGAAAACAGTATAAGTCTGGATTACCAGTGGCTTGATCACAACAACAAGTCGCAAAATCTTAGCTTCTCCCTACCAAAAAAACAGGTTCATCAGCAAGTTCACCGGAGATTCGTTCCAGAGATTGCTCAACAATATGTTTTTATAGAATTACATAAGGCCGCCAAAAAAATTGACCCACGGCAAGTCAGAGTCGAGATCCAGCGGCTTGCTCAGAACATCAAGGTTAAAGTTACTAGTCGCAACGCCAAGCTCATCCACAAGTGGCAAGAATCAATGCAAAGAAGCAAAGAACAGGCATTTGATCGTTACCTGGCAGATAACTATTACAGCCGCTTTGGCACACATTTAGGTCAGCAGGGAGTGAAGCCAGATCATCTGCGCTATATTGTTGAAAACAAAGCTCCTTTACTTCCTCTCGCTCAAGCTGTATTTGAGAAATTAGCACCGGGCAGTGACTCTAGAGCCTATGTCAATTTAATGCTCAGTTGGGTGCAGAGCATTCCTTACAATGTATTGGAAAATCGGCTTGAATCAAATGGTGCTGGATACCTGCCTCCATTGTCGGTAGTGGCGAATAATCAGGGAGATTGCGACAGTAAAAGCACTTTAATGGCTACCCTACTAAGAACACTTTTACCGGACGTAAAGATGGTAATGATGTACCTGCCAAACCACGCTTTACTGGGTATCAGTCTGCCTTCTCGGGTACATGAAAAAACCTATGAAATAGCAGGTAGCAATTATTTAATGATGGAGCCCACTGGCCCCGCTTCCTTGGTGCTGGGATCGATTGCTCCTCGCAGTGCCAGTGATATAGCCAGCGGCATGTATAGCTATGAAAGTATCCCTTAATATTCTGCCAATATTGCTTTAAATATCGATGGCGGCTACTTGGTTTTTTCCTTTACTCTTGGCTAAATAAAGCTGCTCATCCGCCTGCTTTAATAAAACTTCTTTTTTCATATTTTTGCCCGCCTTAGTGCTTGCTACACCAATACTCATGGTCACCACCTCGGCACAGGTCGAGTATCCGTGTTTAATCCCCAGATCGACAACTTTTTGCCGTAGGTATTCAGCAAATAGTTCCGCATCGGCGCTACTATTTTCTGGCAGTATGAGTACAAACTCCTCGCCTCCGTAACGGGCAACAACGTCCCCGGGCCTCTTTATGTGCACATAAAGTTCGTTTGCGATATTAATTAAACATTTGTCGCCCGCCGCATGCCCATAGTGATCATTAAATTGCTTAAAACAATCAATATCAAGCATGCACACGCTGATAACTGACTTGCGACGCACCGCTCTGCGCCATTCGGCATCAAAAGCTCCGTCAAAATGCCTACGATTGGGAATGTGAGTTAAGCCGTCAAGGTTAGCCAACTCTTCAAGCAGATCCGTTTGGCGCTTCAATGTAACCAGATTGCCTACGCGATGCTGGACAAGCCGCATGTTAAACGGCTTGGTAATGTAGTCCGACGCTCCACATTCAAAACCTTTAATTTCATCTGCTGTTGAGTCAAAGGCAGTACTAAATACGACTGGAATATGACGAGTGTCGTCGAATTTTTTGAGCGCTTTGCATACTTGATAACCGTCCATTTCCGGCATACCAATATCAAGTAAAATAAGATCCGATTGCTCGTTCTGAGCCATCGGCATAACGTCTAAGGCTGAAGAACAGCGTACTATCTGATGCTCTTCAGATAAACCGGCACTGAGGATTTCCAGATTAATATTTTCATCATCCACGATGAGTATTGTCGCTTTGGCCTTGTTTGGCATGCTACTGAGTCACTCCCTTATAATTGTTCTTCAGCGAATTCAGCCAGACGACTGCGTACCACACCATCCAAATTGATAGTAGAACTACCAGAAAAATTCTTAAATTTTTCCACGATGTAGGTTAAACCTGATGTCACCGCTGACAAATAGTTGCTGTCAATTTGCGCCAGATTACCACTGCAAATAAGTTTGGTCCCTTCTCCGCAGCGGGTAATAATCGTCTTTAATTGGGAAGCCGTTAAATTTTGTGATTCATCCAAAATGACGATGGAATTTTGAATACTGCGACCACGCATAAAGTTAACCGATTTAAACTGAATATTGGCTTTTTCCATGATGTAGCTCATAGAGCCTTTGACGTTTTCATCGTGCTTGTGCAGTACTTCTAAGGAATCCGTAATCGCCGCCAACCAAGGCGCCATTTTTTCCTCTTCAGTACCAGGTAAAAAGCCAATAGATTCAGCGATTTCAGGAGTACTTCGAGTAACGATGATTTTATCATACATATTCTTTTCGACCACCATTTCCAGGGCTGCAGCTAATGCCAGCAAGGTTTTACCGCTACCAGCAGGGCCGGTTAAGATAACCAAGTCGATGTGTGGATCAAGCAGAGAGTGTAAGGCCATGGCCTGACCAATATTTTTCGGCGTAATACCCCATGCTCGGCGTCCCATTAGTCGTTCAAAGCCCAGATCAAGTATCTCAATACTGTCTTTGTCTACCGATTCGACCAGGCCGGCAAAATGTTCCGTTTCGTCCAACAAAAACTCATTAACATAGGCCTCTGGCAGTAGCTTTCGCTCGATGGTGTGAATGCTGTCACGGCCTTCTGAACGACTATCGACCGCTTTTACTTCATTCCAAAAATCACCGGGAAAGGTGTGGTAGCCTTTAGATAAGTATTTAATATCGCTAACCATTTGGTCAGTTCGATAGTCCTCAACATGGGCTAAGCCTGCCCCTTTTGCCTTGAGCCGCATATTAATATCTTTTGTAACTAGAACCACTACCCTGGGAGCTTGCTCAGTTTGTAAATGCAGGGCCGTATTAATTATGCGGTTGTCGTTCTCATTGCTAGTAAAGACGTTTTGCTCAGCATCTAAACCATGATCGACAAAAATCGAAAGACTGCCTGTGGGTGCCGATTCACCAGCACCTAAGCCAACCATGGATACACCGGACATTAGCTGTTCAGGCGTGGCTTCATGTAATAAGTTTTCCATTGCACGTATCGATACCCGAGCGTCTCTGGCTACATCTTTTTTGCTATCTTTGATGTAATCTAGTTCTTCGAGCACTGTCATGGGGACAACGACATCATTTTCTTTAAATGATAAAAAGGCGAGGGGTTCGTGGAGCAGAATATTGGTATCTAGTACATAAATTCGATTATCTAAGGCTTTTCTTCTTGGCATCCGTCGCTCCAATTGATTAAGACTCCCTGCCAACCCAGTAACTAAAATCAAATTTCCCTAATTCCACTAGCAAATTTGACTCTGTTTATATTGACGTTACTCGGCCACAGGTTCAGTTCACCATAAACTACTTTTTGCGGATATTCATCTACTTTTATATAAAGCGTTTAATAATCCTAGATACTCCTATATAGCATGCTTAAAACTTATCAGCAGGGCAACCGGGTCTAATTTAACCAATTACAAAAATAATATTTTGATCATTTGACCGATCATATTGATCGTGGTTTATAGTAGTCTTTGCGTGCTATTTTCATGAAAGAAACCACTATCAGTCAAACTTTTGGTCATCTGGCCGATCCTCGAATGAATCGAACTAAACTCCACCCATTGGTGAATATCCTCACAATTAGTCTGTGCGCCATTATCAGTGGCTGTGACGACTTTTGCACCATTGAAGAATACGGTAAAGCCAAGCAAGCTTGGTTTGAAGAGTTTTTGGATATGCCTCATGGCATTCCCAGTCACGATACCTTTAATGATGTGTTAAATCGCCTCAATCCTCACGCGTTTGCTCAGGCATTTACCGATTGGGTGACCCAATTAGTCAACCTCAATAAAGACATTGTGGCGATTGATGGCAAGGTACTGCGCGGTACATTAGGCAAGCTCCGCAAGTGCCCCGCGTTGCACTTAGTGAATGCTTGGTCGGTGGAAAACAACCTGTGTCTTGGACAG
>JAWUXW010000084.1:0-19665 GCA_034111125.1 Paraglaciecola sp.
GATAGTCGGCTTGGTTTTCCCCTCCTCACCATTACTGGCTTTGACCGCCATGGACGGTGGAAATGCAGGTTTTGCAGGGAGCAAAAACCTGTCACAGGCCTAGCCTTACTCACTACTACGGGTTCATCTGCCACCTCACACCGACACTAAACCTTGGGTTTCTCCTTGAATTTAGGTCACTTACTAACATTAAGTTTAGATGCCAGGCTTCCCCAGTTACTGCTGCACTGACTCCCTGTTAGAAATGCCACCCTCAAGCACAGCATTAGTCTGACTAAGTATTGGGCTTCACGCTATTTTGCACGCTTACCCACCAATGCCGCCGAAACAGGTTACGGTTAGTTGTGTACCTCTAACGTCCTATGGCTTCTTTCAGCCTGTCGGGTTTGCCAGCTTCGCTGGGCAAACAAAAAAGCGGCTAATATACCGCCGGCACTGGCGACCAGAACGGTTTAGCTTTTTCCAAAGAACAAAACCCCTCAACATCGAGGGGTTTTGTTTTACTATTTCTAACAAAATCTTTAAAAAGAAACGATTTCCTCATCCACCAAATGTCCTACGATTGGGCTGTCCACTGCATCTTGATACGCCGCGTCAATGGCCTCGGCTCGGGCTTGGGTAACGGGACGATTATTAGGGTGAGTAAAAATATAGGTTTGTCCTGAGAGTAACGCTTCAACCACACGTTTTGCCAACAATTCGGGGGGGATCCCTGACTCAACCAATGCCGCAGCTTTATCGAAACCGGACTTTGCGCTTGCCTTACTGGGCAAACTAACTTGATCGCTTTTGTATTTAGCCTGACGGTTACGATGAGACTCGTGGATACGGGTTTTGACAAAGGCCGGACACAAAGCACTTACGCTTATATTGTGACGTTTGAGCTCTGCAGACCAACTTTCGGTCATCGATACTACCGCCGCTTTTGATGCGCAATATGCGCCGGCATAGGGCATACCTATCATCCCGGCCATTGACGCGACATTGATTATCCAGCCTCCTTCTCCATGGCTTTTAAGCAATGGCGTGACCGCCTGAGTACCGTAAACTACGCCCATTAGGTTTACATCCATTACCCAGCGCCAGATATCATGATTAGTGTTTTCTATGGAGCTTGGCATCCCGCCTACTCCGGCATTATTTATCAACATATGGATCGGACCAAAATGTTTCTCTGCGGCCGTTGCCGTTGCTTGCCACTGATTAAAATCCGTTACATCAAGCGGACAGGCAAGCACCTTAATATTGTCTTTTTGCAGCGTAAGTTCGGCCTCGGCCAACTGCTCAGTATCGATGTCTGCCAAGACTATGTTCATTCCCTGTAGACCCAATTCCTGGGCCAGCGCAAAGCCTATTCCCCCTGCTGCACCAGAAATAATAGCGGTTTTACCTGCAAATACTTGAGACATACGTCAATTCCTACTCGATTAACATTTAGATGCGCAAAGTGTATCGATGCTTTGCCTATAACGAACTTTATTTAGCGAATTGACATGTGTTCATGAAATGAATGCGGGGTCTTAAAGCAGCTCTTAAAGCAGCTCTGAAAGAGCTTCTTTAAGTTGCTATGAGTTATTGTCGGGTCATTAGTAAGGGCAGACAAGCGATGGCGAGGGCTTTTTTGCCATTCGCTGAACCCACTTGCCAAGTTGCACTTAGCTGAAGTTTTTGTATTCGCCTTAAATAGGGCTATGACTATTTTGTCATTTCAGGTCACTACAAAAGCAATTTACCTTCCGCCCCAATACTCTTGATTACGTTTTCACCAATAATAATACTGAAAATTGCTAATGATTCAGCAAACCGCGACAACGATTGACTGGGCAAAATCAATATAAGCATTAGCATCTTCGTTAGACCCTTTTACTTTGAGGTGATGAGCATAGGCAAGTCTGGCACTCATGAATAACCAAAAAATTGCACTAATTAGCCCTACAATGCGCCAAATATTAGACTTCGCCCACTTAAGTGCAAAGGTGATAGACAGTACATACAACAAAAATCCACCCAACTTCGATGACGCCCAACCATTTACAAATGGGTATAAATTAAGGGGATTAACCGACACCATATAAATAAAGGTAATGACAAATAAGGTATATAAAATATGCGGGCCAATTTTTAATATTTTATTGTTGACCATGTCAGAGTCTTTCATCGTCAATACAAAATTGATGATGAAAAAGACAAAAGTAAGCAAAATTATTGTCAGGTGGGCGTGTTTAACTATCATGTACATGGTAATGGTTCCTTGGTGTTTTATTCTTCTTGTTTGCTCGATTAAAGCAATGTTTATACCCAAGTGACCTCAAGATGCAGGTTCAGAGTTTAGGCAGAAATTCAGGGCAAGGCACAACATGTAGGGAATGGCATCCCCTTTTCAAATATTGTAACGCAGCACTGGGTTTCTGCCTAAGTTCCCTTCGGGCGGGTATCAAATCCCCAACTACTGCGTTAAAGGTATTGGACCTAGGAAAACTATGCCGCAACACCTTTGCCTTGTATTTGACGATTTGAATTCCCGCTGAACTCTACATCGTGAGGTCACTTGGGTATACACCTACTACGGATATCAACCTAAAGTAGATCGCTTAAATTAAACAACGAAAAGTCGCTCTGGGAAGACAATGGTAATCTTAACTCAAGTTTCGGAGTTAAAAGCCTGCCAGTAATATAATATAACTCACTGTATTTAAAAAAAAGACCTGATTTTGATATAATATTTGTTGCTTAGACAAAACAAAACATCAAAAAAAAATCTCAAATGAATCTTGACACAATCCCACCGACTTTACCCCTCACAACAGATTTGTTGACCTGCCCAGGCTCACAAGTTGACAATCTATTCAGCAAGATGTGGAAGAAGCTTAATTTCAATATGCTATTAGTCCAATCTGGATTCAAAAAACGTTCAGGAACACCCGCCACCGATGTGGTGTATTTATTGATGCGGTGGGTTTTGCTGAAGGTTGACACTGTAGGCATGTTTTCCAGGGAGTCGCTGCTGAGTTTTTCTGCCGAAAAAAAGTGATCCGTGACACCGACAGCATTACTCTGCGGGCATTTGTCGTTGATGACTCAGTAAAAATCAGGCGAAGTAAAAAAATGTCGGGTATATCCAGTCACTTTGACAGAGATGGTCACAGACATGGTGAAGCGTGCGCTGGGATCAGGTATTGATGCGCAATATTTTTTGGCAGATGCATGGTTTGCCACAAAATCTATTTTCAAACTGACCGAAGCGCAGTCACTGACCGCCATAGTCAGGATGAAAAAAGGTAAGATGAAGTATCGCTTGACCGTCAATGGCGTTCATCAGAGCCTCAATGCAGATATATGTTATACAGAGATAATGTTAAGGGGCAGTGGCAAAAATAAAAGGGCGTCCCTACCAGTTAAAATCCATCACGGTAGAACTTAACTTGGCTCAATCAAGCAAAGAGGCTGACCATTAGCTTAAGGTGAAACTGTTTTTTGTGCGCGGTGTTAATAAAGATAAAGAACAGGCAAACACGACTGGGCCTTGTTCTTAACTACAGACAGCCAGATGGATGATGAAACAATGCTGGCAATAGTTGCATTGAGATGGGGTATCGAGGTGTATTTTAAGGCTGGAAGCCATGCCGGACAGGGGATGTTCATGACTTAAAACTTAGAAATGAACTCCGAAACTTGAGATCTTAATAGGACTTTAGCTACAATCTATTTTGCATATATACCCAAGTAACCTCAAAACAAGGCGTAATTAACATTAAGCCCAGAACAGCTATTAAGCCAAGCTACTTATCGATACACTGTCTTTTTGAACCGATATTAAATTCTAATGACCACTCCGTTCTGCTATTCAACCACTTACATATTAAACAAAAGTCATTTTAGTGAAACCTTTGATGCGTCTATTACGGTAGATAATTCTAAATCTATATATTTAAAATCCTTTGTATTCGGGTTGTTAGGCTTAGCTATTCTGCTTTTTACCGATATTAGCCCCTATATCGCATGGTTTATCGTTGGCATGGGTGCTTTAGAAGCGTTCAGTGTACGTTTTCGAAAACCCTGGTGGTTAGCCAGGCAAATGATAAGTAAAGCGGCAAATGCTGAACTGACATTGACCGTGGATGAGCATGGCGTTAGTAGTAAATCTTTTTATGTTGAAAGCAAAATATCATGGGCAGACGTCAAAAGTATTGAACAAACAGCGCAAGGCTACTTACTTCATCATGCTGGGGGGAAAAACTATATATCAGGCCGCTGCTTGTCTGAGGAAGCCAAAGAGTTCATTAGCGCACAAGCCTTGTTAAAACCTCTACAATCGACTTAGAAAATGTTGGGTTTTTGCACTGCAACTGAAATCTATGCTGAACTAAGTGCCGTAGTTTTGTGTATAAGCAAGTGACCTAACGGACTTAAAACCTTATCAATCTATCTTTGTTCGGTTTTAATTTGTTTCAGACAGTCTTTCAAGCAAGTCAAATAAATATATTCAAGCAGGTTTGATGTATAATCCCGCGCCTTAGTTAAACCAAATCAAAAATAAGTTGTATTGATGTCCATTTTAATCAAGTTAATCCGCAATATTCTTGGCCTTTTTATCGTAATAATCGACTTCCTTACCCGAGGACGTAAATTAAAACGCAGTACAGAGCAGCAGGCAAAAGTCGAAACGGAACTTACCGCCATGTCCCTTTACCAATTCTATGCCTGCCCGTTCTGTATTAAAACCCGCAGAGCACTGTATAAACTCAACCTGCCCATGCAAACCCGTGATGCCTCGGCTGGCTCCAAATTTCGCGAAGAATTACTCACCGGTGGGGGCGCAGTAAAAGTGCCATGTCTGCGCATTGAGCAAGATGGAAAAACTCAGTGGATGTATGAATCTTCAGAGATTATTGGCTTTTTACAGCAACGTTTTACGTAAAGATGATTTTCCTAAACGCTTTGTTTAGGCTCTTTTTTATAGCTCTTAGTTTAGGAAATGGGGTGAGATCATTACCAGGGTAATAGCTCACCATTTGAATGCCAGAAGCTGCCGCTGGTTTCCAGGGTCAGTTCATCAATTCTTTGCATCAGTCCTTGGGCAGAGTCTTCAGCTGAAATATCCCCGCCATAATTAACCATTTCGGTTTGCACATAACCAGGGTGTAGTATTGCCACCGCAATGCCCTGAGGTTTTAGGTCGTGAGCGAGTGACACACCGGCCATGTTCAGTGCAGCCTTGGACATACGATAGCCGTAATAACCACCAGAGCCATTGTCGGCCATTGAGCCCATACGACTGGTGATGAGCGCGACTTTACTGCCCTTATTTAATTGAGGGAGCAGGCACTGGGTGACTAACAACGGTCCCATCGCGTTGACCCGAAATTGATGTTCAATGGTGATAGGATCCCAATCGCTAATGCTTTCTCTGCCTAAGACCCCGGCATTATTAATCAACAGATCGATCTTTACCTCTTTCAGTCTAAGCAGCGCTTCTCGCACGGTTTCGGGATTGCCCACATCGACTTTATCGATAACCGTCGCACCAGATTGACTCAATTCGTCTGAGGAGTTTCGACATAGGCCATAGACCTTGTTTCCTCTGGCTAAATATTGCTTAACAAATTCCAATCCAATGCCACGATTTGCACCAGTAATTACCACTGTTGCCATATAAACGTTTCCTTCTGTTGTAACTAATAAACATCCATTTCAAGACGGACACTAGCTAACTCATCGATTTTAATATTCGTTGTAAATCTTCTGGTGTATCAATCCCTGTGGGGGGCGTTTTCCTGGCCACATCCACATGTATTTTTTCACCGTGCCACAGCACTCGCAATTGTTCAAGGGACTCAATCTGCTCAAGACCCGAAGGTGACATATTGACATATTGTTTGATAAAACCTGCACGGTAGGCATAAATGCCCACATGCCGCAGATAAAAGTCGCCGATTTCGTCAATACAATCTTCATCTAAAAAACGGGCCCGATCGTAGGGAATGGTTGCTCGGCTAAAATATAAGGCAAAACCCTGTTTATCGACCAGCACTTTTACCACATTGGGATTAAAGGCTTCTTCTACATCGCTTATTTTGACAGCCAGCGTGGCCATCTCAGCCTGTTGATGCTGGTACAAATTCTCTGCGACTTGCTGAATATTCTCCGCCGGAATAAAGGGTTCATCGCCCTGAACGTTGACCACCAATTCATGGGCCAGCATATTTTGCATATCAACTACTTCGGCCAATCGCTCGGTGCCGGATTCATGATGGGCACCGGTCATGCAGTACTGCCCACCAAAGTCCTTAACTACCTTGGCTATTCTGGCGTCATCTGTCGCCACAACGACCTTAGCTGCCCCAGACTCGAGAGCTCTCTCGTAAACATGTTGCACCATGGGCTTGCCGTTGATATCTACCAGGGGTTTACCCGGAAAACGGCTGGAAGCATAACGTGCGGGAATAATCACATTAAAGTTCATATATAACCTGTTATTTAAGCAGTTGTTCTACTTCGTCACTGGAAATTTGTTTTGCTTCGCTTTCCAGCAATACCGGAATATTTTCACGGATGGGGTAGACCAGCCGCTCAGTACGACAAACGAGTTTTGCCTCTGCCGTCTTGCCCTCTGTTACCTTTGCTGCTACAAAATGTAATTTACCTTTGCAGGCAGGACAAGCTAAAATATCTAATAATTTTTTATCAAACGCCATTATTTACTCTTTAAATAGTTGTGCATCTTTTATTTACTTACAGACTTGAGCTTGAGCAAAAACTGTTGCTTAAATTGCTCGGTTAATTTCGCACTTACCGGTAAATACCACCAATCATCGTGGGCAAAGTGACGACATTTCACCGCATCCTTTTCGGTCATTAACACCGTCTCTTGAGGTAAGTCACTTTCTTTAAACTGATAGTGGTCAGCAAAACTTAAACAGGCTTTAAGTTTAACTTGCTTAGCCGCCAGTAGCTCAAAAAATCGCTGGGGATTGCCGATGCCCGCCGCTGCTATCACAGGGCTGGCAAAATCAGTCAGCGACTTACTTTTATTGGGATATTTTACATTCACCAAACGTCCCGGCGCCAATGACATCAGATGCTCGCCCCGAGTAGCCAGGCCACCATTTAGTACCACGAAATCAGCCTTATCTAAACGCCAAAGCCCCTCTCGTAACGGCCCCATGGGCAACAAAAATTCGTTACCACAGCGGCGGTTGCCATCCATCACCACAATTTCAATATCACGTTCAAGGGCATAATGTTGCAAACCGTCATCACATAAGATTACATCACATTTATGCTGCTCTATTAACATAAGAGCACCTCGGGGACGAAGGGGATCAACCACCATGGGGCACAATACATGCTGTCGCATCAGTACGGGCTCATCACCTACTTCCTGGGCAAGGCTTTCGGCGGTAACACTTACGGGATAGGTATTGCTATTCCCGCCGTAGCCACGACTAAGAATGCCTGGCCGATATCCTTCCTGGCGTAACCACTGTGCAAGGCAAACTACCAAAGGAGTTTTGCCATTTCCACCAACGCTAATATTACCTACGATCACCACCGCAGCAGATACTTTCTCAGTCTGTTTGACACCAACGATAAACGCCAGGCGGCGCAGCGCCGATAGTGCCCAAAACAATAAACTCAGCGGTGCCAGTAGGCAAAGAAGTGGCCAGTGATACCAGCGGTGTTGATACCAGACTCGTTCAAGCAAATTCACGAACTGTCTTGCCCCTCTCCAAATTGCAATTTATGCAGTTGAGCATAGGCGCCGTCTTTATCGATCAAGCTTTGATGATCACCTTGTTCCAACAACCGGCCCTTTTCAATGACTAAAATCTGATCCGCGCTTTCAATAGTTGATAAGCGATGGGCGACCACAACACTGGTGCGATTTT
This sequence comes from Paraglaciecola sp., assembly GCA_034111125.1. GTDB lineage: Bacteria > Pseudomonadota > Gammaproteobacteria > Enterobacterales > Alteromonadaceae > Paraglaciecola. The sequence goes on from JAWUXW010000084.1 coordinate 7,890, forward strand.
GCTGTAATTGCTGCAATGCATTCTGAATAAGCCGTTCTGATTCGGTATCCAATGCAGAAGTGGCTTCATCCAAAATAAGCACCGGCGCGTCTAACAGCACAGCCCGGGCGATGGCTAAACGCTGACGCTGCCCACCGGAAAGCATCAATCCATTTTCACCAATCACCGTATCCAAACCTTCCGGTAACAATTCAACAAACTCCAATACATGGGCGGCTTTTGCCGCAGCGATAATCTGCTCCCGGCTGACTCTATCTTCCGAGCCATAGGCAATATTGTTGGCAATGGTATCGTTGAACAGAGTCACGTTCTGTGACACCAGAGCAAATTGCCGACGTAAGTCTTTCAGTTTGATATTTTGCAAGGGTAGATCATCGAGCAATACCTGACCCTGCTGACAATTATAAAAACGGGTCAACAGGCTTGAAATGGTTGACTTCCCGCTACCCGAGCGGCCAACCAGGGCAAAGGTCTTGCCGGGTTCTACTTTAAAAGATATGTCCATTAATGCTGGTGCGTCTTTGCCGGGATAAGTAAAACTCACATTTTTGAACTCGAGTTTACCCTTGGCGTGCTCTATTCTCAATTCGCCCTCATCATCTTCAATCGCCTCGTCGAGTACCTTGAAGATGCTGGCGCAGGCTGCCATACCTTTTTGAAATTCACTGTTAACCGTGGTGAGTTGCTTCAGGGGTTTGAGCAACATCGTCATCGCCACTACCACAGTAATAAAGGTGCCGGACGTCAAATTTTCAATTAAGTTTGGCGTACTTGAAATATACAATACCACTGCCAGGGCGATAGAGGCGAGCACCTGCACGGAGGACACACTTAAAATGCGAGCGATCACCAACTTCATATTTTGTTGGCGATTATGATTATTTTTCTTCCGAAAACGTTGCTCTTCTAGATCCTGCCCACCAAACATCAACACCACTTTATGGCCCTTGATCACTTGCTCTACCGCCGAGGTCAGATTGCCCATTGCCTGCTGTATGTTCTTACTAACCATGCGAAAGCGTTTACTGACATAAGAGACAATCAAAGCCACCACAGGACCAATCAAAATAAATACTAAGGATAACTGCCACGAGTGATAAAACATCCAAAATAGCAGGCCCACAACCAGCGCGCCCTCTCGTATCAAGGTCAAAAATGCTTTTCCTGCCGCTGCGGCCACCTGCTCCGTATCATAAATCACTTTGGCAATCAGCTGACCTGAGGCATTGTGATCATGAAATGACACGGGAAAATGCATATATTGATGAAATAATTGCTGACGCATACGCATCACCACCTGATTTCCTATCCACGACAAGGTATAGGTGCCGATAAAATTACACAGCCCACGCAGAATAAACACGGGCACCACAAAATAGGCAGCAAGGCGCAGATACTCGTAATCCCAACCATCCTTGCTTCCATCAATAATCGGTTGCAGCAGGGAAATAACGTAGGCATCAATTAGCGAGTAGCCGATCATGCCGATAGTGGCGGCCACGAACGCAAGTTTGTAATCAGTCAGATAATGGCTAAAGCGTTTAAATACACTCGATGGCGGGGATTTTTTTGTCATTAATAATGGCTTGCGATAAGGTTGGTTAATATTACAATTTTTTATTGTAACTGTTAGGGCGAATTTCCCCAACTATCAATAGGATATTTCATAAACCCAATCTCAGAGCAAAATCATCGACTAAAATTTCCGGCTAAGAGTTCCCGGCTAAAAATCTCCTCCATAAACCTAATAATGATTAGCATACCAATAAGGGTAGATGTCCCGGCGAAAAGTGCTGACTTCAATAGGCTGATCAGAATTTAGCTGCATAACAAAACTGACTTGCCCTGTTTGCGATGTTGAGTAAAGCTTTGGCCTATCACCATAACGCTCAAGTACTTCTGTTCTGGGGAATTGCCAGCGGTTCATAAATCCCTGACTGAAAACCACATTATCCGCCCCAACGGCCTCAATAAAGCCCGACGAGGATGAAGTGTTACTGCCATGGTGAGCGGCCAGCAAAATATCCGCTTGCAGCCGGTTAGCATCACTCGCCACGAGCTTAGCTTCAATACCGGCATCAATATCACCTGGCAGCAGCAGACTGTGGCTCTGGTCCGATATTTTCAATACACACGAGCCATTGTTGTCATTGTATTTAAGTGGATCGTCTGGCCAAAGCACTTCGAGTCGCAAGCCCTGCCACTGGGATATCCAATCCTGTTGACATAAATCTGCCGTGGTCACTAGCTGGTTTATCACTACCCCTTTGACAAGCTGGGGCAAACTACCACTATGATCATTGTCGCTGTGGCTAATAAATACCTTGTCCAATTGCTTGATACCCCGCGCTTGTAACAAGGGCAGAATTACCGCATCAGCCATATTAAAACCGCTCGGATAAGCAGCGCCCACGTCATATAAAATAGCGTGGTGATTACGGGTAACGAGTACAGCGACGCCCTGCCCTACATCAAGAACATCGACCTGCCAACGATGACTGTCTGATTTAAAAAAATGAGAAAATAGTGGTAGCAGTAACACCAACAGTTGTTTTTTAGCCAACAGAAAACGAGGAGCTAGCAGCAGGAAAGCAGCACAACCCGCAAAAAACCACGCCGGTGCCGGAACCGCTTTAATGTTCACCGCCACCCAATCATGGGCGCTTAGTTGAGCAAGTTGGTGCAGACTGAATTCAATAATATTCCCTGCCAGAGTAAATAGCCAATAAGCGATGTCTGAATTTAGGCTCAATAACATAATGCCCACCAAACACAGAGGCACCAGGATCATGGTAACTAGGGGCACAGCAAGTAAATTAATCATTGGTGATACTATAGAAATATAGGAAAACTGCCAGGCAACCAAGGGCAGCATCAGCACACTTAAGGCAAGTTGAATACGCACTAGAGTTAAAAAGAAATTCTTAAGGGAAAAACCATGATTGCGCGCTGGCCAACGCCAAAATATAAACCAGATAATCATCACCGCAAAAAAACTCAACCAAAAACTTAGGGCAAAAATACTCAGAGGAAAGCACACTACAAAAATAGTCAGGCTTATCAGCAAGATTCTTCGCGCTTGCCAGTATTGATTCGCCAAAAGCAAAGTGCTGACGATGCTCAGCATGATCCAAGCTCGCACCGTAGGCAAAGCCAGGCCCGCCAAACTGGCATAGGTAAAGGTCGCTAATACAACGCCAACTAAGGCAACTCTATGAACATTTAGGGACTGGGAGCGAAGTAATGGCTGAACAACAAAACTCAAAATTGTGGAGAACAGGCCGTAGCTGATACTGGCGACCAAAGCCAGATGCAAGCCGGAAATCGCTATCAAATGAGCGATGCCGGTGCGCTGCACCAGTTGCCAATCCGCTTGCTGCAGCAATCCCCGATAACCTAAGGATAGGGCCCCAATCCAGGGTTTAGCCGGAATGTTACTTATCAGTAGCTTGTCCAATAAGCTTTGGCGCAGGGTGTGCCCAGACGATAATAAACTGTTGTCCGGGTTATTCTTAACATAGCCTGTGGCACTCACTCCTTCGCTGAAAAGCCACTGCTGATAATTGAATCCTCCCTCATTGGCCAGACCATGAGCAGGTTTGAGTTTAACTCTCAACCGTACTTCCTGACCTTGCTTTAAAGACCAGCTTGGCTGTTGCCAAGTTATACGGATATGCCGAGGAAAACTCAGCCTTTCCTGTTCAATCGTATGCAAGCGTAAATTGAATCTGACCCCATGTTCGCTGTTGATTAAACTTTGTATTCGCCCACTGAGCAAAATAGGTTTGCTTAATTGAGACAAAGGGAGTTGCAAATGCTGCTGCCAATGCCCTACACTCGCCATCCATATTATGCCCAGCAAAAATGGACAAATAGTTTTAGTAATAGAAAAGCGCAGGCAAAGGATAGCAATAAGTAGTAATATTAATAGAATGGATAAAGACGGTAGTTCGGTCCACGTTAATGCACAAAAGCTGCCCGCAATAAAACCAAAAAGTCTACCGTCCATAGTAGTTAGCACATCCGCTATCTAGCCCGAAATAATAGTATAGAGAGTTATGCTGAAAAAGTTTATCAAGCGCTTCTTACCCGATCACAATAAAATTAAGCAGGAAAGAGCTTTATCAATTTTTGGTACGCTGCTGCATGATCCTAATTTATGGCACCTAAATCGACGATCCGCCTCCGGAGCCTTCGGCATAGGTTTATTTTTTGCGTTTTGGCCAGTGCCCTTTCAAATGTGGTTATCTGCCGCAATTGCCATTCCCCTTAGGGTAAATTTGCCCTTGTCGGTGGCAACAGTTTGGATCTCCAATCCCTTTACCATGCCGGCCATTTTTTACGGTGCCTATTGGGTCGGGGTCAAGATAATGGGTGCACCGGTTGAAAACTTTGCCTTTGAGTTAAGCTGGCAATGGGTGTTACAAAACGTAGAAACCCTCGGCCCGGCTTTTTTATTAGGCTGTGCCGTGTGCTCGGTGGTATTTGGTTTAGCCGGATATTTTGGGCTTAATGTGGTCTGGCGCATGTCTGTGAGTAAAGCCTGGGAGCATCGACAAGCAAAACGTGCAGCCAAACTGGAGCAAAAGGCTCAGCTGAAGTAATTACCAAAAATTTAGAAGCAATTCCAGTAAAATATATACTGTTAGTAATGATTTCAGTGTTTGGCATTTTTTCGACGGCCACCCTCGCCCAACAAAATAACAACCGGAGCTGTTTTTTAAACGATCAAAGAACTGAGCAGTTAAAAAATAAAACTGAGTCCCTAAGTGATCCTCAACTCATTAAAGCCAAAGCCAAGCTCTATCGCTTACAATACGAAGCACTAATAGAAGCAGGCTTTGATAAAGAAGACGCCCTTAAAATCATTATTGCCCTGGCCTCCAGTGATAAGGCTTAGGTCCTAGCCAATAATGTCCGGAACGTCCATATCGTTGCGAACTTATCCAACTCTCTTGCATTAATGAGCAAGAATGCGTCATCTAAACAAGAAACTTTTGATATCCGCGTCTGTGATATTAACAATTACTGCAAGATTGAGAATAATAAGCTAGCTGCTTGCTAGCCTATTATTAGCCGCTGTATTCTATTCTTTAAGTAACTTCGGTAAATCGCCATTATGCTCACCGAGCGTCGGGGGTGCCTGTTGGTATTCCATCGGCGTCGCAGAGAACTTCACTGGATTGGCGACTAAGGGTAGCTCACTGGCAAGAGGATGTTCCAGAGTAATTTGCACACCGCGATGCTGAACCTGGGGATCGGCAAACACCTGAGCAATGTCGTTAATGGGGCCACAAGGTACATGGACAGTCGATAAGTGCTCGAGCCAATAGGCAAGTGGTCGCTGTGTTAGTTTTACTTCCATCAGCGGAATAAGTGTTAAGCGATTTTTCACCCGTTGAACATTAGTTGTAAAATCAGCATGCCGCCCTAGCTCCGTGCAATCCAACACCTCACAACAGTTTTGAAATTGTTGATCGTTACCCACTGCCAAAAACATATGACCATCCTGTACCGCAACTACTTGATACGGTACGATATTCGGATGGGCAGTACCCAACCTTTGGGGGACCTCGCCGCTGAGTAGATAATTACTGCCTTGATTGGCCAGCACAGCAACTTGTGTATCCAGCAAGGCTAAATCGATGTGCTGCCCTTCGCCACACTGGTTTTTATGATGCAGGGCGGCTAACACCGCTGTAACGGCGTACATGCCGGTCATCAAATCCGCCACTGCAACGCCAACCTTTTGCGGCCCTGCCTCAGGCTGACCTTCACTCTCACCAGTAATACTCATCAGGCCGCCCATGGCCTGGATCATCGCATCATAACCGGCCCGTTCTGAATAGGGCCCGTTCTGGCCAAAGCCGGTAATCGAACAATAAATCAGTGCAGGATTTAGCTTTTTCAGGCTGGCATAATCCAAAGCATATTTTTTCAAACCATCCACTTTATAATTTTCCACCAGGATATCTGCGCCTGTTACCAGTTGCCTGATAATAGCCTGCCCCTCAGCACTGGTGATATCGACTTCAATGGATTTTTTACCGCGATTGGCCGCCAGATAATAGGCAGATTCGCTAGTATCTTTCCCGTTCTCATCTTTTAGGTAAGGAGGGCCCCACTGACGGGTGTCATCGCCACTTAAAGGTTTCTCAATTTTCCACACTGTTGCGCCATAATCCGCCAACACTTGCGTAGCCCAGGGACCAGCCAAAATGCGACTTAGATCAAGTACTTTTATGCCCTTAAGTGGCCCTGCCATCTAGTTCTCCTGTTTTAAGAATTTCACTGTCTGTGGATGAGAGACTTATTGTTAACTTACTTAATTGCCAAGCATCTCATACCCAGTGTGGCCTGGCACTGAATAACCTAATGTTCCGTTCAATTTCCTGACAGACCCGCTACATTATTACTTCCTTATGTAGCCATACCGTCAACAACTGCCAATGCCACGTGGCGCAAAATTTGCAGAAACGACCAAACAAACAATGCAATAAAACTAAGCTATCGAGGCAACGACCTGACTGTTGTTACCTCAATAAGCGGCAATAGTGGACTAAAATATGAAGTTATTCTTGTTAGCTGGAATGTGTTTTTGTTTAAACGGTTGTGCCTTAACCATGGAAATAGTGGCAATTAGCGGCATAAGTTATCTTGCCACCGGAAAATCTTTGTCAGATAACGCCTTTTCTCTCGCGACTAACCAAGATTGTGCCTTGCACCGAATGATATTGGGCGAGCCACTTTGTGAAAAACAAGCAGAGGCACTAATTTCCCAAACCGAAACTCCTAACCCAGAGACAAATGCAACTGCAGTACAGGCCTTTGATCTACAGCCATGGCTTGATAAAGAGGTTAGCCTGACTCTAAGTACTGAAATGAGTACTGTCGCTCTGAGTACCAGAGATTTTTCAATACCTATGGATGAAAATGAACAGCGATCAAATGAGTATCAACTAGCCGAGAAGTTTGTCGTGGTCGGCAGTTTTAACAGTTATAAATATGCCCAGCATAGAAACCAGGAATATCTGCACTTTAACGCACATATCATTGAAAACCCGAGCAGCTATCCTACAAAATACCGGGTGGTGGTGGGGCCGATTAACAGGGATACCTTAAGCGCAGAATTACCGGTGATGGTCGGTGCAGAAACTCAACTACCCTGGGAAATTGACCTTTGCATCAATGATATGTCTCCCCCTCCCTGTGATAGCGAAGGGCATCAGAACACTTTTGCGGTGAATCTTAATCCAGCCGCGAACTGAATTGTTTGGCGAAGCTATATTTATAAGGTAATCCCCCAACTTATCACCGAAGTTAAAAATAGATTGGTAATATAGAATCGTACTGAGTTTGTTGATGTTGCGTAAACCAAGCTGGATTTTCATCTTGGGTAGTATTTAGATGCTTAGTTTGTGCACTAATAAACTGACTACAGCTTTTGTACCATTGCCTTAAATACTCTTTTTCACTGCCAAAGTCAGCGTGCTCAAGTTCTATTATTGAACAGCTTATTAACTCATTTAGCGATAAACCTGATTCTTCTAACCAGTGCTCGTAGTATTTTTTTGACGTTTGGCGATCCAGATATAAGTAAACACTGACCGGTATCACAAATAACTCAGTTTTTGTGATTAACTCAATGAATTCGGCCTTGGCAACAACTACCTGACTGCTTTGCCACTCGGCACAATTACGCAGTAAATCTAATCTCCAACCAATCACATTTTCTACTTTCACTAAGCGGATCTATCCTTCATAAAATATTACCATGCTCATCAGGGCCATTTTCTGGAGCACTAAACTACTCAATACCCGGTATGCCCCGGACTACTCTTTTCATAACAGATGGATTTACCCCTCACGTCATAATTAACTGAAAATCAGTTCGACCAACCGAAACACCATTGACCACCACGTCAAGGCTATGCAGTCCTGGATAATAAACGCGGGTGGTGATTTTTTAATTGCGTGTTTCTTCTGCAGTATTAATATCTTGTCGGAAAATAAACTGGTATTACTCCATTTAAAAACTTTCCCTGAGGTTTTGCCGTTAGCCTTTTGATGATGGACTATATAATCAATCATCAGCGCTTGTGTACGGGCAGAATTTGACTCCAAGGATAAACTGAACTCCAGCGCCTCACCAAATACTACCTGTGGGGTTAAATGTTCTTGTCGGGCAATAGCATGAGCTTCGGTGATCTGTTGCGCCGACCATTCCGACGAGCCCCAATACATCACCTTCCCCTGTTGCACCAGGTTGTGCATGGCGCGAGTCGTTTCCTCTATCGGCGTGTCTACATCTGGCCGATGACAATAAAACAAATCAAGATAATCTACCTTCAAACGAATTAGCGCCGCGTCGCAGGCATCGCGCACATGTTTGGCACTGAGGCCCATCTGGGTTGGTTTGCCGCCGCCCCAATAGACTTTTGAAGACACTGCGTAAGTGTCACGTGACAAGCCTAAAGCAGATATAGCACCACCCATAATTTTCTCTGACTCCCCCGCCTCATATCCTTCTGCGTTATCAAAAAAATTTATGCCTTTGTCATAAGCGCTTTGTAACAGTTTTTTGGCATCGCTCATGTGCAACTGATTACCAAAGGAAGGCGACCCATGAGCCCAGAGACAATCCCTTACCTTTAAGCCAGATTTCCCCAGTTTCCGATATTCCATATTGCGATCCTAATCAACTATTATATGAAGTTAACTTAACATAAAGGAAATTCGCTGAGTATAGGCAGAACAGAAATCTCAAGCTACATTTCCTGGTGAATTTGAACAATTTATTTCTTCGAACAACTCAGCGTCTGAGACCTTAGAATCTAAAATTCAACAAGACTGGCACGACAATAAACCGGTGAAACTAGCGGTTTACTGTTGGATTATTGTGGTTTCTTGGTGGCAACTGCAGCTCAACATTTTTACCTCAAAAAATCCCCAACAAAAAATTAATGAGTTAGGAATAATTTTACATTACAATCTGCGGGTTTGTTTGAAAAGGACTGACGGTACAGATGGCTGCAATTGGTATAGATTATGGGACCTCGAACTCCGAAGTCATCTTTTTTGACGGACAACAGCATCATTTTATAAAGCTCGATCCTGATCAAGACAGGGCAAACAAGATCCGTTCGTCAGTATTTATTTATTATGACGGCGACCTCCCGGTACCTCCAGATTCAGTTGTTGAAGCAAAAGTCGCGCAAATAAAACGCGCGGTCGCAGCGCAGATTGACAAAGCCAAGGAGGGATATTACGAAGCCACCGACCCCAAAGAACAAAGGATATATAGCGCTAGAATAGATGAGCTACGGGCCGAGTTTCACAATCTGCCTGCATTGCAACGTCGCGCAATCCAAATATTGTTGAAAGACATGACCGTGCAGGATTTACCTTTGCATCGTCTAGTCGAAACAGGAAAATTTGCCTTTGGCGAAGAGGGTTTTAAGCGTTATTTAAAAACCCCCGAAAAAGGCCGACTGATTTATTCGCCAAAGAATTTTTTAGGTGCCAGTTTAATAGCAGGCCAACAACAAGCTTTTGTTGGCATGATCGCCAAGCAATTAGAGTTCTTTCGCTTAAGTGCGGAACAACAACTACAGCAAACTGTTGATACTGCTGTTATTGGTCGACCGGTTAAGTTTCATGGTTCCAGAGGCGAAGATGGCAATAAACAAGCCATTGAAATCATGACACAAGCTGCAAAAAAAGCGGGTTTTTCCCAAGTGGAATTTCTTGAAGAACCTATTGCTGCGGCATACAAAATTGAACGTAGTCTTGATAAACACACCAATGTACTGGTGGTAGATATTGGCGGTGGCACCACAGATATTTGCTGTATTAAATTGTCACCAGAAAAACTGGCAAACATCAATCGTCAACAAGATGTGCTTTCGGTAACCGGTGCCCGCTTGGGCGGTATGGAATGTGATAAAACCCTCATTGTTAAATCCATTGCCCCTACAATGGGACAAGGTTTATTGATGCAGAACGGGTTGACCGTACCCCCTACTTTCTTTTCAGACATGTGTGCCGTGGATGACATCCCCAAACTCAACAATTTTTTTTCCGATGAATACCGCCTGGAAATTGCCCAAACGAAGTCGACAGTCAAAGAACCTAAACTACTGGAACGACTACAAATAGTGCAAGAAGAGAAACTGTCAGCCCGACTGGTAAATTCATCTCGCCTGGCAAAAGAATTGCTATCCACAAAAAGTGAAATCACCCTGCCATTGCATTATATCGAGCCTGATTACAACGTTAACATTACCCTCGAAGCTCTTGAGCGTTCGATGCAATCCTGGCTGCGCAGAGTAAAACGTTTAGTCACCCAATGCCTTGAAAACAGCAGCGAGCCGCCGGAAATGTTATTTATGACCGGTGGTATGAGCTTGTCACCCATAGTGAAAAAAGAACTGCAAGACATCATGTTGCCAGACCTGCAAAATATAGAGGGCGATGCGTTTAATTCAGTGTGCGAAGGCTTAGCTATTCAGGCAGTTAAGTTGGCTCAGAACAAATAATACCAGAATCACCAGAAGTATCTTTGACCTGCTTGCTGGTCGGTGTGTGGCAATTGCTCAAGTTTCTCATTAATCGGCACGTTGTATGCAACTATCACTGCAAACACAGCAAACACAGTTAAACAGTAGATAACCGCGGCAAGCGATCCCAGAGCTTGGTTGTAGATTGTAAGATGTACGAAAATAGCGAACCCTATGCTTGCTGGCACTAGTGCTACAGAAACAAACATAGATACTTATTTGAAAACGCTTTGATTAATGTGTTGCATGGCCTATATGCCCGCCTGCGGTTCGCTCTGTCCGAGACGGTGCAATGTAAACGAACATTATGGGACGTATTTCTAAGTTGGCGCTAGTGTCAGGCAGGTATGCTTATACCATTCCGCCTTGATATGTGATCAACTCAGAAGGCGCTGGCAAGTTTCATAGCAAAGTGTAACGTCGAAGGAATGCATTGCCTTCATAGACGTTGCAATGCCGCTAGGGAGCTAGGGAGCTTGCCAGCCCTTCCCGAAGGGCGATACCAAAGTTGCTTACGCTGCAGCCGTTATACCGGTTAAAACACGCCGTGATTACGCTACTTTAATTCACCGCTGATTGAGCAGATATTTAAGTAGATTGGTATTAGGTCACTTTTTAGTGGCTTGTCTCCAAGTTTTGTTTTCCAGACACTGGGCACCACAGTAGGGCTCAATTTACCGGAGATAGAATTTGCCTGCCTTAAGAACGAAACGGCCAGCGCCCATCGGGCCATGATGCAGACTCTGCTTGATGAGCATGGGCTTGCCGTCGATACCATGCATGTGGTCCCCGGAGCCGCTGATGGCACTATTCCAAAAGTTGCCCGAGACATTCAGGCACAATTAGTCGTCATGGGCGCCGTAGGCAGAACTGGCTTATCCGGAGCATTTTTCGGCAACACAGCCGAACAAGTTTTATCTGAGTTGAGCTGCGAGGTACTGGTATTAAAGCCTGATAGGAGCAAGTAGCTTTGACGTGGCAAATTTAAACTTGAATTGGATGAAAATTCTTATTGGGAATTTCGTCAATTTTCAACTTTGCTCAGCAACTGCGCCCTACTCGGTGCATTTGATTGTGTGACAAAAGCTCAGGAATGTTTTTATTCAACCTGAAGCTGGTCGATATAGTCGAGCAATTTTTGCAGGGTGTTGACCCGAGTGTAATCACTTTCAGGAATATTGACCCTAAACTCCGCATCAATCGCCTCCAACAAACGA
>JAWUXW010000085.1:0-12018 GCA_034111125.1 Paraglaciecola sp.
TGCAAAACACCCAGCAAATTATTCGCGAAAATAGGGGCTTCATTCTCTTTGTGTTTTTAATGTTTGCGACCCGCAGCTCATTTGCGGATTGGTACTTGGTACCAACGGGCTCGATGCAGCCAACTATCGTCGAAGGGGATAGAATTTTGGTTAATAAAATGGCCTATCGTTTAGAGCTGCCCTTTAGCAATATCTCCCTGATGGAAACCGGATCCCCTATGCGTGGCGACATTGTAGTGTTTAAATCCTTAGCGGCGGATAATCGCCTGGTTAAAAGGCTGATAGGTTTGCCAGGTGATGAGATCGCCATGCGTAATAATCGGCTGTTTATCAATGGCAAGGCACTAGCCTATGAAACTGTTGATGGCAGGCTTACCGAGCAACTAGACAAGATAAATCATCAACTACAATTTATTGCGGCAGAGCGTCTAGTTGATAACTTCGCTGCTGTTGTGCCCGAAGACCACTATTTAGTCCTGGGGGATAACCGCAACAACAGCGCTGATTCTAGGTTTATTGGTTTTGTACCCGCCGCTGAACTGCAAGGAAAAGCAATTAAGGTATTGCTATCGCTTGATCCCGACAACTACTACCTGCCGCGCACTGAGCGCAGTTTTACCCCACTGATTTAACCTATGCCCTAGTTACTGCCCAAAACGTTTACCGCCGCTGTTGAGATAAGCCAACTCTTCAACGCTGGATTGACGCCCCAGTACGTCATTACGATGTGGAAAGCACCCAAACTGCAAAATAAGCTCCCGGTGCTCCTTGGCAAATTTCACCGAGTTGATGGCCACTTCCCGTTGTCGCCCTGAATATTCCCTGACCAAAGCTTGCATTAACATCACACATTGCTCTTGCGCCTCTAAAGATTCAGCATGTTCCAATGGATGGTAAAAAAACAAGCGCTCAGTCAAACACAAAGTCTGCTCTGCTCCTGCATTCACGCCGTCAAGACAAAGCGCTAAGGCCCGTTGGTCATAGGCAAAGGCATCGGCACTGCCCCGAAAAATATTGCGACTCATTTGATCAAATAAAATAATCAAAGCGAGCCGACCGCGAGGACTTTGTCGCCAACTCTGGTATTGCCCCAGTGCGGCGGCGAGTAAGGTATCTTTAAAGCGGACGCTGATCAGCGCGTCGGCCGCGGAGGAATACCACATACGTCTATGTTCTGCTGAACTTAACGGGTCTTTAATCTCACCAAACCAAAAAAAAGTATTTCATCACAAGGTTCCATTCTAATTTTTATCTTATATTTCAATTAGTTAAATATTAAATCGAAAATAATTCAATATTTTTTGTTGAATAAACGATTACCATCCTCACATATAGTTTGTGGTTGCCGAAAGGGACCACGGAACGCCGCCGCTAGTCGGGGCACTTAATAAACATATTGCTTCAATACGAGGATATGCAAAATGCGTAATATCGATCTCTCTCCACTATACCGTTCATTCATTGGTTTTGACCACCTGGCATCATTGGCTGATACGGCTTCAAGAACTGAAAAACAATCTACTTACCCTCCTTACAACATAGAACTGTTAGCCGAGGATAAATACCGAATTACCATGGCCGTTGCAGGATTTGCACGAGACGAAGTGTCTATTGTTGTGCAGGAAAACACCTTGCAAGTGGTCGGCACTAAAGCCAACAAAGCCCAGAATAAACAGGAAGAACCTAAGTTTTTACATAAGGGGATTTCAGAACGCAACTTTGAGCGAAAATTTCAGCTCGGCGACCACGTAAAAGTGTTGGCCGCAGATATGGAAAATGGCTTGCTACATGTTGATCTAGAGCGTGTGGTACCGGAAGCGAAAAAGCCAAGAAAAATAGAGATTGGCGGTAAATTTATCGAAAACACCGATTAAGTCCAATCTTTGTAAAATGTGTTTCCTGATTTATGTAAAAGACAACGGCGCCTAGTGAGCGCCCTTTTAATGCTTTTTTTATTTACCCAAACTATCAATACAATAACCACAAATTCAGTGCCGCTAAAATTAATAAAGCACTAAAGGTCAATAACATTCCGCTAACTCTCTGCCAACTTGCTCCTGAGTGCCTAATAAGTCCAAGTGCATGCAGACAGCGCCCAAATAACAAACATACACCCGCCATATGTAACAGCAGAGATGAGCTGCCATTAATCTCGGCAATAAGCAGCATTACCAATACCAGGGGCGTATACTCACTGAAGTTGCCATGGGCCCGAATGTACTGCTGAAAATGCTTATCGCCATCATCTCCCAATCCAATTTTTTTGCGACGTCTATTGGTGATGACTAAAACGGTCAAATAAAAAAACAAAAGTGCGAGCAAGGCAGCGTAAAAAGCGCTAATGGGAGTATGCATCTAAGGTCTCTATTTTTTGCGTTGTTAGATTATCAGTAATAACAATTGTTTGTCAGCAGTGCAACCGCAAATTCCAGAAACAGAAAAGCCCACCTTAAGTGGGCTTTCTTAGAATGATTCAGCTTAAGAGAGTAATTCGCCAAGCTGAGCACTTACCGTATCAACTGGATGAGTACCATCAATCTTATGGTAAGCGCAGTTGCCAGCGGCCGCATCTTTAGTGTAATAATCGACCAGAGGCTTAGTCTGTTCATGATAAATACTCAGACGCTTGCGCACTGTGTCTTCCTGATCATCTGGACGGACGACCAAGTCTTCGCCGCTAGCATCATCCTTACCTTCAACCTTAGGTGGATTATAGCTGATATGATACACACGGCCTGAACCTGGATGTACACGACGACCACTCATGCGCTCGACAATGATGTCATCAGCAACATCAAATTCAATTACATGATCGACTACAACGCCTGAATCTTTCATTGCGTCAGCCTGAGGAATGGTGCGAGGAAAGCCATCTAACAAAAAGCCCTTTTCACAATCCGCTTCGGTGATACGCTCTTTTACTAAACCAATAATCAGTTCGTCAGAGACCAGCTTACCTTGGTCCATAACACGCTTAGCAGCCAAACCCAAATCAGTACCTGCTTTGATAGCTGCACGCAACATATCACCGGTAGAAATCTGTGGAATACCAAACTTTCCCATTACGTACTGAGCTTGTGTCCCTTTACCTGCACCGGGAGCACCAAGAAGGATGATGCGCATGCTGTGTCCCCTCAACTAATCAAAATTTTACAATAAAATTAAAGCCGCAACTTTACACATTCAACTTAAAGGTTACAAGATTATTAGCTTGATTAGCCTTAGCTATGCGCAAAAACTCGATGTTTCGGTTATCCAGAGTAAAAACGAGCTTAAAGGCCCGTTTTTACATACCAAATAAGAGTCTTATCTCCTATTTGGCCAGGCTCATTAATAGCTTATTTAATTTCTGTACAAAGTTAGCAGGATCCTTAAGCGTACCCTGCTCAGATAAAGAAGCTTGATCAAACAATACTTCAGTCCATTGACTAAACTGCTCTTCGTCCTGAACATCGACCAACAGTTTTACCAGTTGATGCTCGGGGTTAAGCTCAAAATGATACTTAGCTTCGGGTACAGGTTGCCCTGCAGCTTGCATCAGCTTGATCATCTGAGTGGTCATGCCCTGCTCGTCGGCAACGATACAAGCCGGAGAATCAGTTAGACGATGAGTAAACTTAACTTCTTCAACTCTGTCGCCAAGTACCGTTTTCATTCGCTCAACGATACCTTCAACTTTTTTCTCTGCCTCTTCTTGAGCCTTTTTACTTTCTTCGTCATCAAGATCGCCCAGGTCTAATGCACCATGAGTGATAGATTGCATGGTCTTTTCTTCGAAGTCAGTTAAATGTGACATTAACCATTCGTCGATACGATCCGACATCAACAACACTTCAATGCCTTTCTTGCGGAAAATTTCCAAATGCGGACTAGACTTAGCGGCCTGATAACTATCGGCAGTTATGTAGTAAATTTTATCCTGCCCTTCCTTCATACGACTAATATAATCGGCTAAAGACACTGTTTGAGCTTCGCCGTCAGCATCGGTTGAAGCAAAACGCATCAAACCGGCAATTTTGTCTTTATTGGCATGATCCTCAGCTGGGCCCTCTTTGAGCACGTTACCAAACTCGTTCCAAAACGCCTGATATTTTTCAGCATCTTTCTTAGCCATTTTTTCCAGCATTTGAATCACGCGCTTAGTGCAGCCCTGACGCATAGCCTGAGTGACTTTATTGTCTTGCAAAATCTCCCGTGAGACATTGAGCGGCAAGTCGTTGGAGTCCAACAGACCTTTAACAAAACGCAGATACGTTGGCATAAACTGCTCAGCGTCATCCATGATAAATACCCGCTGCACATACAATTTCAAACCGTGACTTTGCTCTCGATTCCACATATCAAAGGGGGCTTTGGCAGGAATGTACAACAAGCTGGTGTACTCAGTTTTACCTTCAACTTTATTATGCGCCCAGGCCATCGGATCGCCAAAATCATGAGAAATATGTTTGTAGAATTCTTTGTATTCGTCTTCTGTCACTTCTGACTTATCAAGTGTCCACAAGGCGGTAGCCTTGTTAACGCCTTCCCACTTACCTGGCTGGGCGGGAATTTTTTCTCCCTCAGGTCCGTCAGGGCCATCACGCTCTGGTACTTCTTCCTTGAACATTTGTACTGGAATACTAATATGATCAGAATATTTACTGACTATAGAGCGCAGGCGCCAGTCATCCAGAAACTCTTTTTCTTCATCACGAAGATGTAAAATAATTTCCGTTCCACGCTGGGCTTTTTCTATATCTTCAACTGTGAATTCACCTTCACCGCCTGACTGCCATTCAACACCCTTGCTGGCATCATCACCCGCCGCGCGCGTGCGCACAATAACGTTATCAGCGACGATAAAAGATGAGTAAAAGCCAACACCAAACTGACCAATAAGCTGTGAATCTTTGGCCTGGTCGCCGGATAAATTACCGAAAAATTCTGAGGTGCCTGATTTAGCAATTGTACCAAGGTGCTCAACCACGTCTGCACGGTTCATACCGATGCCATTGTCGGCAATAGTGATAGTGCCTGCTTCTTTGTCAACGCTGACTTTAACATTTAGATCGCCATCACCTTCATACAAACTATCATTTGAAAGGGCTTTGAAACGCAACTTGTCAGCGGCATCGGCGGCATTAGAGACCAATTCGCGCAGGAAAATTTCTTTATTTGAATACAGGGAATGGATCATCAGTTGAAGTAATTGTTTTACTTCAGTCTGAAAACCGAGGGTTTCTTTTTGTGCTGTTTCAGCCATAGTTATTAATCTCCAAATTCGTACAAATACAACGAACTAGTAGATGCGGTCGCTTTGTTACTTTTCAAGCACTAATTGAATATTTACTGGGATATTTAGCGCTATTGGAATTATACAAGCACATATATGAGCTTATATAATTCTGCGGCCGTTAAAAGCATGGGTAAGGGTGTTACCGTCTATAAATTCCAATTCCCCTCCTACCGGTACGCCGTGAGCAATTCGAGTGGCCCGAATATCTCTGCTCTTACACATTTCAGCAATATAATGGGCAGTCGCTTCACCTTCTACCGTAGGGTTGGTGGCTAGCACCACCTCGCTGTATTTTTCGCTACTGAGCTGCACAGCGAGTTTATCGATACCTATTTCAGACGGGCCTATGCCGTCTATGGGAGACAAATGTCCCATTAGCACAAAGTATTTCCCCTTAAACTCGAGGGTTTGCTCTATGGATAGCACGTCCTGAGGCGATTCAACAATACACAAGGTACCCGTGTCTGCTCGCTTAGGATTAGCACATATTTCACATAATCGATTTTCAGTGAAGGTACGACACTGCTCACAATGCTTGACGTACTCCATGGCATTGTGCAAAACATTGCTGAGTTTTAATGCGCCATCCCGGTTGCGCTCCAACAAATAAAAGGCCATACGTTGAGCACTTTTCGGGCCCACACCGGGCAATACCTTAAAGGCAGAGATCAATTCTGATATCAGAGGACTAAATTGCATCTTAACTATTGCACACCCTTCATTTTCGGAGCCATCATTTCGTATAGTTCGTTGCTAAAACGGCATTTTAAAACCAGGAGGTAAAGGCATTCCTCCGGTCACATCTGCCATTTTGTCTTTGGTGGTTTCCTGAACCCGGCGTACGGCATCATTGGTCGCGGCCGCGACCAAATCTTCGATCATATCCTTGTCGTCTTCCATTAAACTTTGGTCAATTTCGACTCTACGCACCGAATGATTGCACGTCATCGTTACCTTAACCATACCAGCACCGGCTTCACCGATGACTTCAATATTGGCTAACTCTTCCTGATTTTTCTGCATGCGCTCTTGCATTTCTTGCGCCTGCTTCATGATATTTCCCATACCACCTTTAAACATGATACTGCTCTCTTTTGGTAATTTAAAAATTAGACTCGATTTGCTCGCTTACACTACCTGGGCTTGATGCTACCTTCTATGGCCCGAGCGGCAAAAGTATCGCTAAGTAAAGCAATCGATTGATCGGTATCAACCACTTTTTGCGCATACTGCTGCCGAACTTGATTAATTGTCTGTTGCACCGCAAAAGGCGTATTGACCGGTGTATCCATATTCACCTCTAAAACGATGTCCTGTTGCAATACACTAGACAGTGACTTCTGAAGTTGTTCCTTAGCGGAGTCGGTATTCAAATGTTGCTTTGAATCCATTAGGGCCAAGGTCACTTTGTTGTCTAGTTTATTATAAACAGAATGCAATGCCAGTTGTTTGGTTAACGCTGTGAGCTGCATTTGCTCAATTAATTGACTCCAGCTATCTAACTGCTGGGCCGCTACAACCTTTTGACCATCCGCTAAATACGCAGGAACTTCAAAATCCACTTCACAATCAAGGCCCTCATCAAGATGCGCAGTAGGATAAAAGGCCGGGCTTGGCTCGGGGCTAAGAGCTTGCTCAGGGTTAAGCTGTGGCTCAGGGCTAAGCTGTGGCTCAGGGCTGTGAACAATCGCTTGTTGAGGAATAGTTTCCGGAGCTGTATTTTGTGGCTCGCCGGTATCCCAGGGTGGAGCAACTTGCTTAGCACTGACTAGACTAACAGAGGTTTTCGCTAGATCTGATTCGGCTCGAACTATGCTATTTTCAGTTTGCCTGCCAGGTGTTGGTTCAACACTATCAGCAATCTTCTGTTTAACCGGCATCCAACCTTCACTGGGACTCGTCTCGGACTTTTTTACCTGGGAAGCTTGCTCCTCTTGCTCCTCTTGTTCGGCCTGACTATCTTGTAATTTCTGCTGTAAGGCGAGTAAACTTTCCGTGGTATTTAATCCGCTTGTTGCGCTTGGCGATTGCTGCTGAATAGTTTCAGATTGCGCTGCACGGTCAAAATGGGCCTGTTGTTGAGCGAAATCTGCCTGCGCCTCATCAAACATCTCTGGGCTACCCGGATACAGTTGCTGTGCCTCTTGCATTATGTCCTGCTGTTGAGCAATAAGATCCTGCTCATGCTGCATAGGAGTTGTATCAGATTCGATATCAGCGCTTATTGGCTCTGGCGCGATTGATTCGATGTGTTCTTGCCCAATTTGCGAGCTCTCTGGGTGCCTAACCTCAGATTGATCCATTGCCGAGTACTGCGGTACTGGGTTGTCTAACTTTGGGCTTTCTATTTCTGAGCCCTTTACCTCTGAGCCATCTACCTTCGAGACAACTATCTCTGGGAGTGGCACTTCAGCACTGTCGCCCTGTGCCTTTAGTTTTGCTTTAACAGTTTCTTGAGAATGGTCTTCAGCCAGCCTTTGGGGCGCAACTGCAACATGTTCACTTGGCGGATTAACTGTAAGGGGTTGAGCCTTCAATTGGTTACCAACAGGGGTTTTTTGGACTAATTCGTCAATAGATAAGGGCGCAGGATCAGGACTAAATGCCAACATGCGCAGCATTGTCATTTCTAAACCTGTGCGCCCGTCCGCTGCAAAGGTAATATCTTTTTTGCCTTGTAGCGCAATTTGATACAACAGTTGTATTTGTTCCGGCGCGACCGTCTTAGCTAATTGGTAAATGGCACGTGCCGAGATGGTTTCTAACTTACAAGCGTCCGGGACAAATTGAGTTAAGGCAATCTGATGTAACAAACTCATTATTTCGGCCAGCACCTGAGCATAGTCCGGTGCCTGAAATGACATATGCTCAACTTGCTGCATGGCCCCTTGAGCGTCTTTTTGCAACAATGCATTGAGCAGTTTAAGTACTTGATTCTTATCCATCAAACCGAGCATGTCGGTGACAATTTGCAAGCTTACCTGCCCATTGCCTTGTGCGATTGCCTGATCACTTAAACTTAAGGCATCCCGCATACTGCCTTGGGCAGCTCTGGCCAATTGAGCCAGTGCTTCGGCTTCGCTATCTATCTCTTCCTGACTAAAAATATGCAGTAGCTGCTGGCTAATCTGGCTTCGAGACAAAGCCTTTAAATTAAACTGCAAACAACGAGATAAAATAGTGACCGGCAGTTTTTGCGGATCAGTAGTCGCCAACAGAAATTTAACATGGGGGGGGGGCTCTTCCAGCGTTTTAAGCAGGGCATTAAAACTATGCTTGGAGAGCATATGTACTTCATCTATCAAGTATACTTTGTAACGGCCACGACTAGGCTTGTACTGTACGTTATCGAGCAGTTCCCGGGTATCCTCTACCTTGGTGCGAGAGGCAGCGTCAATTTCCAGTAAGTCAATAAAGTTGCCCTGCTCTATTTCCTGGCAAGTACTGCATTGACCACAGGGATTGGCACCTAAGCCTTGCTCACAATTTAAGCTTTTAGAAAAAATTCTGGCAATGGTGGTTTTGCCCACACCCCGGGTACCGCTAAACAGATAAGCGTGATGCAATCTGTTATTGTCCAGAGCATTAGAAATAGCCGTGACAACATGTTCCTGACCCACCAATTCACTAAATTTATTGGGACGCCATTTACGTGCTAGTACCTGATAACTCATGATGTAAGTTTACTCGCCGTCAAATTCGCAAATAGAGTGACTGGTTACGCCATGTTCGATAAGCTTTTGTTCACCACCAAGTTCTGGTAAAGAAATAACAAAACCCGCATGTTCGACAATGCCGCCTAAACGTCTGATCAGATTGGCAGTAGCGATCATCGTGCCCCCCGTTGCCAGCAAATCGTCGAGCATTAATACTCTTTCTCCCGCTTTCACAGCATCTTGGTGAATTTCCAAAGAATCCGTTCCATATTCCAGTTCGTAGCTTTCACTGATTACCGCTCGGGGCAGTTTCCGCGGTTTGCGAACCGGGATAAAGCCAATGCCAAGTTCTATGGCCAAGGGAGCACCAAACAGAAAGCCGCGGGCTTCGGTGCCAGCCACCTTATCAAACTTCATGGGCGCAAAATGCTGCACCAACAGTTCGATGCTGGAAGTATAGGCTTTATGATCCTCGAGTATCGAGGTTACATCTCTGAACATAATTCCTGGCTTGGGATAGTCAGGAACTGTTTTTATAACTGATTTAATATAAGCGGCGGGCACTGGCTTCTCCGTATTTAAGTAAGATTATTTGGCGATTAAAAGTAGTAGATCGTCCAAGCTAAGAAGACATGCATCAGAGGTAAGGCGAGTAAGACAACAAGTGCGACAAGTAAATAAGTCCAATTAAATGGGTCATGAGACTCAGCATCATTTTGCATAAAAACACTCCCAGCGTTGCCGTTTAGCTAACATTAAATAAGCGGCAGATGTTAATGCAAACAGGAATTAATTGATAGCCCTTGACGACCTTATAATTTTAGCCGGGGAGTAAAATTTGCTGAGCTAACATTTGCTCAAGAGTCTGCTGCGTGCCCTCTGTAACCTGCGCGGCGTCCACCTGTGGCATAGCCTCTAGCATTGCAGAGATTAAGTCTTCAACTGTAATTACTTCATTTTGCTGGATCACATTTAGCATGTGCGCTGAGACGGTGTTGACCAGAGTAAAATTAACCTCATCCTGCTCATTACGATACACAACAAGATAGACGGGCTCATTGCTTTTATGTGGTTGATGAACCTGACTAATTTGATGGACTGGGTATTGATAGCTAAGTAGGCTTGCCAGTTCGGAAAACTGAACACTCGTGTAGGTGCTTAAGCCATCCCAAACCGGCTTTGTAGCGTTTTTTTTGCGCACACTTATCGCTAACTCAATCCATTCATAATGAGCCAGTTCCAACATAAACGGGGGATCATTCTCTCCAAGTTCATAGGCACTGCTCAAGTACTCAACAAATTCTTTGCTGATATCAATAAAATACGGTGAACGGCTCTGGTGCTCTGCAAAAAATCTTCGCGCCAAAGCCCGCCACGCTTGCTCGGTATAAAGACTTTCGAGTACCGGAAACCCGGAACTTAGAAAACCCAATACGTTATTGAAAAACAATTCCCGATAGATTTGCATACGTCTATCTTCGATACCATGATCGAATGTATTTTCATCAGGGTTTTTTAGATGATCAATAAACTCATATTGTGTTTGTTGAAATGTTTTCATTTAGGCAGATCTTTGACTTGATGAGTTGGCTTGAAGATTCTTTTGTTGGATCGTTCTAATTTTTTCAACTTCCAGCAACAACTCGTTGAGTGGTGGAATATTAAAATCCCGTTCCAATAAAGTTGGAAACACACCATGTATTTTATAGGCATTATCCAACAGCTCCCATACTGGCTCGATAATATCGGCACCGTGGGTATCAACCTTTAAATCATCGGCTTCATCGTAGTGGCCGGCAATGTGTCCATAGACAATTCTCCCGGTCGGCATGGCCGCTAAAAATTTTTCCGCATCATATTGGTGGTTAATAGAGTTGACGTAAATATTATTCACATCAAGTAGCATTGAGCAGCCTGACTCTTCCAGTACTGCCAAGGTAAATTCTTGCTCACTCATCTGCTGACCGAGCGCCGCATAATAAGACACGTTCTCTAAAAGTAAGGGGCGCTCGATAATATCCTGCACCACTTTCACCCTTTCGACCACATGCTTAACGGCCTCTTCGGTAAAAGGAATCGGCATCAAGTCATACATATGACCTTTGCCTGAGCAATAACTTAAATGTTCGCTGTAATAGAGAATATTGTGTTCATCTAGAAAAGCTTTCACGTCTTTTACAAAAGTAGTGTCAAGAGGATCAGGACTGCCAATCGAAAGGGACAAACCATGGGTGACAAAATTAGATACGGAGGTCAATGTGCTCAGTTGCTTTTGATATTTACCGCCGAGTGGGATCCAGTTTTCTGGAGCCACTTCCCAAAAATCCACATTTTGTGGAATATTAGCAAGCACCTCATCCATCATCTCTCGACGCAGACCCAAACCGACTCCACTCAATTGTTTTGTTAACATGATTAATTCCGACCCTATGTATCATTTATAAGCAAACCACCTAATACACAAATTTTTAGGTGGTTTGCTTATAAAAGAAAGGCCGGCAAAGGCCGGCCTTTATCAAAACTCTAAAAGTTAGGCTTGGCCACCACACTTTCCTTCACCGCACTTACCTTCTTTTTTTACTTTGTCTTTTACTTTGTCTTTTACTTTGTCTTTTGCTTTGGCCTTATCGCCGCCACATTTGCCTTCACCACACTTGCCTTCTTTCATATCTTTGGCTGCGGCTTTGGCTTTATCGCCACCACATTTGCCTTCGCCACACTTGCCTTCTTTCATGTCTTTGGCTGCGGCTTTGGCTTTATCGCCACCACATTTGCCTTCGCCACACTTGCCTTCTTTCATGTCTTTGGCTGCGGCTTTGGCTTTATCGCCACCACATTTGCCTTCCGCTGCACTTTGCATATAGCCGGCATCTAGTGTTTGCATACCGAACGGGCTGGCATTAGCTTGTAAGCTAACTGACGCTAGTGATCCAATAACGACAGCACCTAAAGCAGTAGCGATGGTAGTTTTCTTAATCTGTTTCATTTGAGTATCCTTAAATATAATAAGTGAGTCTTAAACACGGTTTAACGTATGCTGAACTATAGACCCTACGGTGTAAAAATTTATTTCATTTTTCATTG
>JAWUXW010000086.1:0-10859 GCA_034111125.1 Paraglaciecola sp.
AGGAGCTTTGGCAAAACCAGCAAAAGTGTGCCACCGGTATCACTACCATGGTCAGTTTTGATTATGACAATAAAAAAGCGCGGCCTATCAACGACAATATCCGCCTAGCATTGTCTGAACATTTGTTGGACTTGCCGTAGACGCCAGGACAAGAAAGCTTTATCAAGGTGATCGATAATGTGCTTAGTGAGGAACTATGCAGCCAGTTTATTCGTCAGTTCGAGAGCAGCCAAAATAAGTCAACAGGGCACACCGGTGACGGCGTAGATACCGACAAGAAGCGACGCCTTACCCAAAAACGGCGGGTGCTTTGTGAGTGCACAATTATTTGTGGTGATTGGTATCATAAAGGGGATAGCTGATTTTAGCGGTTTGGCGTGGGTCTTGTACATCAGCGAAGTGCTGGGCAAATACATCAATTGTCATCGTTGGTCTCCAAAAGGGAGTATAAGATCACAGTGAAATCAGTTCGTCAAATAATACTATTTTTGTTCACAAAACGTTCATGATCTTGCCGTGGATTATGTTCAATGGTTGAGGTTTACCAAAATAATATCCTTGCAATTGCTGACAGCCATGTTCAAGCAAAAACTCAGCCTGTTCGCGGGTCTCAACACCTTCTGCGCAAATCTGTAAGTTTAAGCGTTTGGCCATATCGATAATTGTGATAGTGATAAGATTACTTTGCTTAGATAGGCCTATTTTATCGATAAATTCTTTATCAATTTTTAAAGTATCCAAACTAATTTGAGTCAAATAGGCAAGAGATGAATAGCCTGTTCCGAAATCATCCAGTGCAATTGAGAAACCTAAAGCACGAATGCTATTGAATAAATTATTCGCTTCTTTTAGGTTCTCTAAATACGCAGACTCCGTGACTTCAAACTCAATGGAGGTGGCTTCAACATCGTATTTCTGAAAGAGGGTACTGATTGTATTAAGCAGGCCTTCTTTTTTTATGTCCAATGCGGACAGGTTAATGGACACCTTGATTTGAGAAACATGTTTTGCAGCCAACATGGCGAACTCAATACATACTTGTTCCATGACCCATAATGTAATGAGGCAAATTTTGCCACTTGCCTCTGCAATGGGAATGAATTCAGCCGGCGACACAAAACCCAAATCTTTATCTACCCACCTCAATAGGGCCTCATAGCCTTTGACGTTGCCATTTTTGTCAACTTTAGGTTGATAATGAATACTAAATCGCTCGCCTACGTTGTCAATGCTAATCGCATTTGCAACTAGCAGTTTTCGCTTGTTGTCTTCCATCATGGACTCGACAAATATGGTAAATTGCCCTTTTCCATTGAGCTTTGAGCGATACATGGCTAAATCAGCATTACTAATAAACTCACTGGCGTTAAAGTTAGATTGACTTGCCCTGGCAATACCTATGCTGACACCTATTTTAAGTTGCCAATCGTCGATTTTGATGATTTCGCCCAGACCCGAGATGATACGCTGGGCAATATTTTCCAAGGTTAATTCATCTGGATCGTTATACAGCAGCACCAAAAACTCATCGCCACCTAATCGGGATAGAATATCGCCTTCACGTAAATAAGCTTTTACCCGTCGGCCAATCTCAATTAGCAATTTGTCACCAACCTCGTGACCGAACGAATCATTAATATTCTTAAAGCCATCCAGATCAAAAAACAATAGTGCCACATCTGAGTTTTCTCTTTTGGCTCGAAGCAATTCAATTCTGAGCATCTCAACAAAAAACTGGCGGTTGGGAAGCCCTGTCAAACTATCAAAATTTGCTAATTTTTCCATGGTTTCCTGTTGTGCAATAAGCTGCCTGGTGTAATCGCTATTTTTGTCCATTTGGCTCTCGATCGTATCCATCATCTTTTCTATGTTGGTGCTTAATCGTCCCACTTCGTATTTTCCTTTGACATCCGGGCGCAAACTATAGGTTCGGGTTTGACTGACGGTATTGGCAAATAAAGACAACTTGCTTAAAGGAGCCAGTAAAGAGTTCAATAACAGGTAGATACAGGCGAAGGATATAACGACGATCAAGGTAAGCAACGGAAGAATATTGAGACGCATCTTTTTCTTACTCACACTCAAGGGCATTGAAATATCATTGATGATCAGCAAGTGGCCTTGCAAATATCTCTCATCACCGATGATTTTTAACGCAACGAGATTGTTGCCGTCAATACTCATCCCCAATGGATATTGGCTCGAATAAAAAGAGAATGGCTGTTCAACGGGAGCGTTCTTTGTCATTGATTTGCCAAAATAACGGCTGATTACGATACCTTTAGCGTCAAATATATAGGCGTATTGGTTGTTATCGTAATTGTCTAAACGCAGAAGTATGGTTGTTAATTCGTAGTCCTTAATTTGAGCAGCCAATAAACCAACTAAGTCATTAGAAAGATTTCCAGATAGGGCATCTAGATCATGCTTGACGGAATCGCGATATAAGCTTTCATGCTCTTTAATTGAGATATATATTGAAAATGAACTCACCAACAAAATTGCTATCATGGACAACAACAATAAGGGTGTTTTGATACTTTTTGTTAAAGCATGCTGTTTTTTCACAAAGTTATCTTTTCAACGTTTATTTGGTAAACCAGAACATGAAAACTCGATTAACTGACCTTAACTTATCTGTGACCATTGATTAAAAAATGGAGGGTCGCGGAAAGAGTAAGTATAGGAGGCACCGATAGAGCGCGTAGCGATGTAATGCGTATCTAAGTCGCGGGGCGACCATGCAACCTGTCACCCTAAAAAACTTTTTAGCTGCGCTAATGCGCTGTATTCGTTAGGTTTTTTTCTCAAGGCTGTGTGAATGCCGAAGGGTAGGATTGATAAAAGAGGCAGTAGAATCTTTCTCATTACAAGTTCATTTTGTATTATGAGTTGCGAAGTTGATTAAATATTGACAATCCTTAATCAAATTTCAACTCTTGACTATCATTATTAGGTTTTTTAAACACCTTAGATCTTGGCTATCTTCCAATAACTTAACCATTATTTAATAGGCTGTTGGTGGTGATTGCCAAAAATAGTAAAAAGCCAACGGCAGCAATAATAATTTGACCGTTCTTATTATAGCAACTCATTCAAATGAAGGATGATCTAAAAAATGAAATGGCCAGTTTTTTAGAAAAAATATCAACCATCAAAGGGGCTGACTTCTATTCCTTGTAGGGTATATCCCACTGTTGCTATATCCCCCTGCCAACCAGTAGTAGATAAGGTTCCGGTTACCCACACGGCGTCGTATAAATTGTCTATGGGTACGGCGGTAGAAAACTTCACATACACAATCTGATTAGGCGGTGGGGGCGGAACATGGATGCACGCCCCAAAATACGGCACCAGCAAAAACTCATTGATGGCCTCACCATCTCCTTCAAGGGGCACGACAAAGCCCGGTATTTTCACTTGTTTGCCATGTAAATCTGCAACAATGGGGGCATCCAGGTTTTGCTGGATCATGCTGCCATCATGATTGACGGCGGATTCGGGCGCAATGTAGTTATTGGGTATCATATCTTCCCAGTACAATTCTAAGGGCTCAGCCCATAACAAAGAAGGGAACAAACATAGTACTAGTAGTATTTTTTTCATGGACTTACTTAGACTCCGGAATAGGGTTGACAACATTAGCCCAACCCATTGGATTTTTAATGACCTCATTGCCAGCATGAGGATGATCTGGAATATTACTTGCCAGTATTAAAGAGCAAAGGGCGAAGCCCGCTCCCACATAAAAAACCAGGCTAGGTGAAGTCAGCCATACTATGCCTAGCAAGGCAGGAATAACGACTGCGGCAATATGGTTGATAGTAAAGCTTACTCCAGCCGTGGAGGCGATGTCCTTGTGCTCGGCTATTTTTTGGAAATAGGTTTTCATGGCGATGGCCATGGCAAAAAACAGATGATCAATAACGTAGAGTCCCGCAGCAATATAAGGATTACTCACTAAGGCGTAGCTGATAAACACTACCAACAAACCGATGTATTCAATCCGCAAAGCACGGCGCTCGCCAACTGTGTGGATCCACTGGCCAATTTTAGCGGCAAACATCAGGTTGAATACATAATTGATGATAAATAACAGGCTAATATCCCCCACCGAATAGCCGAACTTCTCGACCATCATAAACGAGGCAAAAACCATAAATATCTGCCTTCTGGCACCGCTAAAAAAGACTAAGGCGTAATATAACCAATAGCGCTTTCGCATCAGCATATGTTTGTGCTGAGTCGACTTAAGGCTGAAGTTGTCGAATGAGGAGCACATCACCATCACCATAACTAAGCCTACGCCGCCAGCCAACATATACATGCTTAGATAAGAAATACCTAACCATTCCATTAGTAGCCATATAGAACCGTAAGCTAAGAGTGAGGCAAAACTCTTGACCGCTAGTTGCTTGCCCATAAAGTGTGCGGCTTTGTCCTTATCCAACCATTGTAAAGTGAGGGACTGGTTAACCGTTTCAAAATAATGAAAGCCAATGGACATCAATACGGTAGTGCAATACAAGCCTAGTTCAAAGGGCAGCCAACCGGTCATTGCCACGCCGAGACACATGAGTGCCAGTGATACCAAGGCAAAGGTTTGCTCTTTTATAGCCAATAGTAAAAAAACCGCAGTAAAGGCCAGAAATCCTGGAACTTCCCGCAGGCTATGCAACATGCCAATTTCGGCTCCGGTGAACTGGGCTTTTTCGACCACGAAGTTGTTGAGAAGGGCACTCCAAACAGAAAACACTAAAGGCATGACAAAGGCCATGGCAAGCAGCAAGTATTGGGGATTATGGCGAATGGAGCTTAGTGTGAGCACAACAGTTTATTAAAAATTGACAGAGTAGGATTGTCGCACAGTATCGACTAAGTAAAAACGTAAAAGCCGACATGGTCGGCTTTCATAAAGACAAAACAGGGGTGCTAGTGCATGTTAGAACGCAGGTTTTTCTTCAGCTTGTTCGTATAATTTAACACTATTGACCAATTCAGCCTTGGCTGCGGCAGCGTCTTCCCAACCATCTATTTTGACCCATTTGTTTGGTTCAAGATCTTTATAATGTTCAAAGAAATGCTGAATTTGATGCAGAGTCAATTCAGGGACCTGATTAATGTCGGTAATGCCACGGTACATGGTCGACAATTTATCAACCGGCACGGCTAAAATTTTTGCATCAATACCAGACTCATCAGTCATCTTCAACACGCCAACCGGGCGGCAAGTTATTACTGAGCCTGCCAACAGTGGGAAGGGTGCAATAACTAATACGTCAGCTGGATCGCCATCTTCAGATAAGGTGTGGGGCACGTAACCGTAGTTGGTTGGGTAATGCATGCAAGTAGACATAAAGCGATCAACAAAAATAGCGCCAGATTCTTTATCCACTTCATATTTAACTGGGTCAGAGTGGGCAGGGATTTCGATGATGACGTTAATTTCTTCGGGCAGGTTTTTGCCTGCTGGAACAGCGTTGAGGCTCATAAAGGTTACCTAGCTAGTTAATTAAATTTGTCGCGAATTATAGTGGGAACGAGTAAAAGATGAAACGACGAAGGCCGAATAAAACGCATGGAATGGACTTTTATTGATTAAAACTTGAACTGAGCGCAAAAATTTCGCTATAGTTGCCATGAAGATGTAAAAAAATTGTAAACAAAACAATAAACTAAGGCCTCTTAACGGCTAGCTAAAGCGTTAGTCGTATTGGTATACAACATCGCAAAGTGTATTGGGTAAAGACGTGAGTAAAACGCCATACTCAGAAGTCACACTTTGTGTCATAGCAACTCTTTTAGGGAACATTATGACCGAACTATTTTATCTTCCACCCTTGCTTGGCGCAGCTGGTCTAGTCTGTGCACTGTTTATCTACTTCTTAATCAAAAAAAATCCCGTTACCAACCCCGACATTATAAAGATTGGTGAAGCTATTCACACCGGTGCGATGGTATTTATGCATCGCGAGTACAAAATGTTGTTTATGTTTGCGGTGGTGGTCGGTGTTGCCCTATATTTTTCACTGGGTTTACACACTACAATCGCATTCACAGCGGGAGCCGTATGTTCAGCATTTGCTGGTTATATGGGCATGTTCACTGCCACCAAGGCCAATGTAAGAACCACCCAGGCGGCCCATGATCAAGGTTCAGCAGCGGCATTAACCATCGCGTTTATGGGCGGTTCGGTGATGGGGCTGTGCGTGGCATCAATGGGCTTATTAGGTTTAGGCACCTTGTATTGGTTTTTTGGCGGCGATCCGACAACAGCACATTATATTCACGGTTTTGGTATGGGCGCGTCAATCGTGGCCTTATTCTCTCGTGTAGGCGGTGGGATATTCACCAAGAGTGCTGATGTGGGCGCCGATTTGGTGGGCAAGATTGAGGTGGGAATTCCAGAAGATGACCCGCGCAACCCTGGTGTCATCGCTGACAATGTAGGGGATAACGTGGGAGATGTTGCCGGCATGGGCTCAGATATTTTTGAGTCTTACTGCGGTGCGATGATCGCCACGATTGCGATTGCCTCAACGATGGCTATTAGTGATTTGGGCAGTCGCGAATCGTTAATGTTCCTACCCCTGGCCTTAGCCTCTGCCGGTCTGCTGTGCTCCGTTGCCGGGATCATTATGGTTAAACTGTTATCCTCCAGTAAACCAGAAGTGGCATTGCGGGCAGGTACCATGTCAGCTGCTCTCATTTTTATCGCTGCGGCCTATTTTGTTATCAATCAAGCTGGTATTAGCAATAATGTATGGTGGTCGGTAGTGACCGGTGCGATCGGTGGCATCATTATTGGCTTAGTGACCGAGTATTATACCGCTTCTACACCGGTGCGAAAGATTGCTAAGGCCGGCGAAACCGGAGCGGCAACAGTTATGATCACAGGTTTAGCTGTAGGAATGCAGTCCGTGGTGATTCCCGTACTGACAATCTGTGCAATCATATTTGCCTCTACTCAGCTCACTGGCTTGTATGGAGTGGGTATCGCCGCAGTTGGTATGTTGGCCACCGTGGGGATTACCATGGCCATCGACGCTTACGGGCCGGTTGCAGATAACGCCGGTGGAATTGCTGAAATGAGTGGTTTGGGTGAAGAAACCCGAGCCATTACCGACTCTTTGGATGAACTGGGTAATACCACAGCTGCTATTGGAAAGGGCTTTGCGATTGGTGCCGCCGCATTGGCCGCCCTAGCCATTATTGCCGCGTTTATTGAAACATTAACCGTTAAATACCCCGACTTCACCCTTAACCTGGGTAATCCGATAGTGTTGATCGGTTTGTTTATTGGCGGTTTGTTACCCTTCCTAATTGCCTCGATTACCATGACGGCTGTGGGTGATGCAGCCTTTGAAATGATCCAGGAGATCCGCCGCCAGTTCCGAGAAATTAAGGGCTTAATGGAAGGCACCGCCGAGCCGGATACGGCGCGCTGTGTGGATATTGCCACCAAAGCCGCGTTGAAGAAAATGATTTTACCCGGCGTAATTGCCGTTGGCGTGCCACCGCTGGTCGGCTTTGGCTTGGGTGCTTATGCTCTTGGCGGCATGTTGGGTGGGGCCTTACTCGGTTGTGTGTTGTTGGCACTGATGATGGCTAATGCCGGTGGTGCCTGGGATAATGCGAAAAAATATGTTGAAAAAGGCAACTTAGGTGGCAAGGGCTCAGATGTACATGCCGCCGTTGTTGTGGGTGATACGGTGGGTGACCCCTTCAAGGATACCTCCGGCCCCGCGATGAACATCCTGATCAATGTGATGGCGATTGTTAGTTTGGTGATTGCACCGCTATTGTAAGTATCTTGAATATCAGTAGATAAAACAAAGGCGCTAGTATAGCGCCTTTGTTTTTAGGTCTGGATAACAACTTTCTTTATTTGTAATAAGCCAAGCAGGCTTCAACTTCTTCTTTTGAGCCAAGTAATACCGGCACTCTTTGGTGAATTTCGCTGGGCATCACTTCCATTATCCGGCCAGTACCGGTATCCCCTAAGCCGCCGGCTTGTTCCATTAAAAAAGCCATAGGGTTGGCTTCATACAAGAGGCGCAATTTGCCAGGCATTTTGGGGTTACGTTTGTCAAAGGGATACATGAAAATACCGCCACGGCTCAGTACCCGATGAATGTCGCCTACCATCGCCGCAACCCAGCGCATATTGTAGTCTTTGCCTCGAGGGCCATCCTCACCCGCTATCAAATCCGCAATGTAGTTTTGAATAGGCTCTTCCCAGTGGCGCTGATTGGAGGTGTTAATCGCAAACTCTGCTGTTGTTAGCGGCACCTGGACATTAGCCTTGGTTAGCAGAAACCCACCGTGGGTTTTGTCTAAGGTATACAAATGTGTGCCACGACCGGTTGTCATCGCCAGCATGGTAGAAGGACCATAGAGCACGTAGCCCGCCGCGACACTTTGCGTTCCAGGTTGCAAAAACGCTGAGGGATCGTCTGGCGTCATCCATTGGGGAGCATGACTAATGGAGAATATGGTACCGATTAAGCTATTGATGTCGGTATTGGAAGAGCCGTCCAGCGGATCGAAGCTGACTAAATACTTACCTTCTGGATGGCAGGCCACAACATCATCTTCTTCTTCCGATGAAATGGCTTTTACATATCCTGAATCGCTAAGAATGTCTTTGAGGATTTGATTGGAAATTACATCCAGTTTTTTTTGTGTTTCGCCCTGGACGTTTTCACTCAAGGTCGAACCCAACACTCCAGCGAGTGAGCCTTGACTCACCCGAAAAGATATTTCTTTGCAGCCCGCCAATAAAGTGCGGATTAATAGGATCAACTCCATTGGAGCGCCATCATCTTGTAGTTGAGAATTCAGTCGTTTCATATTTCAAGCTAGCCTTATGCGTTTGTAGGGGACAGGATTTGAGCGGCCAAATTGTTATTTTTATTATTGCCACTCGACATTTATGGAATTGTAACTGGAATAGGATAAAAACTCAGTTAAGAATGCCGAATCACTTGAGTAATATCAGTTCCATTAATGGAATGGATATATTAGCCAAATTTTTTAAGCCTAATTATTATTATCTCAGTGGGTTAGCCCGGGTTGTTCTGTTAGGCTAGAGGCAGTTTTTTACTTGAAATTTCAACTATGCACATACATATACTCGGCATTTGCGGTACCTTTATGGGAGGCATTGCCGCTATTGCAAAGGCCATGGGCCATAAAGTCACTGGCTCTGATGCCAATGTTTACCCACCTATGAGTACTCAGTTGCAAGAATTGGGTATTGAGTTGACAGTGGGCTACGATCCAAAGCAATTTGATGTGCAGCCAGACATGGTGGTGATTGGCAATGCGCTATCCAGGGGCAATGAAGCAGTCGAATACGTGCTTGATCGCAACTTGTCTTACACCAGTGGCCCTCAATGGTTGCTGGAGAATGTGTTAAAACATCGCTGGGTGATAGCCGTTGCGGGCACTCATGGTAAAACAAGCACCGCGAGCATGCTGGCCTGGATACTTGAATACACAGATTTAAAGCCGGGTTTTTTGATTGGCGGCATTCCGCAAAATTTTGGCATATCTGCGCGCGTAGGTGAAAGCCCATTTTTTGTGATTGAAGCGGATGAATACGACAGTGCCTTTTTCGATAAGCGTTCTAAGTTTGTCCACTATCGCCCTCGCACTCTAGTGCTAAATAATCTGGAATTTGATCACGCAGATATTTTTAAGGATCTGGCGGATATCCAAAAACAATTCCATCATCTAATGCGCATGGTACCCAACAATGGCCTGGTACTCGTGCCTAAACAAGATGCAAATTTGAGTAAAGTCTTAGATATGGGATGTTGGACCCCGGTGCAATTTATCGGTGGGGACTGGCAGGTCGGAGAGAGTAATGCTGACGGCAGTGTCTTTGAGGTTATCTTAAAAGGTGAGAGTTTAGGCCGGGTTGAATGGGAACTCATAGGGCAACACAATGTGAATAACGGCATGATGGCGATTGCTGCCGCCAGACATGCAGGAGTGCCCCACGATATTGCGATTGAAGCCTTAGGAAAATTTATAAATGTTAAACGGCGGATGGAAGTCATAGGGTCAGTAAATAACATCACCATCTATGATGACTTCGCCCATCATCCTAGCGCTATTGCCACTACTATTGCCGGATTGCGGGCCAAGGTTGGCACCGGACGCATTCTTGCCGTGCTTGAACCCCGTTCCAATACGATGAAAATGGGCATACATAAGGACACCCTAGCGGACTCGTGGTCGCAAGCGGATCAGGTGTTTATTTATGAGCCAAGCAACTTACCCTGGCCAATGGAAGAGTTATTAGCGAAAAGCGTGGTCACAGCCTCTTTGTATAAAGATATGCAGGTGCTAATTAAATCAATAATTTCCTATGCCCAACCTGGCGATCATATTGTGATCATGAGTAATGGTAGCTTCGACGGCATACATCAAACCTTAATCAATGAGTTATAGACTAGTTATATCTCTACTTTTTTCGAACTAACTAAAAGACATCTTATGAAACTACAAAAATATTTACTGGGATTGTCCCTATTGTGCATTAGTGTTCAAGTCTTGGGATGGGGACAGACCGGGCACCGCGTGACCGGGGCAATAGCGGAGCAATACCTAACACCAGAGGCAAAGACCGCTATAGAGGGCATTCTGCTCAATGAAGATTTGGCCGAGGCTTCTACCTGGGCTGATGAAATGCGCTCTAATCCCGAGGTATTTTGGCAGAAGACTTCGTCTCCCTGGCATTATGTCTCGGTTCCACAGGGCATAAACTATGTTGAAGTTGGCGCGCCTGATAAAGGGGATGCCTATAGCGCATTAGATAGATTTGCCTCAACACTAAAAGATCCCAAAAC
>JAWUXW010000087.1:0-20093 GCA_034111125.1 Paraglaciecola sp.
ATTATGCATATTCAATTAATTGAGAAATAGTGTAGAACATAAAGCATTATTTGCTCAATTAATGTACGTTGATCAACATATAGATAAGTTGGCGAAGCTGAGGTTAAAATGAATGAGCAACAAGCGCGGGCATATATACAGGCCAAACCTGCTACGGTAGAAAGTTTCCCCTTCGGTTCTGATGTGACCGTTTTTAAGGTAAACAATAAGATGTTTGCACTGATGGGGCAGCACAACGATTTGGTAATGCTCAATTTGAAATGCGATCCTGATGAGGCACTAGCCTTACGTGACATTTTTCCTGCTATTACCCCGGGCTACCATATGGATAAGAAACACTGGAATTCAGTCTATTTCGACGGTTCGGTTCCCGAAGGTGAAGTGATGCGGCTAATTGATAACTCTTATAAATTGGTGGTGAGTAAAATGAGTAAGACAGATCAGCAGGCTATCCTGTTGCAAGGAAACATATGAACTGCCGAAAGTATTAATTTGCAAAGCTCACTCGTTGCTTATTATTCCTAGCATATTCAAACTATTTGGACTTTATCTGCGTACTACAGACCATGTATTGGCTTAGGATATTCGCTGGATAGTCCATTATGGAATGTAAACCAACAATCATTGCTGTTGCCGGTGCAAGACATTACCTTGTAGGTAAGAGCGATGTAAACGGTAATTTTAGCCCTTTACCCCAATTGAGTGACGTAGCGGTATGTCAGTCTTTATCAGCGGCCAAGCAATTACTTCGCAAAAAAGATATACATATTGCTGAATTAATATTGCAATCCGCTTTCGACGAAATGTGTGGTTTATCGTCGCCTGCGGTTGCAAAGCAAACTTTGTATTTTTAAATTTGAGGGCTATTTTAGTCTTAACTTATGTCAATTCGAAGCTTAGTTGCAGGAGTTCTTATCATGGCAAGCAGCACGGGATACCCTGCTCCAGGGCTTAATGTCCCAGAAAATCAAGCAAAGCAGTCTTATGTGCTGTCCTTCACTGAGCTCCAGCACCTTGACCAGTGGCAGGTAATAAATGATGGGGTTATGGGCGGCTTGTCCAAGGGCAAAACCAAAGTACTCGAGCAGGCCTTTAATTTTTATGGACGTGTTTTTACCGAAAATAATGGCGGTTTTACCAGCGTCTACCTGCCTCTTGCCACGTTGCAAAAGGCATTCGAATACGTGAAAATTACCGTGAAAGGTGATGGCAGGCCTTATCAGCTTAGGATCAGGAGCCGGGCAATGGCCTATAACACCGTTTATAAATATAGCTTCGCCACCGAAAAGGATAGGATGCAAAGCTTAAGTTTTAAGTTGGCGGATTTTCAAGCGTCGTTTAGAGGCAGAATAATCACTGATGCTCCGGTGTTAACAGCGCAAAGCATTTCACATGTGGGTTTTTTGATAAGCAGCAAGCAAACAGGTGATTTCACCTTATCCATTTCAGCTATCGAATTCTATTAGCGGTGTATTTTCGCGAGGATACTGTATATGAACAAAGTTAGCCCTAAAGCCTTGCTGCATAGCAAATGGACTAAGGTTGAAGTGAGTGACAAAGAGAAGCATTTTGTTATTACCAAGGTGAGTACCAATGAAGACCAACGGGTCATTGCCTGTATGATTGAAGCGGTCATTAACAAACACCAATATGCCATTAACTGGAGGGACTTAAAAGACAGTCATCAATGGAAAATAGGCTGGCAATAGCCCTTAATAAATTTGTTCCTAAGCTCCTAATTGCCTTTGAATAGGAGGCCAGGAACAGACATCTCAGAGCAGATTTCTCTGCTTTAATCATTCACCAGTGAATTTTTTCACCCTGCCAGTCAAGATAACTTGCTTCACCATCTATTGGGGTGTTTTCAACTATATTCAACAATTGATTGGCGACAAACTCACTTTGAAAGAGCTTGCCTTGAGGTACATTTTTTTGAAAAGGTTTTGAAAGAGGACTGTCTGTGGTGCCAGGATGAAAAGAGATCAGTTTAATATTTTTTGCTCTGCGGGCTAATTCCACTGCCGCAGATTTTATCAGCATATTCATTGCCGCCTTTGATGCGCGATAACTATACCAACCACCCAATTTATTCTCACTGATGCTGCCAACCCGGGCGTTAAATATCACTACTTTGCATGGGTGTTTACCCCGTAGTACCGGTGTCAGATATTTGAGCCATAGCATAGGAGTGACGGTATTTGCAGTGATTATTTCCATAAATGCAGAGGGAGAAAAGTCTTCTAAGCGTTTCTCCGGATGACAACGTTCATTATGCAAAATACCGTGGCAGATAAAAACTTGGGTGATATCAAGGTCAGTATGTTGAGTAATACTTTCAACTGCGTTTTTTATGTCTTGCTCATGATAATTTTCAAGAGTAATCAGTATCCCTTGATTGAATGCTTCTTGAGCATAAAAGCCGTTGTTACGGCTGATAACAATTAGTTGAGAATTTGTTCGCGTGTTTACTTGCTGAGCTAGAGCCTTGGCAATTGCACTGTTAGCGCCGATTATTAACGTTGCTTGGTTTTTCATAACAAGTTCCTTGCTCACAGCTGTTTAAGCCAATGCCAAAACGCCGATATATAAAACTAGAAATAGGGTGACGATACTTGGCAAGTAACAAGTAAACTCCATGAGAAAGCTGCTTAATCACTGGAAACTGCAATGGGGCAACCACTGCACCTTTGCCAACCAGTGTCCATGCTCTATGGCTTACATTTAATCCGAGTAATATTTTGCCCTGGAACTGACCATGTAATATGTTCATGGCCTTATCGAAACTAATCGCTGGAAAAACCTCCTCGAAGTTTTCCTGGTGAAGGTTTTCCAGAGTGATTAAATTATGGCTGTCATGGGCTTTCAGTTTTTGCATTTCCAAACCGCATAAGGGGCAATTACCGTCATAAAAAATAGTTAATTTTTCGCTTGTCACTTTAGTTTCCCTAATACTGTCCAGATTTTAAAACAAGTAACTGTGCCAAATACCAGAGGTAGAAAGCCGTTACTTTTTTTCCAGATAAATTTTATCGTAGAAGGTATATACCCATTCGGGGCGATAAATGATCATTAGGGTGATGGTCATGCCGTTTAGCATGCCTTCCATAAACAACATTAGGGTGGATAGGACCAAGTAGTTATCTTTTATCGTTAACCAGTCGTAGTCGCCATTAAGGTAATAATAGCCTGAGAGTAGGGACATCTTAATGCCTATCATCATCGCGCCAGTGAGAAAGGCGCAAACAAATATGTATACAAATATATGTCTTGGCAACTTGTGAAAGATAAAACTGTAGAGCAAATAGCTTAAAAATATCGGCACCAGAGTACCTAACAGCCCGTTTACGCCGAACATCACCCAGCTTTCTGCACCAACCAAAGTAATGCCTACCAATGCGATACAGGAGGCGGCTACCGCCCAGTGAAAGCCCAGTATCAAGGTTAGCGCTGTCAGCCATAAAAAGTGAACGTTTAAGCCCGGATAGATACCGGTGCGAAAAATCCATAGAAAAAACACCGAGGCGGCGCAGCCAAAGAGCAAATGCTGAATTTTTTTGTCGTCGAGCAGTGTGCGAAACGACAATCGGCGCAGCATAAAATAGAGGCATGCAATATAGCCTAACCAGGCCGCAATTTGTATGGAGCTAATAGTTTCAGACAAGAGTTTTTATTCGCTTAAATATGTATGTGAGTCTGTAAACCGTATTCCTACTTGATAATTTTGCCTACAAGTAATCAACGGTACAGCTGGTGCTATAGCTTAAGCCAAGCTCAAGTGGATTTAAAGGTTAATAGCCAAATGGCCTCATAATTTAACAGGCGGTTATTTGTACTTTTTTTCCACATGCTGCTGTTCATGTAAAGGTGGACGGATATAGCCCTGGCGATTAATGGGCGGTAGTTGAATGTCGGGATAACTTATTTTTTTATAGGGTATTTGTTTTAGAAAATGAGCAATACAGTTTAGTCTGGCAGCACGTTTGTCCTCTGCATCCACTACAAACCAGGGGCTTTGCTTGGTATCCGTATGGGCAAACATGGCGTCTTTTGCTCTGGAGTACTCCACCCATTTATCCCGGGAGTGCAAATCCATATCTGAGAATTTCCACCGTTTTAAGGGATTGTTTAGTCGTCCCTTAAAACGTAGTTCCTGTTCTTCATCAGACACCGAAAACCAATATTTGATTATCAGCGTTCCTGAGCGAATTAACATACGCTCAAAGTCCGGACAGGCCCGTAAAAAATCTTCGTGTTCCTCACTGGTACAAAACCCCATAACCTTTTCTATCCCAGCTCGGTTATACCAGCTGCGGTCAAACAGCACCAACTCTCCCGCTGAGGGCAAATGCTCCACATAACGTTGAAAATACCATTGGCTTCGCTCTCGGTCTGAAGGTTTAGCTAATGCCGCTATTTTTACTACCCGGGGATTGAGGCGGGCGGCGATAGTTTTGATTACGCCGCCTTTTCCGGCCGCATCGCGCCCCTCAAATATGACCAACACTTTCAAAGACTGCTGCTTCACCCATTCCTGTAAATAAACTAATTCAACCTGCAGTTTTTTCAGTTCGACATCGTAATCCGTTTTATTCATTTGATAATTTTCCCGTTTCTCTATTTGTCTTAAGTAATACAACATAAATACTAGTCGGCGTCATAGACTTTGTTACAATCCTAGAATAATAAATTACACAATAATTCGAATAAGGTTAGTCGTGTTACATCTGCTGCAATCAAATAAAATGGAACGTCTGGCAGAGCGCTTAATGCTCTGCTTGCAGCAAAGTAATCTGGATGGCGGGAATATTTTTGCCGAAGATATAATTTTGGTGCAAAGCCCAGGCATGGCGCAGTGGTTAAAGATACAAATTGCCGAAAAACTGGGTATTGCTGCCAATCTGGATTTTCCTCTTCCCTCTAGCTTTATCTGGCAGCTTTATCGCCAGCATATCCCGGAACTTCCGGAGCAATCGGCTTTTACCAAGCCAAATATGGCCTGGAAGTTGATGACGATTTTACCTGAGCTACTGCAACAGACTGAGTTTCAAGCTATTCGTGACTACTTGTCCGACGACGATGGCCTAAAGCTGTATCAGCTTTGCCAAAAAATTGCTGACGTGTACGATCAATATCTCGTTTACCGCCCGGAGTGGATTTTAGCCTGGGAGCAAGGCGAAGATACCTTATCTGATGTGGATACCAGCGAGCATCCCTGGCAACCCTTATTGTGGCGAGCGTTGAGCGAATATAGCCAAAGTCTAGGCGAATCAGATTATCACCGGGCCAATTTACACCAGGCACTGCTGGCAGAGCTTGGCAAACAGCCCGCAATACCACGCAGTGAAAAACCCTTGTTCATATTTGGCATTTCCGCCATGCCCCAACAACAGCTTGAAGTGCTGGCGGCCCTCGCCCAGCAACGTGAGGTGCTGATATTCTGGTTTAATCCTAGCCAGCATTACTGGGGCGACGTGGTTGACAGTAAAACCCATGCTAAAGCCAAATTGCAGGCTCTTGATGCCAACAAAGACGGCGATGCCAGTGAGTATCAGGATGTGGGCAACCCCTTATTATCATCCTGGGGTAAGTTGGGGCGAGACTACCAGGACATGTTGTTGCAACTAGATGTGCAACAAGATGATGATTTTATTACGCCAAGCCCTACAACTCTGATGCAGCATATTCAGGCTGAAGTGTTGAATTTGCAGTATAGGGGGGCCCATGAGCCCTTATCCGCAGACGAACTGTTGTCTAATGGCCAGCAGTATCCAAAAATCCCGTTGAGCTTTGACGATCGCTCATTACAAGTCCATGCCTGCCATTCTAAGGTGCGAGAGCTTGAAGTACTGCATGATCAGCTATTGAGCATGTTTGCTCGTAATCCCGATTGGCATCCTGGTGATGTGATTGTGATGATGCCGGATGTGGCCGCTTATGCGCCTTTTATTGAGGGGGTATTTGGGGGCGTTGAACCTGGTTTGTATATTCCCTATGCGATTTCCGATCGCAATGTGAGTGAAGAATCTCCTTTGCTGAATAGTTTCATTGAATTAATGCTCTTGCACAAGAGCCGTCTAACCCTATCCGACGTATTGGCCTTTATTGAAGTGCCGGCCGTGCAAGCCAGATTTGATATTAGTCCTCAGGAGTTTGAGCTATTACAGCATTGGCTGGCCGATGCCGGTGTCCGCTGGGGCTGGGATCAAGATGATAAAAGCCGCTGGCAGCTGCCGCCAGAACCACAAAATACCTGGTTATTTGGCTTGCAGCGTTTACTCACCGGTTATGCCATGGACGCAGAGCACCTTTATCAAGGAAACTGTGGACAAACTATTGCTCCCTATGGGGATATTGAAGGTCAACAAGCAATCGCTCTGGGCAAGTTTTACCTTTTTAGCAAAGTACTATTCGAAGCCATGGCATTTTGCCAACAGGCGGCCAGCATAACTGACAAGGTCAGTGCTGCCCTTGAGTTTATTGATTTGCTGTATTTACCAGACGAGCAAGAGCAAAATGTGTTGCTGGAACTGCGTCAGGCCATAGAGTTAATGTTGAGCCATCAACAACAATTTACTCTGGCAGTCGAGCAAGATGTGTTTGTTAGTGAATTAAAGCAAAACTTACAGGACAAGGGCGTCGGTCAGCGATTTTTAGGGGGATATGTTAATTTTTGTACCCTGATGCCCATGCGCAGCATCCCCTTCAAAGTGATGTGTATCTTGGGTATGAATGACGCTGATTACCCTCGTCAGGTTTTGCCCATGGGCTTTGACCTGATGAGCAAAGGCAAGGCACGAAGGGGAGATCGTTCTCGTCGTTTGGATGACAGGTACTTATTTTTAGAAGCACTGCTGTCTGCCAGAGAACTGTTGTACCTTAGTTATCAGGGCTTTAGTCAAAAAGATAACAGCCCACGTAGCCCTTCAATTTTACTTAGCGAATTGTTGGAGTACTGCCAACAGTGTTTCTGTATTGACGGCCAACATTCATTACCAGCGGCAAAAACAGAGCAAGCTTTGCTGGAGCATTTGCTCACTCAACATGCACTACAGCCCTTTGCCGCCAATTATTTTAGCCCGGATACCCAGCACCCTAGCTACCAGAAACATTGGTTAGCGGTAGCCAAACGCCAGTATGAAGAGGTGGAGGAACGGGTGTTTTTAGAAGGCAGTTTGTATCAAGTGCCGGAGGTCGACCAGCAAGTTCCTGAAGTCGCTCTGGATGAGCTAATCGACTTTTTTAGTAATCCGGCCAAGGCGTTTTTTATCCAGCGCTGGCAAAGTCGCTTTGCTAGTTTCAATAGTAGTTATCAAGATGATGAGCCTTTTGCCTTTGATGCTCTGGACAGATACAAACTGAATGAACGTTTTATCAGCTCTGATGAAAGCAGCGCTTGGCCAGTGCGTTTACGGGCAGAAGGTAAGCTGCCGATAGGCAACAGCGGCCCGATCCTGTTAGATAAAATTGCCAGGCAAAGTGCCGAGTTCAGGGCAAAGTTAGCTGAATTGGGCTTTGATATCGCCAGTGGCAGCGAAGCCAAACATGAAGTGAGTCTGCACATTGATGGGCTTAATATTGTTGGCTGGATTGATGCTTTATATGGAAAAAATGGAAAAAACGGGCAATACGGGCAAAACTTAATATTGTGGCGGGCAGGAAAGGTGAGGGCTAAAGATAAACTGGCCTTGTATCTAAACTGGCTATGTTTATGTGTACAGCCTCCGTCTAATGGTTTGCAGCAGGCGTATTTTGTTGGCACTGACAAGCCTTTTTCTTTGCCGCTAATCCCCGCCGATGAAGCCGCACAAAATCTGCAATACTTTGTCAAATACTGGCGTATGGGACAAAAGCAGGCGGTCCATTTTTACCCGGAAACCGCATGGAGATGGCTAAAAACTCAGGATCCCACACTAACTTTACAAACCTTTGACGGTAATAGCTTTGCCATTGGTGAAGGCAATGAAGCTCATATTCAACGCTTGTGCCCTGATCTTTCCCCGCATTTTGAATCATTCTGCGAAGTCAGCGAAGAGCTGATGTCGGCGATGTTCGAACTCGGAGGTGGTAAATGAAGGCCTTAGACACGCTAAGTTTTCCCCTTAGCGGCCCGTCTCTAATTGAGGCTAGTGCAGGCACCGGAAAAACTTACACCATCGTCAATTTGTACTTACGTTTATTGCTAGGGCATGGCTGCCAACCTTTAGGCGTAGAGCAAATCCTGGTGGTGACTTTTACCAATGCCGCCACTGCGGAGCTAAAAGAGCGCATTCGGCAAAAACTTCGCCAGACCTACCTGGACTTTTTTGCCGGTCATAGTGAGGA
Organism: Paraglaciecola sp.; assembly: GCA_034111125.1. Lineage (GTDB taxonomy): Bacteria > Pseudomonadota > Gammaproteobacteria > Enterobacterales > Alteromonadaceae > Paraglaciecola. Next base: position 8,323 of record JAWUXW010000087.1, read on the forward strand.
TTTGTTTGTACAAAGTCTCTTAACTCAATTTCCAGAGCGTGATATTGCCTGTCAGCGCCTTGCGCTGGCGACCAAGCAGATGGATGAAGCCGCAATCTTTACCATTCACGGTTTTAGCCTGCGCATGCTCACGCAACATGCCTTCGAAAGCGGAGCCATGTATGAGCAGAGCCTGATCCTGGATGAAAGCGAATGGCTTAAATTGGCCCTTGAAGACTATTGGCGCAAATATATTGTTAGCCTTGAGCCTGAATTGTTGTCCATGTTACTCAAGCAGTGGTCTAGCCCGGATGCATTGCTGGCAGATATCCGCAACTTGTTATATCGCAAAGCCAAACCCCAACAAAGTCAAAGCATAGACAGCTGTAGACAAGTGCTTGAGCAATACTGCGCCCAAGTAAAGCAGGTTAAAGCCTGGTGGCTGAACAATAGTGTTGCTGAGCAACTGACTAATGCCAACTTGAATGCCAGAAGTAAGTTGAGCAAAGGGGAATTTCTCGATGCCATGCAGCTATTTTGTCACAGCAGCGCATTAGAGCCGGATTTTGATAAGGATGGTTGGGGCGCGTTTAGTCAGGAAAAACTGCAAAAAGCACTGAAAAAGGGCAGTGTAGACCTATATCATCTGGATTTTGGCCCCTTTGACGACTTAGGCAGCCTGCAGCAAAGGTGTTTTAACAGTATTCGTTTGGCCTTTAGTGCACAGGCCCTGGAAATTATTGCCGCTAATTTAGCCGCTAACAAACAAAGCTTGCACTTGCTTGCCCCAGATGACTTGTTAAGTACCTTGCAAAGTGCCCTTAGTGATACTAATTCGACGCAGAGCCAGGCCCTTGCTACGGCGATTGTGCAAGCCTATCCCGCTGTATTGATTGACGAATTCCAGGATACGGACCCGGTACAATTCGCGGTGTTTAGCGCTATCTATGGCAATGCCTCTCATGCGACCCCTCCTTGTTGGATCATGATTGGCGATCCCAAACAGGCCATTTACGCCTTTCGTGGCGCGGACATATTTACCTATATTGAGGCTAAACAGCTGGTTGGCAGCGAGCAGCAATTTACTCTGGCCAGCAATTGGCGCTCCCAAGCTAAGTTGGTAGAAGCCATAAACGGGATATTTACCGGCAGCGAGCAAGGTTTCTTGTTTAAGGAGAGCATTCCGTTTCATCCAGTTATAGCCGCCAAAAAGCAAAGCGGCTTGCAAATTGAAGGGCAGGTTTTGCCAGCCTTGCAGTTTCAGCATCTGCGCAGCGTAGATGGCAAACCACTGTCCTGGAGCCATGTGCAACAACAGCTGGCCAGACAGACAGCAGCACAAATTAGCCAGTTGCTCAATCAAGCTCGGTTGGGCCAAGCCACAATTAATGCTCAGCCACTGCAAGCGGGAGATTGTTGTGTGTTGGTCAGAGATCGACAAGAAGCCGAGGTAATCAAACAAGCCCTTTTTGAAGTAAATGTGGCCAGTGTGTTTTTGGTGCGTAAAAGTGTATTCGCTACCCAGCTCGCTCAGGATTTATTTATGCTGTTAAAGGCGCTTTCCAAGCCAGGTGATGAACGTCTGATAAAAAATGCCCTGATGAGCGAGTTGTTTGCCATGACCGCCTTGCAGATTGATGATTTACTCAATAACGACCTGGCGTGGCAGCAAATAATAGAACATTGTTATCAGTGGCATCGAGATTGGCAACAACATGGCTTGATGTTAGTGCTCAATCGAGTGTCACGTCATTTCGCCCTAGAGCAAAAATTAGTTAGCCATTATGTCGATGGCCTGCGGCGCTTAACGGACTTACGTCATTTAAGCGAGTTATTGCAACAGCAAAGTACCGTGTTGCAGGGAGAGGCACACCTGTTGCACTGGTTTGAACAACGTTTATTAGAGCCCGACCATAACCACGAGGGGCAGCAGTTACGTTTGGAAACTGATGCCAATCTGGTGCAAATAATTACCCAGCACGCCGCTAAAGGTTTGGAATTTCCCCTGGGGTTTATTCCTTTTGCCTGCCGATTTAGAAGCGCGAAGGAAGCCCTGTATCATGACGAGCAGCACCAGTTGGTGGTGGATATATTGGCCGAACCGGAGAATATATTAGCGGCTGAGCGGGAACGCTTAGCCGAGGACGTACGTCTGCTGTATGTGGCGTTGACTCGGGCGGTACACTTTTGCTCGGTGGGCATATGGAACAACGCTCACAGCCAACGTAAAGGGGAATCGGGACTGCTGGCCAGTGCTTTGGGCTGCTTACTGTTTAAGCAGGAAGAGCAGCCCAGTGATGAGCTAATTGCTGCACGTATTGCGGTGCTAGCAGAGACTTTACATATTGGCTATCAGGCCTTTGAACAAGCTGAACAAGGCCTAGCCCTTGAGACGGTGCACAGCCAAAAACAAGAAACTAATTTGCAGGTGGGCCAATTAAACCGTTCGGTGAAACGCCATTGGCGACTGACCAGTTATTCGGCCATTAGCAGTCAACAGCAACATCTTGAGATGGCCTTGCCGGGTATGGATGAAGGCCATGATCCCATTTTATTCGAAGTAGTGGCCAATATTGAACAAGAGCAAAATTTATCGCCATTTACCTTTGAGCGGGGAGCCAAGGCAGGCTCGTTTTTACATGGTGTATTGGAGAACGTTGATTTTCAACACCCTGAGCAGCTAAGCGATGGGATCAGCCAACAAGGCTCTTGGTTTGGCATCGACGAGCTTTGGTATCCCATGTTGCATAGCTGGTTGGCAGATGTATTTGCTGCCCCATTTTCTGCCAAAGGGCAGGGTGCCGATTTGTATTTGAGTGCACTTAGTACTCAGCAAGTAAAAGTAGAAATGGAGTTTTTCATGCCACTGCTACAAGTCAAGGTTGAAGCCTTTAATCAACTGATAAATAAACACAATAAACAACATGCCCGGAATTATCAGTTCGAGCAACTTAACGGCATGATCAAGGGTTTTATCGACCTAATGTTTGAATTTAACGGTAAATTTTATGTGGCAGATTATAAGTCAAACCACCTTGGTGATGTACTAGAGAGTTATCACCCTGCAGCCCTAGATCAAGCCATGACGGATCACGATTACCATCTGCAAGCGATATTGTACACCCTCGCTTTGCATCGCTGGTTAGGGCAAAAACTGCCAAATTATCAATATGAAACACATGTGGGCGGCGCCTACTACTTGTTCTTGCGGGGCATGAGTACGGAGGCACCTGGCTCCGGGATCTATCATATTCTACCGGACAAGCAGCTGATTATGGGACTCGATAAATTATTTTCTGGCATGCTGAGTATGGCCGGTTCAGCTGAGCATAAGTCCAAGGATGAACGTGAGCAAAGCGATAAACCACAGCAACAACAGGGGCAGTTAGATTTATGGTAAAGGCCTTACTTGCGCAATTACAGCAAACGGGACGGATAAATGCCCTGGATCTGGCTTTCGGTGAATTTATCGCCGAACAAGACAGCGACCAATCTCAGGAACATCAAACTAATATCGCCTTGCTGGCCGCTTGCCTTAGTTCTCGACTAGGTGATCAAGATAGTTGCCTGCACCTGGCAGATCTAGCTCAGCCTTTCGGGGACGTACATCAATTTCCTGCTATCGACAGTTTGATGCAGCAGCTGAGCCAAGCCAAAACAGTCCTACGGGTAAGGGAGGCGAATGAAGCAGCAACTAAACCATTGGTGCTTGATGGAGACAAACTCTATTTACAGCGTTACTGGCAATATGAGCGAGAACTGGCCCGGCATATTCTAGACAAAGCGGCCAATAGCATGGCCATTGATATCCCCGCAGCCAAAGTGGTATTAGAGCAATTATTCACTGACCGGGCAGCAAATGATGTTAAGCAGCCTGATTGGCAAAAAATAGCGGTAGCAATGGCTGCTACTCAGCAGTTTTCTGTGATCACCGGCGGTCCGGGAACCGGCAAAACGACCACCGTGACACGTTTAATGGCGCTGCTAAAGCAACTCAGCATAATGCGGACTAAACCGCTGATTATTAAACTGGTAGCCCCCACAGGGAAGGCAGCCGCTCGTCTAAGTCAATCGATTAGTCAGGCCAAGCAACAGTTACCCGAGCAGCTTCGACAGGGTTTACCAGAGCAATGTACTACGGTGCATCGTTTATTAGGCGCCCTACCTCATAGTCCGTATTTCAAACACAATGAACACAAGCCCTTGCATCTGGACGTATTGGTGCTGGATGAAGCTTCGATGGTTGATTTGCCCTTGATGAGTAAACTGTTTGCTGCATTACCCGCCCATGCACAAATCATCTTACTTGGGGACAAGGACCAGTTAGCTTCGGTGGAAGCGGGCAGTGTGTTATCGGATATTTGTGCCGCAGCTGTCGTTAGTGGTCAGGCTAACACCGACAGCTCTCCAGTGGCTTTTAGCCAAATGATGGTGGAGCATATTCAGCAACTTACGTCCTATTCTTTGCCGGCAGTGGGCCACCAAGTGAAGCCCTTGAGTGATAATGTTTTGGTACTGCAAAAAAGTCACCGTTTCTCAGAAAAGAGCGGTATTGGTCGCCTAGCCAAAAGCATTAATCATGGTCATTACCAGCAAAGCCTTGCTCTGTTGAGCTCTGCTGATACCACAGATATTCACTGGCATGAGCAAAGTAAACTAAGTAAGCCAAGTAAGTTAAGCGGTGATAAGCAAAACAGACAATTAGTCGCTCAGCTTATGCCTGGTTACAGCCAATATTTTCGCGCCATCAAGCAGGGAGATATTCAAGGAGCGTTTATTGGCCTGGCGCACCAACAGGTACTTTGTGCGCAAAAAAGTGGTGAGTGGGGTGTGCATCAACTCAACGCTTTGATTGAAAAAGAATTGCACAAGCAAGGCCTTATAGATGCATCCCGGGATTTTTATCTTGGTCGCCCTCTAATGCTGGGGCAAAACGATCACCACCAACAGTTGTTTAATGGTGACATAGGCATTGTTATGCCCGATCCCCAACAAAAAGATGTGATAAAAGTTTGGTTTATCACTTCCCAAGGCCAGATAAGAGGATTACTGCCAAGTCGCTTACCCTTGCATCAAACCTTGTATGCCATGACTATCCATAAAAGCCAGGGTTCTGAATTTGAACATGTGTATTTGTGCCTGCCGGATATAAAACACGCTGCCGGAGCGAGAGGTTTGAGCCGGGAATTACTCTATACGGGGCTCACACGGGCCAAAACAAGTTTTAGCCTTTACGCCAGCCAGCAGTCTTTGCAGTTAAGTTTGCAGCAGCAATGTAAAAGGGGCAGTGGCCTAGCAGAACGGCTTAATGTTAGCAATATACCCAAGTGACCTCAAGATGCTGGTTCAGAGCTTAGACAGGAAGTCAGGGCAAGGCACAACATATAGGGAATGGCCTTATTTTCACTATTGTTAACGTGTAACTGAGTTGACAGCGAAAAGGGAAAAATGAAAATACGAAACTCTCCGTAGGATAATTGCATATCAACGTGGCTGCTGTAGCTAGGTAAAGGTGCATTTTAATCATCATCAGATGAACCTTTAACATTTAGTGGCATTGCAAATGGCTGACTTTTTTGTAGTATCTGATTGTTGATGCTGGATAAATCGACTATTGAGATGGTCTTTTCCCCTCCAGTATTGGCTAGCATCTGGCCGTTGTGATCGGCGAACAGGTATTGGCTAAAACCCTGCTTGGTTTCAGGTAAAATATCATTTACTTCTAAAATGGCGGTAAACGTCTTCGCGGTAATTTTTATTCTGTGCCCGTCTAGTTCGTAGCCATAACTATCATCTGCATGTTCATCATCAATTTGACTTTTCTTACTGCGGCGATAACTGGGTAAAGTGAACGAATAGAGACTTCACTTTCTTTAGCAGCGTGCATACGTTCGAGAGAGTTTAGGTTTTCGTTTAATGTATTTGAGGCTTCGTACAATACCCGATAGAAATCATGGTTGATAAAGCTGTTGTGGGTGTTGATAAAACTGAAATAAGCGAAACCCGCAAGCAGCAATATGCCAAGCAAGCCATAGATCTAGGAGCGGCTTCTTCTAGTCTTGGTGTCTTGGGCTATATTGGTGTATTCTCGCCGTCCACGTTTCATGGCATGCGGTTAGTCCATAAAAAAATTACCCTTAAGTAAGTGCCTAAAAATCAAATGTAACGCTTAAAACACACACAAATATTACTTTGTATAACGCAACACTTACTTTCTGGTACTAGATTCAGTAAGTAATTTCACCATGTTTTTATTCAGGATCATTATATGACCACTATTTCATCCGAAGAGTTTATTGCCTTAAGCAAGATGCTACCCGAAGAAAGATTCGACTACGCTATTGAGCAAATGATTGAACGTAAATATTTATGGGGATTGTTTGGGGAGAACGGCTGGCTGATGCTAAAAGCAGAAGGTGATGCCTGCGTGCCCGTATGGCCCCATAAAGAATTTGCCACGGCCTGGGTAAAGGATGACTTTCCCGATTGTACGCCAAAACAGATCGAATTCTCAGAATGGCATGGGCAATGGCTGCCTGGTATGAAGAACAACGGAACTCTGGTATTGGTCTTTCCTCTTAGTAATGATGAGGAGGGCATTATGCTTGAAGCTCAGGAAATGTTGGATTGCATCGATGAAGATTTACAACACTTGTCGGCGCAATAATCGATATCAGACTAATTCGACTCATTAGTGACTGCAGTGCATCCTAGCGTTACTAATTGTGGATTCGGCGACCCTGATGGCCACTTTCTGGTGTATATCGACAAACGCCCTAACTTTTCGGGGCTGACCCTCGCCAAGCAAGTTCAAGCACTAAGTAGTGGCGAGATTTACGCTATTGGACAGGCCTGTGGCAATGGTTGGCGTAAGGTGTTTAATCTGTATGCCAAACTTATTTTTGCCTTAGCAGATGCACAATTTCCTGTCGCTCGACATAGTAAAACCTGGCAGCAATATCGAGAGCAATCATTGCTCCAGTCAGGCAGTAACACCGCTTTACTATTTTCAATTCCTTCATCGATGCAAGAGCAAAGCTTAGGTAAGGTACATATAGTGATGGGCCGAAGTTATGCCAAGTCCCTAACACTGCCATTAAGCCTCATTTGGCTGGACAATGAATTTGCAATTGACCGAGCTGCGCGACTGATTGTTTGCCCCTATTTTGATTATCGGCAATTATCCAATATAAAATTGATGCGCCTGGTGACATTAATCCGGGAAATACTGAGCCCATCACCAATTAAACTTGCTTAAGCCTGCACTTTTCATACAATTGCCCGCACATATCCCCTGTTTTACATGAAGCCTTTGCATGTCCGAGTCCGATCTTCGTCAGTATTTCCCTATATTTCAAACACCGGACGCAAGCAATCCCTGGGTATATCTGGATAGCGCGGCTACAAGTCAAAAGCCTCAGCCAGTGCTTGAGCAGATGGAACGTTTTTATCGTAAGGATAACGCCAATGTGCACCGGGCATCCCATAGCGTAGCCGCACGAGCAACTGCATCTTTCGAAGCAGCCCGAATTAAAGTTCAGCGCTTTATCAACGCCGCCAGTTCAAAAGAAATTATCTGGACTAAAGGGGCAACGGAAAGTATTAACCTGGTTGCCAGTATCCTCGCCAGGGGGCATTTTAAGCCCGGTGATCAGATACTTATATCGACACTGGAACATCACGCCAATATTGTGCCCTGGCAGCAGTTAGCAGAGCAACATAATTTGCAGCTAGGAATAATGCCGATAGATAAAAATGGCGTGTTGGATGTTAAACAAGCCCTAGCATTGATTGATGATAGTACTGTCATGTTAGCCATTGGACATGTGTCAAATGCCCTGGGGAATATCAATCCCATTGAGAAACTGATTGAGCGAGCCAAGTTATTTGGTGCATTAACATTGATAGACGGTGCCCAGGCCATAGGTCATATGCCCATCGATGTACAGGCCTTGGATTGTGACTTTTATGTGTTCAGCGGCCACAAAATGTTTGGGCCAACCGGGATTGGGGTCTTATATGGCAAGCAGGCATTATTAGCCAGTTTGCCCCCTTACCAGTATGGTGGTGAAATGATCGACAAGGTTAGTTTTAGTGGCAGCAGCTTTCAAGATCTGCCCTTAAAATATGAGGCAGGTACACCAAATATTGCAGGGGTAGTGGGGCTCGCTACGGCAGTTGATTTTATTCAGCAACATAGGTCAGCAATAACTCAACACGAAGAATTTTTATACCGCCTTCTGTTACAAGGATTTGAGCAGGTGCCCGGAATACGGTTGTGGGGAGACTGCGTTAATAGCACAAGCATACAATCGTTTACCATCGATGGTTTAAATAGTCAGGATTTGGGACTTTTACTAAATGAGCATAATTTTGCTCTTAGAGTCGGTCACCACTGCGCCATGCCGCTTATGCAAGCCTTAGGTTTAGAGGGAACCCTTAGAGTATCCTTAGCTTGCTACAATACTGGGCAGGAAGTTGAGCGCTTTGTTAAGGCCCTCAATATGGCAATAGATATTCTACACGGGAATGGAGCTGAAAAAGGCCCTGCTGCTCAGGAAAACCATGTAAGGGATAGTGGACAATTTCTGCCTATTGCCGCTCATGTCCATCAGGCAAAAAGCTGGGACGAAACGTATCGGAAAATTATGTTGGCGGGCAAGCAGCTTAATAAACTTACTCATGAAGAGCATCGGGGTGAATACGAGGTTAAGGGCTGTGAAAGTCAGGTTTGGCTGCGCTGTGATAACCTAGGCGGTTTGTTGCAGCTCAAGGCTGACTCACCCAGTAAGATAGTCCGTGGCTTGCTAGCCATCATGTTCGAAGTTCTGCAAAATAAACCAGTTGAGCAAGTATTGGTATTTGATATGTCAGTTTATTTGCAGCAGCTAGGATTGGCTAAGCATCTTAGCCAATCCCGGGGCAATGGTTTACAGGCAGTACTAGATGAAATTGTTGATTATTGTGCTAAATAAGACGAGTTCAGTTCGAAAGCCGGAGGCCGATGATACGGTCTAACAAGATTCAGTAATCACTCACCTCCAAAGTAGGCAGTCATGAACGTAAACGACAATAAACTTAATGCAAAGCATAAGTCAAAAATTAGCCAGTTAATAGCTAATCCATTAGCAAAATGGACTGCTCTGGTGTTGATAGGTTGTGTGCTCTATTTTGGCAATACTTATGTGCAAAGCAAGTTGGGCCGTGACACATTGGCGAAAACTGGCCTGAGCATCCACACCCTGGAAGAGGCGCTAGTTGAAGCCAGTAATAACGACAAACTGGTATTGGCCAATATGACCGCTATTTGGTGTCCTACTTGCCGGAAACTTGATCGAGAGGTTTTCAGCAATGAGCAGGTAAAAGTAGCAATCGACAAAGATTTTGTGTTTGCCCGCATCGAATATGACGCCAAAGAAGGAGAGGACTTTATGCATAAGTACAAAATCTACGGTTTTCCCACTTTACTGATATTGAATGGTAAGGGAGATAAACTCCATCATTTACCCCTGACCTTCGACCCGCAGAAATTTGCGTCATTATTAAGCAAGGCGACGGGCTTGGATAGTCTAGGCAATCAAAAATAAGAGCAAAATTAACTTTGCGGACTAGGTACTTCGAGGGCATGAAGTTGAACAAACCGTTCATGCTTATTTGAAATGTCTTCAGTCTAGGACTCTTGGTTCTTCTCCAGTTAAAAAATAGCCGCTAAAAATGGCTGTCTTGTTTTGATTACTGAGCATCTCCCTTTAGGTGGAAGCATGCAGCTAAGTCTCAGGTATCGTGCGATAACTACCTTGCACGAGTTGGTGGCGGATTGCCGCCTACATTGAATTATCATGTAGTGTATTAGCATTGTATTTTTTGTTTCAAGCTTAGCCAGACCAATTTGCATTGTTGTTTTGGCCCGGATGCGCGATATTCGTTCCGTTACTGACGAAGAATAGCTTAAACTTTTAATGCTCGATAAGATTGCGGTTAAACATTTCCCATTTTTAAATTAGCCAATTAATTTAGTCAATTGCCCCAGCACTGCCGATATTGTCTGTATTGTGAAAGGGAAATTATCAGCCCTTATTAATCATTAGTGACACATGATAAAGGCTTTAACTATGTACAGGTGTATCGACCATTTGAAAAATAGAAACTCTCACCGCCGCCAGACTAAAGCACCCGTGCTAGGACCAAAAAAAACATTTGAGGTGGAAGGCTTGATCCATGATGCAAAAGGCGTTGCAAGATTAAACGGCAAGGTGACTTTTATTGCGGGGGCGTTGCCCGGTGAAACGGTTGAAGCACAGATCGTTAAAACCAGTAAGCGCTATGATGAAGCGCGCCTCAGCAATATAGTAGTCGCGAGTGAGCAACGTATAGAGCCCTCATGCCCGCACTTTAGTGAATGTGGAGGATGTAGTTTTCAACATCTCGCTCAGCCTAAGCAAATTGAAGCCAAGCAACAATGGATGCAAGGACAGTTACGTAAGGTCATCGATCAACTCCCCATAAGCGTATTAGCTGATCAGCCTTTTGAATATCGGCGTCGGGCGCGCATAGCTGTCTACGTTAAAGACGGCAAAGTACTGATAGGCTTTCGCGGCAAAGCATCAAAAAAAATTATCTCCATTGAGCAATGTATAGTGCTGACTCCGCCTTTGCAGAGCCTTTTTAGTGCACTGAAAATCACTCTGTTAAGTGACAAGTTAGTTCATCATATTGGCCACCTGGAATTATTAGATGATGACCAAGGTGTGAGTGTCACTATTAGATTAATTAAAGCCATATCCCCCGAAAGTACAGAGGTTTGGACGCAATGGGCGATACAACATAATGTTGATTTATACTGGCAACAGCCTGATTCTGACACCGCTGACGTAGACGGTAAAGCCCCACGTTTTTATAAAATAGAAGACCTGACCTTACGTTATCATCCACAAGATTTTATTCAGGTAAATGGCGCATTGAATAAAAAAATGGTCGCTCAAGCACTACATTGGCTAGCGCCATCAAAAAACGATGTAGTGCTGGATTTGTTTTGTGGAGTGGGCAACTTCTCTTTACCTTTAGCGGTTCGAGCTGGCCAAGTTATAGGGGTCGAAGTTCAAGACAGTATGGTTGCTGCAGGCATCGCTAACGCCCATCTGAACAAATCAACGAATTTGAGATTTTTGGCCGCTGATCTAAGCAAAGCGCTCAGTTCTGAGCTTATTCCACTCGGTGTGACAAAAGTGCTGCTTGACCCGCCAAGAGCAGGCGCGTTTGCGTTTCTTGATACCTTAATTAAGATCAAAGCAAAGCAGATATTGTATGTGTCTTGTGATGCAGCAACCTTAGCCAGAGACGCTGAATATTTAGTCGCAAAACACTATAAAGTGACAAAGGTCAGTATAATGGACATGTTCCCGCAAACCTCTCATGTGGAGAGTATGATGTTGTTTGAGCGCAATTAGGCTTGGTTTTGGCCTAAGCCGATTTTCCCAATACAGCTCCCTAGCAAGGGAGCTCGCGACAGGGGATCTCGCAACAAAGTAGCAACTAAAATGATTTTGCCCTTACGGGTTTGAGGCGTGTCTAAAACTAGGGGCAGGGCATCAATCGACCACACTAGTGGTATTGATTGAGCAAGTTTACTCTGACCCTGGGATTAACAGTAGACATAATTCAGATCAGATCCGCATAGGGTGATGTCATATGCAAATCTATCGCTTCGTTATAGCCAGGTACTTTAATTTGACCGGATGATATTTCAATATCATCTCCCCCCATTACATTGTGATCGAATTTGTAGATTGGCA
>JAWUXW010000088.1:0-10679 GCA_034111125.1 Paraglaciecola sp.
CTGCTTCATCACGATAGTAGATACCCCGTTGGTAATCCGCCCGCCCGGGACGTTTGCGAATTGCAGTGGCGGCCTGGGCGATAAAATACTCCGCTTCAGTTGCCTGCTCTGCCGCCAACTTTTGTAGTACCGGCACGACAAGCTGCTGAAAAGTCACATAAGATGACACAGGATTACCCGGTAAACCGCAAAACCAGGCCTTGCTTAGTTTGCCAAAGGCGAAGGGTTTACCTGGTTTGATGGCGACTTTCCAGAAGTTAATCTGGCCCATCTCATCCAGTATGTCTTTAACAAAATCTGCATCCCCGACCGACACGCCACCGGATGAAATGACCAAGTCGCATTGGTCATCGGCATTCTTTAATGCTTGCCTTAAACTGGGTTTGGCAGCTTTGACTATACCAAAATCTATGACTTGAGCGCCTAAATGGCTAAGTATGGCATGCAGGGCATAGCGGTTACTTTCATATATGCCACCGGGTGCGAGTGGCTGGCCCGGAGGCGTTAACTCATCTCCGGTGGCTATTAAACCGACGGTGATGGCACACACCACCTCTACCTCAGCAATGCCCACCGAGGCTAATAGGGACAAATGCGCCCCTTGCAAACGCAGGCCTTTTTGCAATACCAGTGCGCCGTACTCTATGTCTTCGCCCGCCCGGCGAATACTATTGCCCTTGCTGACTTGCTCCAAGAAGCGAACACCTTGATTGTCTACCTGAGTATTTTCTTGCATGAGCACGGCATTGGCCCCTTTGGGGACGATTGCACCGGTCGTAATGCGCACACATTGGCCTTTATTCACTTCGCCGTTAAAGGGCGTGCCAGCCATTGAAACACCAATCAACTCAAGGGTGTCAGTGCTTACTAAATCTTCCGCTCGCATCGCATAGCCGTCCATCGCCGAATTGTCGGCGGGGGGTACTTGAATAGGGGAAACAACATCACTGGCCAACACTCTACTATAAGCCTCGAGCAGGGGCAGGCTTTGGCTATCCTTTAGTGGAGAAATATTGCTTAGCATTGCCTTTAGTGCTTGAGAAATTGGCAATAAACCAAGAGTATCGCAGCTTGCTATCATGACGATTGAATACTTTTTTAATGAATAAACTAGCAGGACAATATAACCGGTTAAATAGGGATAGTGGAAGACCTGACGCAAAAATAAAGTAAATTTAGCGATGGATGGTTTTTTGCCTCAGACAAATGTGTTGCAAGCCAACAAGCAGAAGACTCTTTGTTGCAGTCAAGTGTATTTTGACCATGAACTAGTAAGCAGTAAGCTGTAGTCTACATTGCCCAATGTTCTCTGAGTTAATGACAACGTAGCTTATAGTTTTTCTACTTTATATCCCATGGCGGCTAAGGAGCTCAGTAAGCTATCCGGTCCGGCCAAATGCAAGGCACCAACCAGAATTAGTTCTACTGCATCATCCTTAAGCATGCTCTCAATTTGCGGTAGCCAATTGTTGTTGCGGCTTACTAATAAGTCTTGATAAATCTCAGGATAATCCGCCTTAAACGGCACGATACCCACAGCTGCCATGCCTTCCATATCACCTGCCAGCCATGTACTGCGCAATTGGCCAATCGTTTCAGGCATCTTTTTAATATCCCGCAGCGAATATTCGATCATGCCATTTTCATCGCCGTTTCCCATATTGGCTATAAAGGCGATTTGCTCGTCGGGCGACTCGAGCCAAGCCTGGGGCTTGCCTTTTTCAATGGCAAGGTTAGTGTAAAACTGATCAACGCCTATGCTGGTAAAGCCCATTCTTTGCAGCTCAATTATGCTTAGGGTAATGGCCAGTAAGTTTGCTTTCATATTTGCCACCGCTGCCATGGGGATTTGACGTAAGGTCAAATGCTGGTGCAGGGCGGTATACGTTTTAGCTTCCAACACCTGATCTATGGTTGTGCCGTCAGAGTAGGTCATTTTGGCTATCATCTTCTGCTGAAATTCCGCAGAACTAACCGCCGCCATATCTGTTTCAAATACGAGTTTACTCGCTGCCGCAAAGGCCTGGTCGTATTCCTTAGGCAGAGGGTAGTCTTCGGGAGCCAGAATGTGGATGGTGCCACCAATGTAGACACTGTGTTTGTCGGAAGATACTTTCCAAACTGAGGCGGCATGAGTAGTGATTGCAGCACTTATTAGTAATAAAAAAACTGTCGTGCGGACAGCAAGTTGTAGAAGGTTTTTGTAGCTAAACATTGGTAATTTTTTTTCCTTACAGGATGGATTTCGTCGCAGCTTACACCGTGGGCAAGCAAGTTTCCAACTAAGGCTTAATATAATTGTGAACGCTATAGGAATAACAAACGTTAATTTGGCAATATCTACTAAACATTGGCGGCCAGCAATAAGCCACACAAAATTTTTCAAAATAACAATGGGTCACGCTCAAGCCATGGCGTATTTTTTACCGCATTTAAGTGAGCCTGATTGGCTTGCTGTAAATCAGTCATAAATTCAGATAAAGCCTGATAGCGTTTTTCGGCCTTAGCTTTGGTGGCTTTGCGTAAGGTTATGTCTACCCAAAGTGGTAATTTACACCGGGTTTGATGGATGGGACGTAATTCCACTCTGCCAGAGATTTCGGCCGATAATCCTTATACATAAACGGTTTATAGGGAAGGGCATTGCTCAACATCTCATAGGGTATTACCCCAAGGGAGGATATGTCAGAAACATGCTCACAGCGGTTGCTGAGTAAATATTCTGGTGCAACATAGTTAACCGAACCAAGTGGCATATCGTCTTCAATTCCACTGCTTAACTCGGTCAGCGCCGCCACTTGTACCGTACCACAGTCGATTAGCTTCACTTCGCCCTTGTGACTGAGCATGATGTTTTCCGGTTTGAGATCCCGATGGACCGTATCCAGCCCTTGCATGCAGCGCAAAGCAGGCAATAGCAAGAAGTATGAAGCTGTCGGCAAGGGCAAACATAAAGCAGGGAATAGAGCACAGTATCAACAGGGCAGAGTAAACCAGATGGCGGCCAAATTTGTCGGTCAGTGCGCCTATTATTACTCTCGCCGGAGTGGTAAGCGCGACGTTGAGGATTAATAGGGTTTTCCATTCAGCCATACTGAGTCCCATGTCATTGATGACAACGTCTCTTAATGGTGCAAAATTAAACTATGCAAAAAAAGTAATGAAAAATACGATCCAGGAAAGATGCAGTATTTTCATTTTCCCCCGAAAGATGCGAGATTGAATTTGTCCTGAGCCATGATTTCTCCCCACTATGCAGCAGTTGGCATCGGGTATTTATTATTGCCAGAACTAAATGTGGGCAGCACTACCTTTGTCAAATTATTGTGGTGTTTTTATTAACCATATGAAATATAGAGTTTATATTGGAATTTTAGTTGAAGGATAAAGGATAAAGGATTTTGGAGTTATTCTTATTTGAAGGAAAAAGATTGAACATCACCTCTCATCCTGCAGTGAAGATGACCGTATTAGCGGTTTTTGTGCGAATTAAAATTTTTAAAGTGGTGCGGCAGCACCAAGATTAGACATGAAGTTCTGTTTTTACAAATTATAAAAAAGTTTGCACGTGGTTAATAAAATAATTTCAGTAAATGCACAATTAAATGAACAAAATAGACAGCCCGCCAATTATTTCCACACCATTATCTCCACACCATTAGCACCAAAACTGTGCGCTGTTGTTGTTTATTCTTACCTCTTCGTTATTATTTTGACTAAAACTCGTTTTAATATGGGCCAGCGTGGCTGGTTCTGTTGCTAAATTTTATTCACATCAAGAGTTATGTTTAAATAAATTATGGTGTGTGTGAAAGATGAGTAAAGTCCATTAACAGGACTTTTACTAGGTGTTTGCCCACCGTTTGTTAATAGCAGTCGGCGACAAACTCTCCTTTTTTAGTTTTGCACCTAGTTCGTGCGTTCTGCACTACAACTATGCTCCATATATTTGTTAACTGGCATTGTGAATTTGTTAAGTATATGAATAATATGAATATAAAATTTATGGCATCAAGTGTGCAAATTTCTGACTAATTATGCATAAATAACTAGATTTGGTTGTTTGGCGAGATTTTTAGTTGAAAGGGGTAAAAGTGCTTATGTCACAGACATTGAGTAAAATTAAAGTTGTCATCGTTGGCAATGGCATGGTCGGTCATCATTTTGTTGAACAGCTTGCCGGGCAAGACCTCTGTGCTGAAATTACCGTATTGTGTGCCGAGCCTCGTTTGGCCTATGACCGGGTACATTTATCCGAGTATTTTTCCGGCAAAACAGCCGACGATTTGGCCTTAACTACTGGTGAACATTACGACGAGTTGCACGTTAGTTATAAGACCAATGCCAGAGTGTCTCATATAGACAAAGTGCATAAGACGGTGACCACCGAAGTCGGCGAAATATTTGAATATGACAAATTAGTCTTGGCTACGGGCTCCTATCCTTTTGTTCCTCCCATTCTGGGTAATGATCAGCCCCATTGTTTGGTCTATCGCACCATTGAAGACTTAGAAGCAATTAGCGCTTCATCCAAAGCCAGTAAAATTGGTGTGGTAGTGGGTGGCGGCTTATTAGGTCTTGAAGCAGCTAATGCATTAAAACAGGCGGGACTGGAAACCCACGTGGTCGAGTTTGCTCCCCAATTGATGGCGGTGCAGGTTGATGCAGGTGGTGGTCGTTTATTAAAAAGTAAAATTGAAGAGCTTGGGGTAACGGTGCATACCCAAAAAGCCACGCAAAGCATCGAAGCAGGCGATAGCTGTCGCTACAAAATGTGTTTTGCCGATGGCGAAAGCCTGGAAACTGATATGATCCTGTTTTCTGCGGGTATCCGTCCCCAGGATGCTCTGGCCCGTGAGTTTGATATCACTATCGGCGAACGCGGCGGTATCGTGGTTAATAATCAATGCCAAACCTCTGATCCTGATATCTATGCCATTGGTGAATGTGCCCTGTGGAATAATTTCATCTTCGGCCTGGTGGCCCCTGGTTATACCATGGCCCGGGCCGCCGCCAGTCATATTAGCGGTGGTGATTTAGCATTTACTGGCGCGGATATGAGTACCAAGCTTAAATTGATGGGTGTAGATGTTGGCTCTATCGGCGACGCCCATGCCCGTACTCAAGGTGCACTGTCTTACACCTATGAAAATCAACCTGAATCCGTATACAAGAAAATTGTGGTCAGCCAGGACCAAACTAAACTGCTCGGTGCGGTGTTGGTCGGTGATAACAGTGAATACGATACCCTCCTGCAATATGCCTTAAATGGTATCGACTTACCTGAGCATCCGGAAAGTTTGATCTTGCCTTCAACGGGAGAAGCGGCTCCGGGACTAGGGGCTGACGCATTACCAGTGACTGCGACAATATGTTCATGCCACAACGTGTCTAAGGGTGACATTATCGATGTTATCGACCAGGGCTCTTGTGATTTATCTGAGATCAAAACCTGCACCAAGGCCAGTACTGGCTGTGGGGGTTGTGCTGCCTTGCTGAAAAACGTGGTGGACTGCGAATTAGAAAAGCGCGGTGTGGAAGTCAAAAAAGATATTTGTGAGCACTTTGCTTTTTCTCGCCAGGAGCTGTTCCATATTGTACAAGTTGAGAAAATCCGTACTTTCGATGGCTTATTAAGCAAGCATGGTCATGGCCTGGGTTGTGAAGTCTGTAAACCGGCTGTAGGGTCTATTTTGGCTTCTGTATGGAATGACTTTGTATTGGCCCAGGACCATGTGGGTTTGCAAGATACCAATGATACTTACCTGGCGAATATGCAAAAAGATGGCACCTATTCAGTGGTGCCACGTATCGCCGGGGGTGAAATTACCCCGGACAAATTGATTGTCTTGGGTCAGGTCGCGAAAAAGTACAATCTTTATACCAAGGTCACGGGGGGGCAGCGTATTGATCTATTTGGCGCCCGGGTTGAACAATTGCCACCCATTTGGCAAGAGTTAATTGACGCAGGATTTGAAACTGGCCATGCCTATGCAAAATCTCTGCGCACGGTTAAATCCTGTGTGGGCAGTACCTGGTGTCGTTATGGTGTGCAAGATGCTGTCGGTCAGGCCATTGAGCTGGAAAACCGGTACAAGGGCTTACGTTCACCCCATAAACTTAAATTTGGTGTATCGGGCTGCACCCGAGAGTGTGCGGAAGCACAGAGTAAAGATATCGGTATTATCGCCACCGAAAACGGCTGGAACCTTTACGTTTGTGGTAATGGCGGGATGAAACCACGCCACGGCGATTTATTTGCCACGGATCTGGATACAGCGACCTTGGTTAAGTATATCGATCGGGTACTGATGTTCTACGTGCGCACCGCAGATAGATTGCAGCGTACCTCGGTATGGATGGAAAACCTTGAAGGGGGTCTCGACTACCTCAAAGCGGTGGTGATCAATGATTCCTTAGACATTGGCGAAGCGTTAGAAAGCCAAATGCAAAATGTGGTGGATAGCTACGAATGTGAATGGAAAAAAGCTATTAGTGAACAGCAGTCAGCCAAACGCTTCCGCCAGTTTGTTAACAGTGAAAAGTCTGACGTCAATATTGTCTTTGTCGAGGAGCGTGAGCAAATTCGCCCGGCGACGGAGCAGGAAAAGGCTCAGTTAACTCAAAGCGCTGGGGCAGATTCTGCCCAATCTGAAGAGCAAGAATCATTAGCTGACACGCTGGTATAAGGAGAGAAATTATGACTGAAAATATGACAACGACAGAAAATTGGATCACCGTGTGCCACGAGCAAGATTTGGTAAGTAACTCCGGTGTGTGCGCCCTGGTTAACGAGCAACAGGTCGCCTTGTTTAAATTGGCCAGTGCCAATGACGAGCAAGTTTATGCCATCAGCAACTGGGATCCCATTGGTAAAGCTAACGTGCTGTATCGTGGCCTGGTAGGCTCACTTAAAGATAAACCAGTGGTCGCTTCACCTTTGTACAAACAGCGTTATTGTCTGTCTACCGGGCAGTGTATGGATGACCTAATGCAAAAAGTGGCGGTGTATCCCTGTCGAATAGTTGAGCAGCAAGTACAGTTGCAATGCGTCACGGCCAGTTAGTACAGAGATTATGAGCCAAGCTGCCTTGTTAGAAAAAACCCAAAAAAGTGGGAGTTTGATCCCCACTAAAATGCTACAAAAAACCACCTGTCCTTATTGTGGCGTAGGTTGTGGTATCGATATTGAGATTGAGATTGAGGTTGAGGTTGAGGTTGATACAGACACAGACACTAGTATTAGTGCTGGAATAAATACAAGTATGGATACTAGTCCCAATCTTGATTTGGCCAGTCCACATAGGGTACTAACCAAGCTAACTGGCACCCCTGAGCATCCCGCCAACTTCGGGCGCTTGTGTGTCAAAGGCAGTAAGTTGCTTGAAACAAACACTCAGGATGGTCGCTTATTACATCCTGAAGTTGATGGTAAACAAGCAACTTGGTCTGACGCCATAGATACTGTTGCCACTAAGTTTAATCAAATCATCGCCGAGCATGGGCCAGACGCCGTGGCGTTTTATGTGTCCGGGCAACTGCTGACTGAAGACTATTATGTGGCCAACAAGCTCATGAAGGGCTATATCGGCAGTGCTAATATTGATACTAATTCTCGTTTGTGCATGTCTTCTGCGGTGGCGGCTTACAAACGGGCATTTGGTGCGGATGCCGTGCCTTGCTGCTATGAAGACTTAGAACACACCGAGCTATTGATCTTGATTGGTTCCAATGCGGCCTGGACCCATCCCGTGTTATTCCAGCGTATGGAGCGGGCTAAAAAAGCTAACCCCGATATGCGGGTAGTATTTGTCGATCCCCGACGTACAGCGAGTTGCGAACTGGCGGATTTACATTTAGCTATCAAGCCTGGAACCGACGTAGCCCTGTTCAATGGTTTACTCAATTACTTAGCCGAAAACGACGCGATCGATCAGGCATACATTGAGGCCCATACCCAGCGTTTCGAACAAACTCTGGAACAGGCTGCACCCTGGAAAATGGCAAGCGTTGCTGAGTATTGCGATATTGACTTAAGCAGTCTTGAGCAATTTTATCAACTGTTTGCCTTGAGTAATAAAGCCATAAGTTTTTACTCCATGGGCGTCAATCAGTCCACATCAGGCGTGGACAAAGCCAATAGCATCATAAATTGTCACCTTGCCACCGGTATGCTCGGTAAAGAAGGTTGTGGTCCGTTTTCCATAACCGGCCAGCCCAATGCGATGGGGGGGCGTGAAGTCGGTGGCTTGGCCAATATGTTAGCGGCTCATATGGATATTGATAATGCTCAACATCGCCAATTGGTACAGAATTATTGGCAGTCTCCCCGCATTGCACAAAAAGCTGGACTGAAAGCAGTAGACTTGTTTGAGCAAATTGAGCAAGGCAAGGTTAAAGCGGTATGGGTGATGGCGACCAACCCCGTCGCCAGCATGCCAAACCGCAATAAGATCGAACGTGCACTGAGCAATTGTGAGCTGGTGGTCGTCTCGGATTGCGTGGCAAAAAACGACACGCTGGCCTTTGCTGACGTAAAATTCCCAGCCACAGGTTGGTCAGAAAAAAACGGTACCGTGACTAACTCTGAGCGCAGAATTTCCCGGCAGCTGGCTTTATTGCCGCCCGCTGGTGAAGCCAAACACGATTGGCAGATCATCTGTGAAGTTGCCAAAGCGATGGGACATGGTGAGGCCTTTTCCTATCAACATCCAGCACAGATATTTGCTGAACATGCCGGTTTAACTGCTTATCAGAATGCCGGTAGCCGGGATCTGGACTTATCCGGCCTATGTGGCTTGAGTCAGGCCGAATACGACAAATTAGTACCTGTGCAATGGCCGGTTAATCAGGCCAATCCTCAGGGCAGTAAAAGAATGTTTGTCGACCAGCGCTTTTATACCCCAAGCGGCAAGGCACAATTTGTTGCCCTTAGCCCCAGGTTGCCCGAGCAGTTGACTAGCAACGATTATCCCTTTGTGCTCAATAGCGGACGCATCCGTGACCAATGGCACACCATGACCCGCACTGGAAACAGCGCCCAGTTGAGTAGCCATATCGATCAAGCTTTCTTAGCCATACATCCCGCGGATGCGAAAAAATTGCAGCTGCAAGAAGGCGCATTAGTTACCGTAAGTGCAAAATATAGTAAGCCAAAGCATAGCGATGCCGTGCAGCAGGTTATTTTGCCCCTTAAACTGGATGATAAGCAGCGCAAAGGGGAGTTGTTTGCGCCGATCCATTGGAGCCGCAGCTGGTCGTCTTCGGCCAGTATCGCCAGTCTTTATAGCGATGCAAATGATAGTATTTCTGGGCAACCAGAGCTTAAGCACGCTGCGGTACAGCTTAAAAAAGTCGAGTTTGCCTGTTACGGACAGATTTTTAGTGCCCAGGAATTAGGCACCGGATTACTCGATGATAAGCTCGACTATTGGATCAAAAGTCCCCTGGAAAATGGCTTTCTCTATCGCTTTGCATCTCAGGCCGCTGAATTTTCCTTAGGCCCTTGGTTAAAGCGTAACTTCCCCTTATTAACCGAGTGGATGTCGGTGTTGTCTGAGCAGCATCATTATTTATGGGCACTAAAGAACGAAAAACTGGTACTGGCCACTTACTTATCTGCGACACCAGAGGAAGTGAATATAAACTGGGTTGATTCCTTATTGGCCCAAGACAACTTGCAGCGTGAGCAGATGGTCGCCTTGCTGCGGGCCGAGCCAGACGAGGTATTTAATCAAGGTCTGTTGGTTTGTAGCTGCTTTAAGGTCGGTGAAAAAACGATAATCGATGCCATTAGCAGCGGTTGTACTAGTGTCGATGCTTTAGGGGAAATCCTACAGTGCGGCACTAATTGTGGCTCATGCAAACCGGAATTAAGCCAGCTTATTAGTCGTCATAGTGTGGTAAATGGCCCAGTAAATAGGGCAGCAAATATCTATATCGACGATAAACGGATTGTCCTGGAGGCGGTGTAATATGAGCAGTGAACAGTTAGTAATACCAAGCCTATTAGAGGGCTTAAATTACATATTCAAAAGACTTAATCCAGTTGATTATTTGCCAAGCTGGTTAACCATTAGACGGTTTGGCCTAAACGCTGGAAGTGTTCGACCCAGCGCATCTAAACAAGGGCATGTTTACCTGATGGGTGCCGGTCCGGGAGACGCTGAACTATTGACTTTGAAAGCCCATCGCTTGCTCCAAGAGGCCGATGTGGTGATGTATGACTGGCTGGTGAATCCCGATATATTAAACATGGTCCCCCAGTCAGTGCAGCGAATTTTTGTCGGTAAAAAGTGCGGACAGCACAGTATGCAGCAAGGGGATATTTGTCAGCTGATGGTGGATGTCGCCAAGCAGGGTAAGAATATCGTTCGCCTTAAAGGGGGTGACCCGGCCATATTTGCCAGAGCCGGGGAAGAATGTGACATATTGGCCAAGCATCAGATCGGTTTTGCCATTGTGCCGGGTATTACCGCCGCCTCTGGTGCCTCTGCTTACGCGGGGATCCCTCTCACTCATCGGGATTGTGCCCAGTCGGTGCGCTTTGTTACAGCCCATTTAAAAAGCGAGAAAGATGAACCGAATTGGGCAGATCTAGTTCCCTTAGGTAATAACAAAGGTAATAACAAAGGTAATAACAAAGGTAATAACAAAGGTGAGGGAAAGCGTGGCGAAAC
>JAWUXW010000089.1:0-19082 GCA_034111125.1 Paraglaciecola sp.
AATAATGTGCACTCGCGTACACGAGGCTTTATAGATATTGGCTAAACACACCAATATCTATACTCGAATTCTACCTGTAATAACTAGCAGGTCGTAAATAACCGCTAGTTATTACTAAAAATTATAATGCCCGTTGTAACAACATGGATTTAATCTGACCGATTGCTTTGGTCGGATTCAAACCTTTAGGGCAAACAGCCACGCAGTTCATAATGCCATGACAACGAAATACGCTAAACGCATCGTCTAATTCATTCAGTCTCTCATCGGTTGCCGTGTCACGGCTGTCGATAAGAAAACGGTAAGCATGTAATAAACCGGCAGGCCCGATAAACTTATCTGGATTCCACCAAAATGACGGACAAGAACTAGAACAACAAGCGCATAGAATACACTCGTACAGGCCATCCAACTTTTCACGCTCATCTGGAGACTGCAAAAACTCTCGAGGAGGCGGCTGATTGTCATCATTGATTAAGAAGGGTTTGATCTTCGCATATTGGGTATAGAACTGGGTCATATCGACTACGAGATCACGAACTACAGGTAAACCAGGTAAAGGGCGTACAATAACCTTTCCTTTACCCAATGCTGACAAAGGCGTAATACAGGCAAGACCATTCTTACCATTCATGTTCACTCCGTCCGAGCCACAGACCCCTTCGCGACATGAGCGACGAAAGGATAAGGTCGGATCGGCTTCTTTCAAGGCAATCAGTGCGTCAAGCACCATCATGTCCTGACCTTCATCTACTTCAAGCTGATAATCCTGCATACGGGGCGCATTATCGACGTCTGGATTGTAACGATAAATAGAAAAATTCAATTGCATCTTAGTCGCTCCTATTAGTAAGTTCGCGCTTTAGGCGGGAAGGCTTCACGTAAAACAGGAGACATATTTACCTCACGTTTTTGCATTGAGTTGTCCTGAGGACGATACACAGAATGGCACAACCAATTCTCATCATCACGATCCGGGAAGTCAAAGCGGCTATGGGCGCCACGACTCTCAGTTCTAAAATTTGCTGCCAAAGCAGTGCTGTAGGCGGTTTCCATCAAGTTATCTAACTCTAAACACTCAATACGCATGGTGTTAAAGTCGCTACTCTTATCGTCAAGGCGGGCATTTTGCAGACGTTCGCGAATTTCGCCCAACTCTTTAAGACCTTCTGCCATAGCATCACCTTCACGGAATACCGAGAAGTTAAGCTGCATGCATTTTTGCAAATCTTTCTTGATTTGTACTGGATCCTCGCCTTTACCCACTTCTGAGTTTTCCCAGCGATTAAATCTTGCCATCGCAACATCTATGTCAGCCTCAGTGGCCTCACGCATTGGCGCAGCATCATCTAATGTTTTGCCCAAATGCAAACCGGTAGCACGACCAAATACCACTAAATCTAATAGTGAGTTTCCACCTAAACGGTTGGCACCATGCACGGATACACAGGCAATTTCACCACAGGCAAACAAACCATTAATAGGGCTCTGTTTACCGTCAGCATCAATTGCCAATGCCTGTCCGTCCACATTGGTTGGGACTCCACCCATCATGTAATGACAAGTAGGAATAACTGGAATCGGCTCTTTAACGGGATCAACGTGAGCGAAGGTACGGGATAATTCCAATATACCCGGCAAACGTGATTCAAGGACGTCTTTACCTAGGTGATCTAACTTTAGTTTACAGTGAGGTCCCATGGGACCATCAAAGCCTCGGCCCTCTCGGATTTCTGTCATCATTGAACGTGCTACAACATCACGGCCAGCCAAGTCTTTGGCGTTAGGTGCATAACGCTCCATAAAGCGTTCACCGTCTTTATTAAGCAAATATCCGCCTTCACCACGACAACCTTCGGTAACCAGGGTTCCCGCTCCGGCGATGCCGGTTGGGTGGAATTGCCACATTTCCATGTCTTGCATGGGCACACCGGCACGTATCGCCATACCTACTCCATCACCGGTGCATATATGTGCATTGGTGGTAGAAGAATAAATACGTCCAGCACCGCCGGTGGCAAGTACTACAGCCTTAGACTTGAAATACACCACTTCGCCAGTTTCGATGTCGATTGCGGTACAACCCACCACATCATCGTCTTGGTTTTTAACTAAATCAAGGGCGTACCATTCGCTGAAGACATTAGTTTTATTTTTAACGTTTTGCTGATACAACAGATGCAGCAAGGCATGACCTGTACGGTCTGCCGCTGCTGCGGTGCGAGCGCCCTGCTCACCACCAAAATTCTTTGATTGACCACCAAAAGGCCGTTGGTAAATTTTGCCATTTTCAAATCGAGAAAAAGGTAAGCCCATATTTTCCATTTCGATAATAGCTTCGGGGCCGGTTTTACACATATATTCGATGGCATCTTGATCACCGATATAGTCAGAACCTTTTACTGTGTCGTACATATGCCATTCCCAGTTATCTTCATGGGAATTACCTAGGGCAACGGTTATACCGCCTTGGGCAGACACCGTATGAGAACGGGTTGGAAATACTTTTGACAGCAATGCACAGGACTTGCCAGACTCAGAAATTTGCAATGCAGCGCGCATACCCGCACCACCTGCACCGATAACAACTGCATCATACTCATGAACAGGAATACTCACTTACACACCCCACAAAACAAATAAACCCACTGCCACGTAGACGAAAGCAATAAGGTTGAGAATAAATTGGATAGCCGCTCGTAACGCAGCTGCTTTGACATAATCAGTTAATACCTGCCACATGCCAATACGCACATGCAACATAATGGAAATCAAAGTGGCAAAGGTAAATACCTTCATCGCAAGGTTAGAAAATAAGGCCTGCCAGTCTTCAAAGGTAATCACCGGCGTGAATATGAAATACCAACACATATAAAAAGTAAACGCGGTCATTATCAGCGCAGTGGCTCTAATGGTGACAAAGTCCTGAACACCATTTCGTTTCACGCTAGCTTGGTTAGTTACCATAATACAACTCCTACAACGACGGTTAATATGAACCACAACAAAATTGTCGCTTTAGCGCTATTGTCGCCTGACTCAAGCTCTTCCCAATACCCCATATCCATGACGAGATGTCGAAGCCCACCAATAACGTGATAGGCCAGAGCCGAAATCGTACCAATAGTAATAAATTTACCAATAGGCCCGGCCATTTGTTCTTGCACCATGGCAAAACCTTCCGCACTAGATACTGAAACTGCCCATGCCCAGATCACAAACAGCAGGGCAAAAAACATTGCCACACCGGTAACGCGATGAAGGATAGAGGTAATGGCTGCAGGGGGAAAACTGATCGTATTAAGTTGTAAATTAACTGGTCTTTGTTTTTTCACGTTTTATTGCCCGTAATACCCGTAGGTTGTGTGTCATTACTATGCTTAACATCTTGTCGTTAAACATTGCTTAATGAAAATTCACGTCTCCGCGAATTTATGTTGCTGACCTGTTAAGGATATATCAAATACAAATTAGCCCTTAACACAGTGCCATACAATCTTCGGAAGTATATCCAGCGAACACCGTAAATACAATTACTGTTCTTTATTAATGGTTTATACGTACTATGGTGAGTAGCAATTCGAATGCCAGGCGTAATTGTATATAAATTTTTGGTATTTGGCATACTGAATATTAATTGAACAGATGTGCATTAAAATTGACTTATTCATGGTTTATAAGGTCAAATAGCGGCAAATTTCCCCCGGTAAACAGAACTATGTGCTGTTTATATCAAATATAATCATTCTGAGGAGAGCAATGTATGGCAGATAAAAAAGCCATTTTGAAAGCAGGTGACATTGAAGTTGAACTTCCCATTTTATCTGGTACTGCAGGAAATGACGTAATTGACATACGTGCCCTGGGTAGCAGCGGATACTTCACTTATGATCCTGGCTTTATGGCGACCGGCTCTTGTGAATCATCTATCACTTATATTGATGGTGCCAAGGGTGTATTATTACACAGGGGGTATTCTATTGAAGAGTTAGCCCGGGATGCTGATTACATCGAAGTGGTGTATATGTTATTGCATGATAAAACGCCAAACGCCGAAGAATATAAAGAGTTTAAAAATACTATCACTCACCACACCTTGGTACATGATCAGGTTACCAACTTCTTCCGTGGTTTTAGACGTGACGCTCATCCCATGGCGATGTTGTGTGGTACCGTTGGCGCGATGGCCTCCTTCTACCATGACGACTTGAATATCCATGATTCAGAGCAACGTCTGCGCAGTGCCTATCGTTTAGTCGCAAAAATGCCGACTCTGGTAGCCATGTGTTACAAGTATAATATCGGCCAGCCATTTGTGTACCCAAATAACGATCTAACATACGCAGAAAACTTCTTGAATATGATGTTTTCAGTACCTGCTGAAAATTGTAAAATCAGTCCTGCAGTTTCTAAGGCAGTTGATCGTATTTTCATATTACATGCGGATCATGAGCAAAATGCCTCCACGTCTACCGTGCGTTTGGCCGGCTCGTCAGGCGCTAATCCTTATGCTTGTATTGCCGCTGGTGTCGCCTCTTTATGGGGGCCTGCCCATGGTGGAGCCAACGAAGCATGTTTAAACATGTTAGAAGAAATTGGTACTGTGGATCGTATCCCTGAATTTATTGCTAAAGCCAAGGACAAAAACGACCCTTTCAGGCTGATGGGCTTTGGTCATCGGGTATACAAGAACTTCGATCCCCGTGCCACAGTGATGCGTGAAAGCTGTCACGAAGTACTTGAGGAGCTTAACATTGATGATCCTTTGCTGAATATTGCAATGGAACTAGAGAGGATTGCCTTAAGCGACCCTTATTTTGCTGAAAAGAAATTATTCCCGAATGTAGATTTTTATTCAGGCATCGTGCTCAAGGCAATTGGCATTCCCACTAACATGTTTACCTGCATCTTTGCCTTAGCAAGAACCGTTGGTTGGGTCTCACACTGGCACGAAATGCTTAGCCAGCCAGGACAAAAGATTGGTCGTCCTCGCCAGTTATACATCGGTGAAGCGCAGCGCCCCTATAATAAAATTGAAAAGTAGCTTTCAATTTCACCAATAAAAATAGCGCCATTGGCGCTATTTTTTTATCTAAAAAATTTAATACAACTTTCTTATTTAAGCATGGCCAATAATTCAGCGGTCTTTTCTTGCATCAGGGCAATATCCCCTCTGGATTCTACGTTGAGACGAATAACCGGCTCGGTATTTGATTTGCGTAAATTAAAACGCCAGTTGTCAAATTCCAAACCAATACCGTCGGTATAATCCACCAGCTTAGCATCCGCTTCATAGTGACTAAGGATCTTGGCGATGGCTCCATCAGGAGCTTGCAAGGTGCTGTTAATTTCACCAGATGACGGAAAAGCTACAATACGCTGTGCGACTAATTCAGATAAGGCTTTGCCGGATGTACAAAGCAGTTCTGCCACCAACAACCACGGGATCATACCCGAGTCACAATAGGCAAAATCTCTGAAGTAATGATGGGCACTCATTTCACCGCCGTATACCGCATCATCTGCACGCATGCGCTCTTTAATAAAGGCATGACCGGTTTTACTCTTAATTGGCACGCCTCCCGCTGACTCAATGATGTCTTGAGTATTCCAATAAACCCGTGGGTCGAAAATAATTTTCGCCCCAGGTTCTTTGTCTAAAAAGGCTTTTGCTAGTAAGCCAACAATGTAATAACCCTCGACAAACTCTCCTTTCTCATCAAACAAAAAACAGCGGTCAAAATCACCATCCCAGGCGATCCCCATGTTGGCTTGATGTGCGATAACTGCATTTGCCGTGTCTGCCCTACTCTCAGGTAATAAAGGATTCGGAATACCGTGGGGGAAAGTTCCATCGGGCTGATGATGGACCTTAATAAATTCAATGGGCACCTTGCTCGATACTAACGCAGCCTCGATGGCGTCCAGGGCATCACCAGCCGCGCCGTTACCGGCGTTGACTACCAGCTTTAAAGGTTTGATATTATCGAGATCAACATAAGACAATATATGTGTGACATAGGCTGCCATCGTCGATGTCTGGGCGTAGCATTTCGATGCCAGCAATTTTTCAGTATCGATTGAACAGCCCCCGGCAAGAAACTCTTCATCCGTAAGCCTGACTGAAGAATAAGCAGCCAACCCCTTTGCCACCACTTGCTCACTGTAAGTTTGTGCAAGGTCACGAATAGCAAAAAGCCCGGTGTCGCCACTCACGGGTCTTGAATCCTCTTTAACCAGCTTCATGCCGTTGTAATCAATTGGATTATGGCTGGCGGTGACTTCGATGCCTCCGTCCACACCAAGATACTTAGTGGCAAAATAAACCTCTTCAGTGCCAGTCATTCCCAGGTCGCTTACCTTTGCCCCACCATCAATTAGGCCTGCTGCCAGAGCCAATTTTAACGGCTGAGACGTCAGCCTAACGTCGCCACCCACGACTACGGTTTTGACCTGCAAATATTCAGCAAAGGCACGACCAATGCGATAGGCAACCGCTTCATCCAATTGCTCAACTAATTTCCCACGGATATCATAGGCCTTGAAACAGGTGATCTTCATGCGACTTCCTTATGGTAAGTTACTTAGCTTCAACCCGGCCATAGCGGTCAGAAAAACGTACAATGTCGTCTTCCCCTAAATAGGTACCCGACTGCACTTCTATGAGTTCCAGCGGGATCTTGCCTGGATTCTCCAGAGCATGAATGACGCCGATGGGAATATAGGTTGACTGGTTTTCAGATAACAACAGAGTATTGTCACCGTTGGTTACTTTGGCAGTTCCTGACACCACTATCCAATGTTCAGCCCGGTGATGATGCATCTGTACCGACAGTTTTTCGCCCGGTTTGACCGTGATTCGTTTAACCTGAAAACGTTCACCGCTATCGATAGAATCATAGCTGCCCCAGGGCCGAAATACTTCGCGATGAAATTCAAATTCCGGTCGATGATCGGCTTTTAACTTATTCACGACGTTTTTAATATCTTGTACTTTATCTTTATGAGCCACCAATACTGCATCTTTAGTTTCGACCACCACTACATCATCCAGACCAACCACAGCAATTAGTCGTTGCTCAGCATTAATGTAGCTATTGTTTACCCCATCCAGAATAGCATCACCAATAACCACATTATTGTTCACGTCTTTATGCTTGGCGGTTTCCCATAATGATGACCAACTACCTACATCACTCCACCCCGCATCGAGTGGCACAACAGCAGCGGCGTCGGTCTTTTCCATCACGGCATAATCAATGGAGTCATCGGGACAGGTAGCAAATATCTCGGCATCTACCCGAACAAATTCTAAATCAGGGGTTTCGGTGGCAATGGCTTTTTTACAAATTTCCAGCATTTGCGGGGCATATTTTTCCAGCTCTTGCAGATATCGGCTGGCCTTGAACATAAACATCCCGCTATTCCAGTAATACTCTGCGGAATCAACATAGGACTGGGCGGTAGTTAGATCAGGTTTTTCAACAAACTGCGCTACTGTGAAGCCAGTACTGTCATCAGCAAGTTTTTCGCCCCGGCGAATATAGCCGTAACCAATATGAGCAAGATCTGGCACGATGCCGAAAGTAACTAACTTGCCTTGTTCGGCCAGTTTTTCGGCTTCGCTTATAGCCTGATGAAAGGCTTGTTTGTCGCCAATAAGATGATCGGCAGCCAGAACTAACAATATCGGGTCTTCACCATTTAACGAGGCATGCAGTGCCGCCAGAGCGATCGCGGGCGCGGTATTCCTGCCCATGGGCTCTAGCAGTATGCCGCCATGTTGTATGTTTTCCTGGCGAAGTTGCTCGGCAACCAAAAAACGATGGGCGTCATTGCAAATCACGATAGGTGAATCAATGTCCGCTCCGTCCAAGCGTAAGACTGTGTCTTGCAACATGGTTAAATCGCAAGTTAAGCGTAAAAACTGCTTGGGCAGTGCCGCCCTTGATTTGGGCCATAAACGACTGCCACTGCCCCCGGCCAATACAACAGGTTTCATACCATTTCCTTTTATTTTTACTTAAAGATACATCGCAATAAATATGATGGCGGAATGGTATTCGAGCAGCGGCTGATATTCAATCAACAAACAGAATATTCATGAAAATGTCCAGTAATCATCTCCTTTGGGCTAGACGACCTGTTTGAAAATCATGCACAGCTTGGCGGATCTCCGATTCTGAATTCATAACAAAGGGACCATGCTGTACAATTGGTTCATTAATAGCCTGACCAGCAACGATAATAAAGGAGCTCGTTTCCTTGCCAACCACATCTAGACAATCTCCCTTGCTGAGCACCGCCAACTCCCCCTTTATCAACGCTTCACCCTGTATAATAAGTGAGCCTTCATAACAGTAAATGAAGGCAGCATGGCCAGTCGATATTGCTATGTTTAGTGACTGCTCAGCTGCAATCTGCACATCCAAAAATAGGGGATCCATTGATTGTCCGCGAACTGGCCCCCTTACTTGGTTAAATTCCCCAGACAGGATCTTTACCTGCGTGCCATTCTCCATATTGACGACGGGCACTTGGCTGGCTGGTATATCTTGATAGGAAGGCTCCGACATCTTGTCCTTCGCCGGAAGGTTCACCCACAATTGAAATCCTCGTATCAATCCTTCTGTTTGCATGGGCATTTCGGAATGAATGATACCCCGACCGGCATTCATCCATTGAATTCCACCACTTTCAATGATGCCTCTATTGCCCACCGAGTCCCGGTGTTCCATTTTACCCGCAAGCATGTAGGTGACCGTTTGAAAACCTCGATGTGGATGCTCAGGAAATCCGGAGATATAGTCCTGCGGCCGGTCTGAACCGAACTCATCCAACATTAAAAAGGGATCCAGGCGGGGCAAAGCTGACTGGCCAATGATCCTCTTTAGACTCACCCCTGCCCCGTCTTGCGTAGCTTGTCCCGACACAATTTTTTCGATTACTCTCGCCGTTTTCATAAAACATCTCCATAGGGTATAAGATTCAAAGTGAATAAGGATCCCACAAGAACCACCTGAGTGGGCTTGAACATGCCACCACAGCGCCTCCTGTCATCTCTCCTATCCAGACAATTAGCTTCTTTTAATAAGCCCACAGTGTCTATCCTCTAATTTTGATGTGTCATGAAAACACCTATTAGCCTCTCTGAAAACTGCAGATTTATGGATATATAATATTAAAAAATCGAATTACGGCTTACTGATACAAGACAGCTCATGTCTTGCCATTTAGGCCATTTTTCAAGCAATGCTTTAACAATATGCTTCGCTATGGGGATCGCTGAAGTCGCGGCCGGTGAAGGAGCATTGCCGACATGTGAACTGTGCTGGGTTTGCACAAATTTGAAGTCATGGATAAGCTCCCCACTTTGGCTCACCGCCTGAGCCCGAAAATCAAATTACATAGCAGTTTACATAGCAGTTTACATAGCGAAGGTATTACATAGCCATGATAATGCCTATACCGATCCGAGTGGGTATTTCTTTAAGGCTCTTGGGAAATTTGTTAAGAAGTATGGGAAGATCATAGTAGCGGCTGTGGCAGCATATTTTACATTTGGCTATGCGCTTACATATCTAGCTACAACATCTTTTGTGGGAACTGCGGCATTTACATATGCTACAACTACCGCTTATATAGGTGCAGGAGCCGCCGCTGGTTTTGTTGGGGTAATGCTTTCTTTGCCTTCTTTCGTAAGGCTGGTGTTATTGTCACGCGGTGCCGACTGTTTGGTGCAAATACACCATGAAAGCGCGTCAGATTAACTCTGGGTTTGGGCACCAGTGCCGCTAAGCATGTGAAAAGATGAAATGCGACAAGGTATTATCGCCGCTCGAAATACAACTATTGGTGCAAATCGAGAAGACAAAAAGACAGACTAAGAGCAAGAAAAAACCGCTGAGGAAGGAACACTGCAATGGGCCTATATGGCGGTCGCTAAGTTAGGTGGTTTCGCGGATACGAAGCGCACAGGAATAGCGGGATGGTCAACGCTATGGATTGGTTGGGAGCGTCTTCAGGAACGCGTACAGGGACTGATTATGGCAAAAGAAATGCAAAAGGATGGAATTGACCTCCAAAATCTGTGATCAAGAGACAGATCTACAACAGACGATCCAAAAATACTTAACAAGATAGCAGCATTTCGGTTGGTTAAAAGCAAATCGCATCTGCGATGGTGTTGGTAATGTTATTAAACCGTGGGCTATATGACTTGGCGATTAAAAATATAAAATCACTTAATTATGTTGCAATATGCTGTCACTTTTGCGTAAATATCGAAAATCGGATCTAGTGAAGTAAATGGATTTTTGAGTATTAAGTATTTTAAATCCCCCAAAAAAATCAAAGCGTTAACGATCCTATTGCTAGGACTGTCTCTTCCTGCATGTGCGCAAACACTGCGCCAGAAAGCAGTCTCACCAATCTATTACAACGACTGTGCTTACATAGACTTTGATGACGTTGATGAGAGCACATTGACCAAGCAGGAGCTCATTGCGCGTATGGATATGGGTCTAGAAGATACTCTAAATAAGAGCGAAGAGTGTATGAGGTCTGCAGCAAATGCCGGTAGCCAAAGATTTACAGGCGCAGGTGGGGGCGCACAAGGTACAGGTTCGGGTCAATCTGCTGGAAGTGTTGCACAAGGTCCAGCACAGCAAAACGATTCACAGCAAGAATCGCAGAATACAGAATCGTTGGACTCAAAAGACTCCCCAAAAGGCCCCAATAATGGCGGCAGTAACGCCGTATGCGACGCTGTAAAACAAGGCCTTACTTCTGCGACGAATGAACAGGAAAAGCAACACTTTAAAGGGCTCATGAAAGAGTATAGATGTAAATAAACTGCTATGGAGTAAAAAATGAACACATCAATTTTTTTTAGTAAATCTAATATCAAAGTATTAACGCTGATTGCCGTTACCACACTGGGACTTTCTGCGTGTAAATCTACGCAATCAAATGTAACTAGTGTTGGACCCTCGATTGGTGGCTTTGGAAATACCAGCTCACTTGGTGCAAAAGGACGTACATATTCTTACGCGTCGAATATTTTTCTTGATGTTGCTATTCCCGTGTTCGATCCGGGTATTCCATTAGATAAAAACGGCTACATTGATGATGAAGAAGTTGAGGAAGAGGGGATTTGGCCACAAGTTCGTCGCCTTGAGGCTAATCGATTTGCAATGTATACCAAAGAAGCGCTAAGTGAAACAAAGTCTTTTGGCTCTATCAATGTGACGCCTAATGCTAATGCAACAGCAGACCTCTACATTATTGGCAAGATAAACGAGTCAAATACAGAGATTGTTGAAATTGGTATTAAGATTATCGATGCTGCTAATAATGTTTGGGGTGAAGAGGATTTCGAATATCAAGTCAGTCCAGGGTTTTACCGAGATGCTTTACGTAAAGATACCAGCCCTTACGCTCCTGTTTTCAAGGAAATCGCAAGTTATGTTTATGATTTTCTGTTAAAACAGTCTGAAGCTGAAAAGGCGATGATCAAGCAAGTAGCAGATGTTCGCTATGCGGCAATGTATAGTCCAGAGTCGTTTGCTAAATATCTTGATCAAGACCGCAAAAGTCGTTTTGAACTAACAGGTATCCCATCAAAACAAGACCCAATGTTCCAGCGTGTTTCGCTAATCCAAGCGAAAGATGAACAATTCGTTGATGACTTGCAGAATAATTACGACGCGTTCCATGCGCAGACGGAGATTTCTTATCGCGACTATCACCGCGAAACACTGCCTATTGCAGTGGAAATGCGTGAAGCAAAAGAAAAGCGAACGACAGCGCAAGTTAGTGCAGGAATTTTTGCCATCGCCGGTATTCTACTGGGTAAAAACTCAGGCTCAAGTCTCGGGCAAGGAGCTGCTGCAGTTGCTGGGGTTGCTGCGGCTTACAGCTTAAGTGAGGCCGCCAAGGCGAATAAGAATCTGCATGCACAGCGTGAAATTCTTGATGAGCAAGGTCAAAACCTTGACCTTACAGTGACTCCTCAGGTAATTGAGTTCAATGAGCAAACCATTGAATTAAATGGCACTGCGGGTGAGCAGCATGCGCAGCTT
Source organism: Paraglaciecola sp. (assembly GCA_034111125.1). Classification (GTDB taxonomy): domain Bacteria; phylum Pseudomonadota; class Gammaproteobacteria; order Enterobacterales; family Alteromonadaceae; genus Paraglaciecola. The sequence continues at coordinate 12,084 of JAWUXW010000089.1, forward strand.
CGCCAGAAGCTGCTGGAAATCCATCAGCTTGAAGCCACGCCAATGACGCAGCTTTAGTCCAAGAACGGGAAGTACAGTGTCAGAAAATCTTGATCAGCAAATCGCATCCGACAGAGCAAAAAAGAAATCCAATATCATTAAGATTTCTGCTCTCTCAGTGCTTGTTGCGATTGTTTTGATGGTTGTATACGCTGTACTTTCCAATATCCCGCATTCTCCAGAGAATAGGCACATTCCAGAGGTGTCGACCCCTGACAATCGAAATGAAACTATTGTCAATACTGATAGAAAGTCACTGCAAAAAACACTCAATGAAGTTAAGAAAAAACTGGAAGAAGTAAGCAATAATCAAGGTATCGTTAACTGGCAACCGGAAACGGTTGATGCTATGCAAAGCGCTTTAGATTTATCATATGACTATTACGCGGGTAGTAAATATTCGGAAGCGGCGTCTGAACTGGCGAAACTGGAACAAGATATTGGTGCGTTGATACGAGAATATGGCAACGCTTTTGAGTCGTTACATAGTCAGGCCCAAGCTAAGTTTGATGACAATCAAATAGAAAATGCGAATCAACTTAATACTCAGGCGCTATCAATCAATTCTAACTACACACCAGCTGTTCAGTTGCAAAAGCGTATTGATGCCTATCCTCAGATTCAGCGGCTATATGAGCAAGTTCGCGTAGCTGAAGTTGAAAAAAATCTACGTAAGCAGCGGGCAGCGCTGCAAAAAATCTTAGCCCTTGACGCGCATCGTCAAGATGCCAAACGAAAGCTGGCACGCGTTGACTTAGTAATGAAAGGCAAAGAGTATGCGAAGCATCTCTCTGAGGCTGTTAAAGCCTACGATAACAAACAATACGGTCAAGCGCAGGCAGCGCTTGCACTAGCAGCCGGTGTAGGAAGTGGCGGGCCGGAGATTGAGACATTACAGTTAAAAATTGATTCTGTTTTGAATGCACAAGGGGCTTCAAGCGTGGAACGTCAGATAACTGTCTTTACGGCTGCAGATGAGTGGCAAACAGTAAAAATCTTGTCGGAAAAAGCCTTAAAGGACTACCCAGATAACCAGCTCATCCAAGGCGCATTGCTAAGCGCTAATCAAATCATCGTCCAGAGTAATAAGCTTGAAACTTATTTAGCTCAACCAGCCAGGTTAAGCGATACGAATATTCGTAGTAGAGCCCGCAATGATATTGTGCAGACCGAGTCGTTAACGATGCTCAGCCCAAAACTTCAACAAAAAGTAACTCAGTTAGAGGTGCTAGTACAGCAAGAAAATCAGCCTCTTGAGGTAACCATTAAGTCGGATAATAGAACATTTATTGAGGTGCTAGGCGTGGGTGTGGTTGGTGAGACCAGATCCAAAAGTATTTCATTAAAACCGGGGGCGTATCAACTGAAGGGAACCCGTGAAGGGTATCGAACTAAAATTATCCAATTAGTAGTCGAAAAATCAGACTCACCCATCGTGGTGACCATTGAGTGTTCAGAACGGATTTAAATAAGGAGTTTCAAATTGAGTAGTATTGACGAATCCATCCAATCAGGGAAGCGCAAGCGCAAAATTTTAGTCATCGGTGGCTCAATAGCGCTAACGACAGTCTTGATGCTTTACTTTGGATTTCTCTTTCTGATGCAAGGGCACAATGTCATTGTTTTTCCTGATGAAACATCTAAAACACAACGCTTTGCAGTTGTTGCCGGAGTGGGGCTATTTATCGAAAATAAGCTCTATTCCCTTGGTGGTGCTACGACGATATCCGTTGGCGCAGATAAGTTTGAAACCAAGCAAGTAGTTATTGAGTCAGGCAGTGATTCCAATATTAAGGTCACATTGGAGCCGTTACCCGCAAAGGTGCTGGTTAATACCCAACCTGTGACACAGGATATTGCTTGGTCTATTGATGGAAAACCTCACAGTCAGGGTCAGAGTTTCGATGCTAGTTTACAGCCCGGCACTTATCAAATTCAAGCCAATCATCCGGCTTTTGAAGATGCATATATTGATATTGTTGCAGAGATTGGTGGGGAATTTTTAGAGACTATCACCTTAACCCCCATATCAGGCCAAATCAGTTTCAAATCCAATCCATCCGGTGCAGAGGTAAAGTTGAATGGGCAGCTCGTGGGCACCACACCATTGACTGTGAACCGTCCTGGTGGCGAATATGCAGTGACAGTTTCATATCAAGGCTATGAGGTTTTGGACGATAAGGTAACTGTTGCGGTGACGGATAAAGCCCCATCACGGAACTATTTTTTAACGCCGTTGCAAGCATCGTTGAATATATCCTTATCACCGGCAGGTGGTGCACTGCTTGTAAATGGCTCGCCCGCGCAGTCACCGCTAAGTGTAGATGCGAATAAAGCGCATAGCATTCGCTACGAAAAAACAGGCTATATTGCACAAAAACAGACTGTGACGCTAAAGCCAGCTCAAGCACAAAATGTTCGTTTCTCACTAGTGCCGGAAATGGGTGATGTTCAGTTTCAGGCTAATGAAGTCAGCAATTTATATATTAATGGCCAGCAAAAGGGCTCAACACCGCTTACCCTATCATTACAAACCTTACCCACAGATATTGAATTCAGAAAAGAAGGGTACCGCACGATTAAGAAAAAAGTTCAACCATTGAGTGGAAAACGCCAAATGGTCTCTGTTGAAATCCTGAAAGAATTTGAAGCAAGACGTAAAGAGGGGCGTCCGCTATTCGTTAGCACCCTTGACATCGAAATGACTCGCATTGCGCCTAAACAGTTTGTCATGGGATCGCCGGTCAATGAAACAGGACGAAGCCGGAATGAGCATCAACATGATGTGGCGTTTGCGCGCAACATATGGGTATCTCGCCATGAAATAACAGAAAGCCAATTCAGCGCATTCAAAAAAGGGATGGGTAATTCCAAAATGCCCGTTACTAACATATCGTGGCTGGATGCTGTCGCTTATACAAATTGGTTAAGTGAGCAAGAAGGATTGATGCCCTTTTATGCGATTAGCAATGGCCAAGTTGCAGGCGTTAATGAAAAAGCTAGGGGTTACCGTCTTTTGACTGAGGCCGAATGGGAGTTCATCGCCAAGAAAAATAGACGAGCCAGCCCAACTAAATATGTATGGGGTGGCCAAGATCGTATGCGTGACAAGCAAGGCAACTTTGCAGACCAATCCTTGAGGGGGCAACAAACTTTTATTTTGCCCAACTATAACGACGGATTCGCTGGTAAGGCACCGGTCGGCAGTTTCAAAGCGGACAGAGGGGGAATTTATGACCTTGATGGCAACGTACGTGAGTGGGTTCATGACTTTTATACCGTTAGCCCACAGGATACCAGTGTGACTAAGGTCGACTATCTGGGAACGCCACGGGGTAAATCACACGTAATAAAAGGCGGCTCGTTTAAAACGGGGCGATTGAAAAACTTGCGAACAAGCGTTCGGTCAAGCGGCTCTAAAGGTGAAGACGATATCAGCTTTCGTATCGCTCGGTATCATAATTAAACAAGGGGATGACATTGAAGCAAAGAATTATTATAGGAGTGGTATTGATGGCATTGGCTGGTAGTGCAGGAGCCTATTTTACATCACTAGATGCGCCACAAGACTTTCCCGTTAACATCTAAAGTAAGAGAATATTCATGAGTAACTCAAATTCCACATCGATGAACCCAAGAGTGTTAGTCAGCGTGCTTGTATTAGCCGCATGCTTCACCTTCGTGCATTTTATCTTCGCTGGTGTGATCCGTCCAGCGGCTGACTCAGTGATTGCCACCCAAGGTACTGAAGCATTGTCATCAGTTTGGGTAATTCTGAAAGATATCGAACAACAAGTTTGCATTTCTCTTATGTTTTTTTGTATTTTCTTGATGCTCTATAAGCTCTGGCGATTGATTGATGAAGAAGAGATTTATACGCGTGATCTGCTACCTGAACATGATAAAAATGAGCCATTGAACGTCGACAATGCGTTAAGTGAATTGGAATCGTCATCGTTCAGGGACAATGCTGCCATTCAAACGTGGATAAACTGTATCCGACGATTCAAGAACACCAAAAACGTTCAGCATGCTGCTGACTCAATAGAGTCTTCAGTCGATGGCATAGCCACGCAGTTGGAAAGCGGAAACAACATGGTGCGCTATATTATTTGGGCTATTCCCTCTATTGGTTTTGTTGGCACAGTTCGAGGGATTGGCTCGGCATTAGCTCAGGCTGATCAAGCATTAGCAGGTGATATTTCTGGGATGACTGCATCACTGGGTGTCGCGTTTAATTCCACCTTAGTTGCACTTTTTATATCTTTGATCCTTATGTTATTTATGCACTTGCTGAACAACCGCCAGGATACGATGGTTATCCGCACACAAGAGTCCTGTGAGAAACACCTTTTATCTCATTTACATAACTAAGCATTGTCTAGATCATGCGATTCAAGCGTAAACCTGAAGACGGCTTCAATCTTTCATTTCTGGATGTCATGGCCTGTGGATTGGGTGCGGTCATCCTCATATTTATACTGGTAGACTTTCAGGCCTTCACTGTTGATCCGAGTGAAGAACAAAAAAAGCTTGAGCAGGAATTGGCCGCTGCCGATCGAGAGCAAGTTCAGTTGAAAAAATCAATTGAGCAAATCAATCAAAAAATTGCAATGGAGATTTCAAAACAAAAGGCAATAAAGAACTCTGAATCTAATACTGACGGTCAGCAGGATAAAGCACTCAAAGATATTTCCACGCAAATAGCTGTAGTTGCAGACCTGGACAATCAATTAGCCGCGATGTCTAAAATACCAACGCCAGACGCCAATATAGAGCTCAGTGGAACTGGTGAGCAAAACTTCATCGCAGGGCTGAAAGTCGAAGGCGATCAGATTGGTATATTGATAGATAAAAGTGCTTCCATGATGGGGGACAACCTGCTGGATGTCTTGGGGAAGCTTGGTTTACCGGATAATGAAAAGGCAGCGACTACAAAGTGGGTAAGAACACGACGGGTTGCTAACTGGTTACTTTCACGCCTACCAGTGAGTGCCAAAGTAACAATGGTCGTATTCTCAGAAGATGCACAGGTTATGGGCGTTCGTCCAATAAACTCAGCGTCGTTGAGTGGTTCGCTTAAGAATATATCATCCGATTTAGGCAATGTGGTACCTGATGGTGGCACCAATCTTCAAAAGGGCCTAGAGGCGCTATATAAGGCTAACCCAAACGTTACCGATATTTATCTTGTCACAGATGGGCTGCCAACATTGGGCGATGGCTTGCCCCTTGCCTGCCGAAACTTTATCTCGTCTAAGAAATCTATTTCATCCGATTGTCGACAAGCACTTTTTGCTGAGACGGTTAAACGCACCAAAGGAGCTGCACGCGTCAATGTTATTCTGCTACCGATAGAGGGTGACCCATACGCGTCGCCACTATACTGGACATGGACTCAAACCTCAGGCGGTACATTCTTATCACCATCGCCGGAGTGGCCATAATGCGAAAGATACAGCGAGCCCCAATAGAAGTATTTAATCTGTCTTTCCTTGATATTATTTCATGCGCGTTTGGTGCTGTTGTCATGCTTGTTCTGCTTGCAAAAAATGGTGAGCAGGATACTGAACGAGGACCAAATAATCTGAGCGTGCTTATCGAGCGAGTGCTAGCGACGCAGACTTTTATGGAAGAGTTACAAGGGGCACTTTCTGACAAACAAACTCAATTAGCGGCAGCTTTGAATAAATCGGCCTCATTTTCAGAAAAGCAACAGAACTTAGAATCATCAATACCACGGGCACAAAAAACACTACAGCAGTTAAAAGATAAAGCGCAGTCGTTAAGAGAAGAAATACGAATAGCCAATGCAAAGTTAAACGTACCGAACAGCACAGAGGTACCTGATGATGATATAGGGGGTATCCCGACGGATGCAGAATATGTTATTTTTGTAATCGATAATTCAGGCTCAATGTCTTCTGGTGCAAGCTGGCGCACAGTAACTAATGTCGTCAGCGATATTTTGAGCAACCACCCAAAAATGAAGGGTTTTCAAATCATGGCGGCAGATGGTGGCTTTATGTACCCTGGAACAGAAGGGCAATGGCTATCAGACTCGACTAACTTTAGACAAAAAGCGATTGCTAGAATGGCAAGTTTCACTGGTGGCGGAAGTGAGCCGGAAAAAGGCATAAGCCGAGCCATAAAATTATATAAGAAAAAGTCGGGTAAAATCAGTCTTTATGTATTTGGGGATGACTATCGACCAAGTAATTTAGATGGGGTAGTGTCCACACTCACAAGTCAAAATAAGAACGCGGACGGCAAAGCAAAGATTCGCATCCACGGGATTGGATTTGCCCGTCGCCAGGGCAATTTGCAGCAGTTTGCCGCCTTTATGCAAGCCGTGGCAAAGCGTAATCGTGGAGCGTTTGTAGGGCTTAATTTCTAACGGTTCTTTAGATAAAAATAAATATGCTGCTTACCATTTTTAATGTCGTCTTCACCAAAAAAAGAGGTTGTCGAAAACTCGTCGGTCCCCTATAACTAGGATCTGCAGGCTAATAATCTTTATGTTGCCTAGTCCATCAAACAACAGCAGAAGGTGTTATTTAACCTTGTACTACAGAGCCAGGGAAAAACTAAATTGGCCCCGATTAAGCTCAGTGCAACGTGTATAGGTAGAATAAAACGTTATTTTACCTAAAATCAAAATACATGATCCTTTATATTTTCCATATTGACATCTATTTCATATTCTTAAGGGAGTGAAAGTCGGTTATTTTTCGTCGATTAATCAACTGTTTCTACTTAATTCAGAATTCAAGGCAAGCGCCTCCCGCTGTTGTGCAAACCAGCTCTGAATATTGCTTATGATGATGAACGGCTTTTATTCAAACAGACTTATCTGAGGCGGTGCTCGACTTTGTGGGGGCAATAATTCGACGACTTCGTCATTTTTTGTATTCAGGTGACTGAGTATCTTTTGGATCACCAATGGATGTTCATTAGGCA
>JAWUXW010000090.1:0-22617 GCA_034111125.1 Paraglaciecola sp.
CACAAGCTTACAAAGATAAATTTGCCCTCTCTATTACCGAATGGCGGATTATGGCCGTGCTGGGGGAATATGCGGGTATTTCCGCGGATGAGATTTCAGTTAAAACGCAAATCGAAAAGTCTTTGATAAGTCGGGCGATAAGTCAGTTGCTCAAGCGAAAACTGATTAAAAGAGATATTTCGAAAGAAGACAAAAGGCGCTCACACATTGCCTTATCAGAAACTGGCTATACGGTGTACGCGGAAATTGTCCCCTTGTCACTGCAATATGAGACAAAGTTATTAGCGGCCTTTACAGAAGAAGAGCAAGAGCAACTAAGTCAATTAATCGACCGCTTGTATGCACATGCAGACCGCTTAGAGTTTTAATTCAAATTACAGACAATTACAATTACAGAGACAGCCATTCCAACTGACTTACACATGTTATGTTGGCTGCTTTCTTAACATTCTGTAAAAATCTAAGTGTAGATAATTAAGGCTGAAGGACTAAAGTTCGGTCAAACCCGCTAGTCAGGCTTGCTTACATATCTTAAATAACAGTCTCTTTTCATATCAGTTCGAGACTTACTTAACTACTATCGCGGTTATGCGTAACGGCGAGATGCCGAGCTTCACCCCTTTACTACTCTCAATCCACTGACTTGAGAGTAGTAATTTTCTTTGCTCAAGCTTTAGGTCTTCGGGCAATGATAGTAACCGGGTTTCATCTGAAAAATGCAGGATGAGCCCTTCAACATTGGGCATCATAAAAGACAGAAAACTGCCCATGCCCCTAAAAAAATTCTGATATTGCTCAAGTAGGATCTGCAACTCTTGCTTGTCATACCTTTGCTTTAAATATTCGGCTTTAGTTTCAAGTTGTACCGACATGTCACAGCGATTGGCTGCTTGTTGAAGCTCTAACACAACGTCGGCCTTTGCCATTTTTAGCACTTTGTCAGACGGGATAGTAAAGCGCTGTTGATTGATTAATGTTAGTGGCAGATCTTGCTTTTGAGTATGGATATACGCGGACTCGATGGTGCAAAGTTCTGTGCTTTGAATCAGCTTGAATCCGAAGGCAAACTGCAAGGCATTGGTTTCTTCCCCTTCGATTTTTTTGCTGTGGCTATAGAAGCTGCTATAGGGAACTACCAAGGTCTCGGCATGAGAGGTGAAGCCCGAAAACGATAATGCCGCTGCAAGCAGATATTTAATTGAGGTAATATTCATAAACCCATATGCTTTTTGTTGACTCGCATCATATTTAATAGCTCTTCAATGTATTCCGTTCCTCGCTCTGAATAGTTTTTCAGACCATGTACCAGTGCCTGTGCCGTAAGTGGCTCATTTGCCTGGCGTTGTTGATGGCGAATCTCCCGTAATTGTGCATAAGCAAAATGACGATTTAAGTTGTGCAGGTAAGTCTTGACTGAATGGGATAAATTGCGAAATTTGGCAACCTCGTGCACGGTTCCCTCATTTCGCTGTTTTGGCACAAAGCCACAGCCTTTCTTAAAACACCATAGACCAAAGAAGTTATAGCCTTTTAGGGCAAATCTAGACGTACCCCAGCCAGACTCGTTGGCCGCCTGCACCAAAATTAATTCAGGCGGGATAATGTCAACTCGCCTAATCAATTCAGTGGCGGCATCCTGGTTATTTAACATCTGACCCACTCTGTATTTAAGCCGAAGGTTATTTAGCAAAACTTGCTCAGAATCGATCAATTCATTGGCCTGAAATGTTCGTTCATGTATTGTCAATACGAGTTTTCTTTCTGCTCGTAACATATTGTTTTGCCTTATTATTTCAGGCATAAGGTAGCTGAAAAAAGCCTTTTTCTTGTTAATAACATCTTTATAGGTATTGAAATCAGGCACTGGAACATCATCAGTTTCATCCACCTCTACAATATTCTTAGCGGCTTGTAGGATCGTAGACTTTGTTTCTGCTTGCTCAGCAGTAGCATAACTTTGGTAAAAACTAAAATAAAACATGATAGCCATTAGGCTAAATAGCAGCATAAACAAAAAACTGAGCTTATTATGCATGAAATACCGATTCATCTTTATTATTATTGTTGTTGTCTATTGAGTCCGACTCAACTTCAATCCCGAATAGCTCTCGATACAGCACACCTTTGCTATTGAAGTAAAAAGGCACTATCCATATGTAGCCAATAAAAAAGGTAAAAATCCCAACTAGGGCTAGTACAAAGGACAAAATGTAAAAGGAAACCAGTTGCGGCCAATAACGATTAAATACTTGAATTGACGTTAAAATCGCCTTGCTCGGCCTAAGTTTTTTATCCACCATTAAGGGTAAAGTAAACGCCGTTGCCATCAATAGATATAGGCCAAGAAGGATAAATAATTTAATTCCCAGGTCGACTAAAACCGCAACCATCAGCGCCGCTAGCACCAAAAGAGCTGATCCAATTAGACGTTTTGCCAATGTTATAAATAGCAACGATTGACCAATACTGTGAGCCATGCCCATTAGCATCATGGCCGTCATTAAGGGGGCTGTAATGGCGGTAAATAGCAAGTTAAGTGCAATATGCATGCTGGCTGGCGCCTCCTGCAGATCAGTAACATTAAAGACTGCCTGGACGAGTAAAATAAGCAAAAAACCTATCGCAACTATAAAAAACATTCCCTGCAGTAGCACCTGTTTGGTGGTCTGCGTGAGCTGCCATCCTTCCTTTAGCACGGCCTTCAGATCGAGTGTTCGGTCTCCGTTTAAGGCGCTTTCAATAGTGCCCCCATAATTTTTTTTGGCGTTATCACTCACTCAACTAACCCTTTATCTAATCTAAAAAAACAACAGCCCACATTATGCAGGTCTTAGCTACACAGGTAAAACCAATTTAACCGCTAATAGAATAAGTAAAATGCCCATAATCCGATCAAACCAGTATCCCTTTTCACCTAGAAACACCCTGACTTTGGCAGAGCTAAGTAAATACGATAGGGCGCAAAACCACAGACCTGTCGCGGTGGTCAAATACAAACCGTAGATAATTTTAACGCTACTGGGGGTTTGCGTCGATACGGCCACGGCAAATACAGACAGAAAAAATAGGGTTGCCTTGGGGTTTAAGCCATTCGTTAGAAAGCCCACCATAAAAGCTTTTTTGTCAGATATCCCCTGCCCGTCCCAGATCAAACTATCGGCGTTTGTTTTCGACGGTGCCTTGCTTTGTATGGCACCCCATCCTAAATAAAATAGGTAGGCCGCCGCCAGATAACTAAAAATCTGAAACAAAATGGGCGTAGTTTTAATTAATATGCCAATGCCCAGTAAGGAATAAGCCACATGAATTAGAATACCCAGTCCGATACCAATGCTGGTAATGATCGCGGCTCTGCGACCGAAACTAACACTGTGCTTCAACACCACCGCAAAGTCGGGCCCGGGGCTGGCAACCGCTAATAAATGTACCGAGGCAATGGTTAAAAATTCAAGCCAATACAGATGTAAATTGTCAAACATATAGATGTTTTATCCTTGCAATAATTTTTCGACAAAATCAGGGACTAAAGTCCCTGCTTTGCCATAGTGTTTTTCAGCAAAATGATTTTGCCCTGAACTTGGTTCCAAATTTAGTTCCACAGTATGAATGCCGCTGTGTCTGGCCTCTTGCACAAAACCTGCCGCGGGATAAACATTGCCAGAGGTACCGATGGAGATAAATAGATCCGCTTTCGACAATGCACGGTATATTTCGTCCATATACAGAGGCATTTCTCCAAACCAGACAATATTAGGCCGTATTTTATTAGCTGGTGCGCAACAGGGACAAGGAGATGAGGCGTCGAAGCTTGTCGATGTGACATAGCTTTTCCCAGAATGACAACACCTGGCCGACAGCAAATCACCATGCATATGCATGACCTGTTTGCTACCTGCCATTTCATGCAAATTATCCACATTCTGAGTAACCAGCAATAAGTTATCCTGGTAATGTTCCTCAAGTTTGGCTAGTGCCTTATGGGCTGGATTTGGCACCACCTCCCAGCTGGTTAATTGTGCTCTGCGCAAATTATAAAATCGATACACCAGGGCTGGGTCACGGGCAAAGGCTTCTGGCGTGGCCACATCTTCCACACTGTGATTTTCCCACAAACCATTATTATCCCTGAACGTCTTCAGTCCTGACTCGGCGGAAATTCCGGCTCCGGTAAGAATGACAATTTTTTGATATTTCATACGGGGCTTACCAGTAACAAATGAGTTTTCCCATGCTGTCATTATTTTCAAGGCGCTGGTGACACAGTCCTACTTCGTTTGCGGGATAAACTGTATCGATACAGGGTGCCAATTCTTTGCTGGCAAAATTAGCCAGAAAATCCTGGCTAAAACCCTCTATCAGCTGGCGTTTGTATGCATCGCTTCTGCTTCTAAGGGTAGAGCCCGCAATTGTAGCCCGTTTACCCAACATTAATGCCATGTCCAGCGGATCAGCAAATCGACCGGCAAGCATCGCCAAATAAACGATAGTACCATCCACATTAAGGGTTTGCAGGTTACGGTTCAGGTAATCTCCCGCAACAAAATCTATCACCAAGTCGCAGCCCTGCCAGTCGTTTTTAATAACCTGGGCGAAATCCTGCTGTTGGTAATTAATCAGTAGATCAGCCCCCTGTTCAGCACATTTTGTTAGCTTTTGCTCGCTTGAAGCAGTAACCGCTACCAAGCAGTCCCTCATCTTAGCCATTTGTATGGCTGCCAGACCTACAGCACTTGCCCCAGCGTGAATAAGAACCTTTTGTTTGGCTTGTAAATCCGCCACCGTAAACATGGACTGATAGGCAGTTAAGAATGCCTCGGCAATGCCCGAAGCTTGATGCATGCTGAGATTTTTTGGAACTGGCATAAGATGGCTCGCCTCAATCGCAACATACTCGGCGTAGGCCCCGCCAGCAACCAAGCCAAATACCTTATCTGCGATGCGCCAGGGAGAACCGTGCTCAGCAGAATCGCCTAGTTCCACTACCCTGCCCGCCATCTCTAATCCGAGGATACGGCTCTCCCCAGGCGGTGCCGGATACTTACCTTGCCTTTGCAGTGTATCCGCCCGGTTAATGCCAAATGCTTCCACCTTGACCAATACCTGACCCGCTTGCAACAAAGGGGGGACTACCTCAGCCAAACAAAGACTTTGTGCGGCTGCCCCTTCGGTATAATCAACAAATAACATAGCGACCTCTTTTATAGTGCTGATCTAGTATCCAGCCAAGCTCATTACTGAAAGTGACTTGGGTATATTGCCAACCTTCTGTACAATTTGGCAAAATTTTTTAGAAAGTAATCCTATGTCATCCAGCGTCATATTGCAGCCAGGTCGTGAAAAATCATTAATGCGTCGTCATCCATGGATATTTGCCAGTGGAATTGCCAGCAGTGTGGGCAGAACAAACCTGGGAGATACGGTCGACGTATTTAGCCATGACGGCCTTTGGCTGGGTCGAGGTGCTTGGTCCCCACACTCGCAAATACAAGTGCGGATCTGGACATTTGAGCAGAAGGAAAGCATCGATAATGGCTTTTTTCAGCGCAGGATCGCCAGAGCCCAACTGGCACGAGAAGATTTGATTAAACGACATGGTCTGACAGGCTACCGTCTTATCGCCGCTGAATCAGATGGTTTACCTGGTATCACCATTGACCGTTATGACAACCTACTGGTTTGCCAGTTGTTGTCTGCCGGGGCAGAAAAGCATAGAGATAAGATTGTTTGGGCCCTAAAAAAAGAATTTCCCGATTGTGTCATTTACGAAAGAAGTGATGTGGCAGTGAGAAAGAAAGAGGGCTTAGAACCTCTGATACAGACCTTACATGGAGACGTGCCTGATGAAGTGACCATCGTAGAAAATGGTATCAAGATACTGGTTAATGTTAAAAAAGGCCATAAAACCGGGTTTTATCTGGATCAGCGGGACAATCGTGCCATCGCGGCTAAATACGGGGCTGATAAAAATGTATTGAATTGCTTCTGCTACACCGGCACCTTTAGCACATATGCACTAGCCGCAGGCGCCAGTAAGGTTACCAATCTTGATGTCTCAGATCTGGCTCTGGAAACCGCAAAGCGCAATGTAGAAATTAACGGTTTAGACCTAGATAAATGCGAATTTGTAAACCAAGACGTGTTTCAAGCTCTGCGTGACTATCGGCAAGAAAAACGTAAATTTGGTCAGATTATTCTCGATCCCCCCAAGTTTGTAGACTCTAAAGCCTCTTTAGTTAGAGCCTGTCGAGGCTACAAAGATATTAATATGTTAGCCATGCAAATCATGGAGCCGGGCGGTATCCTATGTACTTTTAGCTGCTCAGGCTTATTACCAATGGATCTCTTTCAAAAGGTCGTTGCTGATGCGGCTCTAGACGCCGGGCGCGAAGTACAAATTATCGAAAGACTCGGACAATCGGCAGATCACCCGGTAGGCACCAATTACCCTGAAGGATTCTACTTAAAAGGCTTAGTCTGCCGAGTATTGTAGTGGCTTCGCTAGCTTCGGCAACAAAACACAAAATCCACATAAGGCCAGAGGAGCAATGAATCCGTCATGGCTTAGCGAGCTCTCGTTTGATTTATGGGCAGCAGGTGGTTTTTCCTCACCAAGCTGTCTGGTAAATTCCTCAACATTCCCTTTGAAAAAACTGTTTTAAAGGGGCTGTGAAAAATCACTCTTTGCTCAGCGTGTTTAATAGTCCAGTTAGCGTAATATGCAGTGGAAAAGTTAGTGAGTAAGCTGTGGGCAAACGGTAGATTAGATATTGAAGAATCAAAAAATTGGCACTCAAAAAACCTGTAACTACTTGTTTTTAAATACTTTACTAAAAATTAAGTAAAGTATTCATAAATAACGGTTTATTTTTTGACCTACTTTGTTCTATAGTTCGTAAAGTGGATTGGTAATTTTTTTACTGCGATTATTAAAGCAAATAATTTAGTAAGCAGTTAGCGCACGGCTCTCACCTAAGAGCCATTCCCCTAGCCCGGGCTAGCAATAGTTCCGGGCCTTTTTTTGTCTAGGCAATAGCAACAAATTCATCGATGAAACGCTGAGCATTGTTGACATAATGTTCTGCTGAGCCTTTCAACATGGCTTTGTGCTGCTCAGAAATTTGCTTGACGATTTTCGCCGGCGAGCCCATGACTAAGGAGCCGTCTGGGATCTGCATATTTTCAGTTACCAGGCTATTGGCCCCTATCACGCAATACTTGCCAATTTTTGCGCCATTGAGGATGACGCTATTAATCCCTATTAAACTGTAATCATCAATTTCACAGCCGTGCAGCATCACTTTATGGCCGACGGTAACCCCTTCGCCAATTGTCAGGGGCACACCATAGTCCGTGTGTAAAATTGAACCATCCTGAATATTGCTATTTGCGCCCACGGTGATCTGATCACAGTCACCACGCAATACCGCGTTAAACCAAATGCTACTGTTGTCGCCTAACTTAACCTTGCCAATAACATGGCTTCCCGGTGCAACAAATACGTTTTCACCGACTTCAACATGGTCTTCACCCAGGGAATAGATCATTCTTGCACTCCTATTTGGCGTATTAGGCCTTCTTGCATAGCTGAAGCGACTAAGCGGCCACTTCGATCAAAAAACTGGCCTCTGACCAGGCCTCTGGCGCCGCCACTAAAGGGACTATCGGCGCAGTACAATAGCCAATCATCAAAATCAAAAGGATAGTGAAACCACATGGCATGGTCGATAGTCGCCATTCTTAGCTGCTTGTTACGCACTGAAATACCATGGGACTGCAGGCTCGTAGCCAAAAAGTTATGGTCCGAGGCGTAAGCCAACATGGCTTGATTCAAGTTCACACTGCCATGCAACTCTTCCGCGGCCTTCATCCAGATATAAGCGTTTGGGCTCTTGCACCTCTGGGTTATGTTTATCAATCGCCTGCACCGTACGCATATCAATGCGCTTATGATAACTGATGAGTTCTCGTGTGCGCTCAGTCATATCATCCATGCTGGGATTAAAAAACTGAGCGTCAGACTCTAGATCTTCCGGTGGCGGTACGTCTGGCATATCGGCAAATTGGTGGCTTAAGCCTTCTTCAGGAGTCTGAAAAGACGCTGTCATGTAAAAAACATTGCGGCCATTTTGCACGGCTTTAATGCGTCGGGTTGAGAAACTGCGACCATCCCGCACACTTTCCACATCAAATAGCACCGGTGAGTTTGCATCTCCAGGTAACAAAAAATAACTATGGAAAGAGTGAGCTACCCTGCCCTCGGGCAAAGTTAGCTGAGCCGCAGCCAATGCCTGGCCTAATACCTGACCTCCAAACAAGGCCCGATAACCCAAGTCCCAGCTTTGTCCGCGAAACAAACCTTGTTCTATTTTTTCTAGGGTGAGTAAGTCTACTAATTTGGTATCTGTCATACTTTGTCAACCAGGATTTATATTAAATGGGGATTACGAGGGTAGAATTTATCAGGTAAATGCGCCACATGCTCAAAAAATCTGGTGTCCTTGTAGGGCAGTTTCATAAAACCTGAAATTCCGAGGCCCTCAATAGTCGGTATTAGCTCAACAATTTCTTTTAACAAACTTTTGAATTCCAACTCCAGGCGATGGTCAAGCAGGGTGTAATAGCTGTGTATCTTTAAGTGAGTGGGCAAGGCTTCAAAGATGATACACCCCGTATGATGAATGCTATTAAGTTGACGAATAATACTCATCATCGCTTCGGGTAGAGCCAATAGTTCATCGGGATCATCACCATCTTCAAAGTAGGAATGCACTTTACTTTCATCTTCGGTAAGGGAAACCTTACTCAACTCATAAGGTATTTGCATACTGGCGTCAGGCAAAAATGCTTGATTTTCTTGCTCTCGTTCCACATGCAGGGTGTCTCTTGCATTAAACATGCAGCTTTTAAATACGCCCACCCGATGAATGGCCCGAGCAAAGCTCACTACATTATTCACCGAGGCTTCGAAAGAGCGCTGCAAACTTGGATCGTATAGGTTAAGGCTAGAATCAATATATACGCCTACTGCTTCCCAGCGCACCGCAAGCCCGCCCACTACCGGGTATTTTCCTAAACGACTCACTGCAGCAATGAAGGCTTTTTCCGTTTCACCCATGCCTTGCAGGTAATTTTTATAATACCGATCAAACTGTGCGTCGTTTAAATCATATAGTTCAGCCTCGGCCTGATAGACCTCCATCCGTAAAAAGGACTTACGCGAACTGTATACGACTGTGTCTATTTCCTTGCTCTTTACTCGAGTCCAGGTGGGAATGAGTGGATGGTGTTCAACAAAGTCTTTTTGACTAAAGACCAGGTTTTTCATAAATCGCATATTGTTAATGAAGTAGTCCCCCCCTTTGGCACGCTCTACGGGATCTTCACTCATCATTGCTGTTAAGGTTTCTGCCAGGGCTTTGGGTAAGCCAAGGGAGTTGGGACGAATAACCTTGCAGCCAAAGCGGCTGGATTGTCCTGAAGCAAGCGCATATAGGGTGCCAGCTAGTCCTTGTTCGTCAAATCGGGGGGATGACATGCCGCCGTTAAGTTGTTCCTCGCCGATAAAGTACACATCTCCCAGGCGGGCGTTGGTTTGCTGCATATCACTAGACATTAAATCCATCACATTATTTGCCATAAATTGGCCGTTTTCATCCATCTGGGCAAACACTGACGAGCCCCAATCAATCAAACCTATGCGCTCTTCTTGCTGGTCATAAACAATATTGGAAGGTTTAACATCACCATGTACGATGGGCTTTTTTTGCCCCTGATAGTTAAATTCTCGCAAGCACAATAGAATATCCGCCAGCTGAGCGGCAATTTTCACGATAAGCCTTGCTGGTAGGGGCCCTTGCTGCAGTGAAACTTTATCCAGATCCTCTCCTTTGGCCCGTTCCATGACCAAAATAGCTTGTTTTTTTATCCGCTGAAACTCAATTAGTTGCGGTACATAGTCGTGCTCTACATGGCTCAGCATGTAGGCTTCCTCTTCAAGTCGGTCTTGCACATGTTGCGGAAGATTAATCCGGGAAAACTTAAACACCCACTCTTTGCCCGCACTCTCTTCACTACCATCAGTCGCAGGGGCGATACCGGCAAAAGCAAAACCAAAGGCCCCCTTACCAATCATTTCGATATTGCGATAACCGAGTAACTCTAGTTGTTGAGTACACAGGGCAAACCAATCTTTTAGCTTTTTCGCGTCCTTATGGGAGAGTAAATAAATTGACTGCTCATCAGGAATGTAAAAGTGCTTAATATTGGGGGGGTTAGACATTAAGCGTACTAGTCCTTAATCAACCAACGAAGGGAATAATTTGCTTGTTCAGACTTGGCCAACAACGGCGTTAATTCAGCCAGGCATTGGGCTATTTGCTCATCTAGCTGCCAGGGTGCATTGATAATGGCCATGCCCGTGCCATACATTCCACCTTGTTGTTTACCTTCGACGCACAACTCAATCTGCAGTAAATTTTTAAAATCTTGCTTGGCTAGGGTGTCTAACATTATTTCACTAAGGCCAGCTTTGGTCCCGCCATGTTGGCCGTCTTCACGCTTTGCCAGCAGCGGATACCAAATAGCATAGATACCACTGGCCCATCTTTTATAAGCCTTTATTACCGTATCCACCACTTGTTGATACTCACCCGCCACTTCATATGAAGGGTCAATGAGTACCATGCCCCGTGCTGGATTCGGTGGGGTCATGGCAATAAGTCCTTCATAGCCATCACGATGATGCACCGCTACGTTAGAGTTACGCTTGTTGCCCTTGAGCATATTATTCTTGAGATTGTGGATTTCTTCGTTGTGCAATTCCATCAGCGCCAGTTTGTCCTGGTCTCGCATGAGTTTACGGGCTATTTCCGGAGAGCCAGGGTAGATATCCTGCTTAAGGTAATCTGCACATAAGGCCTGATAGGCTAATATCGTCGGTTCATCCCCTTGATAATCTGCCAGAAGTGCTATGCCCTGTTGATATTCGTTAGTTTTATTGGCTTGCTCAGAGTCCAGGTTGTATAGACCAGCGCCACTATGGGTGTCCATGTAGACAAAACCCTTATCTTTGTCTTTCAACTTATTTATCAGTAATAGCTGGCAAATATGCTTAAGCACATCTCCATGATTACCTGCGTGAAAACTGTGGCGATAACTTAGCAAACAACACTCCCTAAACTAAAAAGAAACCTAAACAAAGACTAGTGTAACAAAAAACAAACCCGCTCTAGGCGGGTTTGTTGCTTCAGTTGTTTTACTTTAATTCGCTCAGCATCGTCACCGGATTCTCCAGATAGGATTTCCACAGATTATTGAAGCGCACCATAGTGGCCCCGTCTATGATTCGATGATCCCCAGACCAGCTTACATGCATAATATTCACCGCTTTTACCTGATCATTAGCATCAAATCTAGGCAAACGCTGAATTTTACCTAAGGCGACAATTGCGGCTTCTGGTTTATTAATTACCGGAGCGGCAACCGTACCGCCTAGTGCGCCAATATTCGAAATACTGATGCTACCACCCTTAAGATCCGCAGACTTTAGCTTACCCTCCCGGGCTTGCTGGACTAATAAGTTGCCTTGCTGTGCTACTTCAAACAAAGACAAGTTCTGCACCCCCTTAATATTGGGCACCATTAACCCTATTTTGCAATCCACGGCCATGCCGATATTATGGTCGTCAAAATAAGTTAGCTCAGTACAATCTTCATTGACCTGGCTATTGATAATCGGAAATTGCTTCAATGCCAGAGACAGTGCTTTTATGAAAAATGGCATAAAACTGAGTTTTACCCCCTGCTTTTCAAAGTCTGCTTTTAGCTGCTGGCGCACTTCCATCAGTTTATCCAACTCAATTTCTTCACTCACGGTAAAGTGCGGAATGGTAGACACGGCCAACATCATTTGCCTGGCCATGGCCGCTTTAATTCCGCGGATAGGCTCAGTACGTTTACCACCTGGAATGACTGGCACTTGGGCAGTCGTTACAGGAATTATTGGAGGTGTTTTTGCGTGCGCAATCCCACTAGCCGGAGTCGTCTTAAAGCTTACGAGATCAGGCTTCATCACTCTGCCCTTTTTACCGCTACCTTGAACCAATGCGATATCTATTTCCATTTCACGGGCCATACGCCTAACCGCAGGGCTGGCTAAGGCTTTACCTTTATGACCGTGGGAGGAATAATCTTCAATGTCGGCAACCATCTTAGGCGCTTGTGCTACTGACACCGGGCTGACAATGTGACTGCTTACCGCTTCGCTGCTGTGTACCGATAACTTCATCGCAAACAGTGGAGTGTGTACTTTGGCTATGTCACCTTGAGCATAATAGAGGTTTGAAACTATGCCAGAATGCTTGGCCGGTATTTCAACCAGGGCTTTGTCGGTCATGATTTCAACCACTGCTTGGTCTTCCTCGACCGTATCTCCCTCGCTTACCAGCCACGTAACCAGTTCACATTCGACTATACCCTCACCTATATCCGGTAAAATAAAGTCTTCAAATATCGTGTTGTCCTGGGCTTCTGATGCGTGTTTTAGCCCTAGATCTGTGTCTTGCTTGGGGTTGTCTGAGGAGAATGTATTATCCGGTTCTACTGGAGCATCATTAAGATCTTCCCCCTCAATGACCATGGCAAACAAAGGTTCATGTACCTTAGCGATTTCGCCGGCCTTGTAATACAGCTTATTTATTGTACCGGTATACATGGCCGGGATTTGCACAGTTGCTTTGTCAGTCATTACCTCCGCTACCGGCTGATCTTCGACTATCCTGTCGCCCTCTTTTACCAGCCATTCAAGCAATTCACACTCAACAATACCTTCGCCAATATCAGGCAGAATGAAGTTTTTCATTTTTTCTCTCCCCGCAGCTAGTAGTTAATGCAGCGTTTAATCGCTTCATAGGTTTTTAAGTGATCAGGCATATATTCTTTCTCATGTGCCAGGGGATAAGGAGTATCTAATCCACACACGCGACTTATGGGGGATTCTAAAGACAAAAAGCAATGCTCTTGGATCGTGGCAGCAATCTCGCTGGCGAAACCACCGGTTAGCGGTGCTTCATGATTGATCAGCAAACGCCCGGTCTTGCTTACCGACTCGGCAACGGTTTCTGCATCCCAAGGCAATATACTGCGTAAGTCAATGATCTCACAGGACACGCCATAATTTTCGGCCATTTCGGCGGCTTTTTCGATAACCTCCATTTGTGCTCCCCATGCAAGCAGGGTAATGTCACGGCCCTCTTTAGTGACTTCAGCCTTACCCAAAGGCAATTCATAGTCATCTTCGGGCACTTCACCCACAGAAGCCCTATATAGGCGTTTTGGCTCCATAAACAGCACTGGGTTGTCGTCTCGTATGGAGGCTAGCAATAAACCTTTTGCTTGATAAGGGTTGCGTGGAATAACGATTTTCATCCCCGGAATATGCGCAAAAAACGCTTCGGGAGACTGAGAGTGATATAGGCCTCCGGCAATGCCACCACCATAGGGGGTGCGAATGGTCAAGGTTCCCACTGAAAACTGGCCGCCAGAACGGTAACGCCATTTGGCGGTTTCATTAATAATTTGGTCAAATGCAGGGAAGATGTAATCACTAAATTGTATCTCCGCAACCGGCACGGAGCCCTGGGAGGCCAACCCGTTAGCAAAGCCGATTATGCCTTGTTCAGTCAAGGGAGTATTGAAACAACGTCCTTTACCAAAATTCTCCTGCAGGTTACTAGTCGCGCGAAATACTCCACCAAAATGCCCCACATCTTCACCAAAGACCATGACTTTTTCATCCTTAGTCATAGCCGTGATCAGCGCATTGTTTACCGCTTGCAGCATATTCATTTTAATCATGGCTCAGTCTCCCGGATGTTTTGGGATAGGCTTGTGGATATTTTCCAATATGTTCTTTTAAGTCTTTCAATTGCTGCTTAAGGTGCCATGGGGGGGTGTCATATACGTCTTCAATAATTTCATCAATCCTACAAATAGGCACTTTTTCGGCCTTTTTCATTTCCTCGAGCACTTCCTGACGACTGCGCTCAACGAAAGATGCATTGGCCTCTTCGTCCAACCAGCCTTTGCTCAGCATCCAGGCCCCTAGTCGTAGGATAGGATCTTTCGCTCGCCATAAGTCTTCTTCGTCTTTTGAACGATAACCGGTAGGATCATCAGAGGTCGAGTGGGCCGCTAAACGATAGCTCATGGACTCGATTAATACCGGACAATTTTCAGCTAGGGCAATTTCCCGGGCTTTTTGAGTGCAGGCATATACAGCCAGGGCGTCATTGCCGTCTACCCGAATAGTTTTTACTCCATAACCGATGCCTCGGGAGGCAATACCATCCCCACGGAACTGTTCTTCCGACGGAGTCGAAATGGCATAGCCGTTATTGCGACAGAAAAAGATCGCAGGGCAATCTAGCACCGCAGCCATATTTAAACCTGCGTGAAAATCTCCCTCGGAGGTGGCGCCTTCACCAAAATAACAAATGGTAATCGAGTCTATACCGGCCATTTTCTGACCATAAGCATAGCCTGCAGCCTGGGGGATTTGCGTGCCGATTGGCGAAGAAATAGTCATGAAATTCAGATCTTTATCACCATAGTGGATAGGCATCTGCCGGCCTTTGTTGGCTTCTTTTTCATTGCTGAACATCTGGTTCATAAATTGTTCAGTGCGATACCCCCGATAAGCCAAGGTACCCTGCTCTCGATATTGAGACATGATCATGTCTTGAGGCTCTAGAGCCGCAGCGCTGGCAACGGTAGAAGCTTCCTCGCCTGTGCAGGCCAGATAAAAACTGATGCGTCCCTGGCGCTGAGCCGCAACCATGCGCTCATCCAAAACTCTGATGTATTGCATAGTTTGATAAATCTTGCTGACCGTTGCCTGATCAATGTCGGGCAATTCAGCACTGTTATGTGGCACTCCGTCAGATTGTAGGATCTGTAACATAGGAATGTCGATTAAGCCGTTTTCTATTAGATTTACTTGGTGGCTTAATCTCACATTGGAGAGATGACTTCTGTCTTTCATCTTAAAACCTGTAGGGTAAGGATGTAGTTACATTCGCCTTTGTGGGCGTATACCAAACGGAGCATATTATTAAGCCGTTTGACACTATGTATACATGATGTTATTAGCTTGTTAATAGTAGAGGGGAAAACCGGAAGAGGTGTTGCCATTTTTCAATTCAAGTATCAGCCTAAAAGGATAGATCTTCTACATTAAGAGTAAACTCGTGATAACTGTCCTAGTTTTATCAGTACTGCTCAACTTTTGTTCGCTACAGACGAACAATTCATCCTAAGGCTTTGGCCAGAGCTAAATTAAATTGTGTCTGCTCTGGCCATTCAATTATCGAGTTTAATCTGGTGAATTTATTCGAAATACCGTTCACGTTTAGTTTCGATGGTGTCGATGTAACCGTGCCAGGTTGCATAACCGATTAGAGGCATCAAGAAGATAAAACCGACAAACCAGGTGGCAAAACCAATCAATACCGCTACCAAGATAATCCCCGCCCACAACAACATAGGCTTTTTATTGGTCCATACCGCATTCATACTGGTCAATACAGCTGTGGCTAAGTCGACTTTACGCTCCATTAAAATGGGCTGAGTAAAGGCGCTTATAAAAAACACTAACAAGGTAAACCCCGCACCAATTACGGTACCTACTGCCAAAAAGGGAAATAAGTTCTCAAAGTTTTTATCCAGGTACGGTGGATACAATGCATGGATCATCGCTGACGCACGCAGCCAAAAAATCATCAATACCATCAGCAGAATACCTAAGCCTATTTCGTTCACAGCATTGCGCTTAATCGCTTTGATGCTGTGCAAAAAAGACGGCACATGATTTTTCTCCAGTTCCCAACTAACGTCGTACAGCCCCGCAGCCAAAAACGGACCAATCAACATAAAACACACAATCGCCGGTAAGATCACCAAGTGCCAGCCGGTTAGCTGGACTAGATACATAATAAACCAGGGAATGGCGGCAAAAATCAAACCAAAAAACGTTGTCAGTATAGGCGCACGTTGTGCATCTCGCATGCCCAGAACCAACCAATGGAAGGGATCGCTCATTGTCAGTTTTTTACAGGGTATCACTCGGGCAATCTTACTATCGTTGATCGCGTTGCGGGGAACTTCCTTAAAATGTTCAGACATCATTAGACTCCTGCTAAGTGCTTTTGGGTTTGGGTAAGTTTAGTTCATAACTTGCTGATATTATAATCAAGCCTAAACGTTTATGCAGCCCGTGGTCTTTAGCTGAATCAATCGAAATACTGATTTATGTCATTTGAACGGCAAAAACATGTCGCGGATTTACTTAACTTACTCTCTCTATCGCTAGGTGAGTAGCTCTTTAGTCAGCTTAGTATAAAGCCTTCTGCCAAGAAACTTTACAGTCAAAATGGCAAGCCATTTTATTGTTCAATTCGCTAAAACGGGTAAGTGGCTCATTTATATCACTGATACATTGCCAGACAAATTTATGACAGTTGTTTTTGATGAGATCATATTCGAGATATTGATAGAGCTGACTGACCGCCCTTTCTTTGGTGCCTGGGGCGACAAGAGTTTGTAGCTGTGCGTTGCAGGCAACATAGATATCGTCCCCACTACGCTGATGTAAAAAGCGTTTAGGGGAGATGCCCCGTATCAGTCCGTTGCCCCGTAATTCAATGATATTGCCATCTATCCAAATGCCGCAATGATCGAATACACCGAATACGCCACAGCTTACAATGCACCCGTCAACGAGTATGACTTTTGAATCGCTTTCCTCTTCGCCGGGCATATAGGTAACCGAACCGCGATATGCGTGGGAATCAGAATACTTCACACCGGCGTAAAGGGCTGCTAATCCGGCACCAAGCCAAATTAAGGGAACAGGCATAAAACTCTCCTTTGTTATTTACCCATTTTTATAACGACAAGAGTACTGGACGCAACAAGGCTTTGTAAGCTGATGTGTAATGACAATCAGCATTTATACAAGGTTGGCTTATATTTGGAAAAAGTCTGCTGAATATTGAATAATCACTTAACAGGGATAGCCCTGCTGTATTATTCTGTGCATCCGTTTGAGCCAACTACCAAAACAATGAAAATAATCAGTAAATCCGACAAATTGGAAAATGTTTGTTACGACATCAGAGGACCGATTTTAACTCAAGCAAAAATCATGGAAGACGAGGGCCACCGTATATTGAAACTCAATATTGGCAACCCTGCCCCCTTTGGTTTTGCGGCCCCTGATGACATTCTAAAGGACGTGATCCGCAATCTGCCCCAATCTCAAGGCTATTCAGATGCCAACGGTATTTATGCCGCGCGTGTGGCGGTCATACAGTACTACCAGCAAAAAGACATTCGCAATGTCACCGTAGACGATATTTTTATTGGGAATGGAGTTAGCGAACTGATTGTAATGGCCATGCAAGGCTTACTTAATACCGGTGATGAAGTACTCATACCCAGCCCGGATTACCCCTTGTGGACTGCGGCCGTTAGCCTCTCATCTGGCAAGCCGGTGCACTATCGCTGCGATGAACAAGATGGCTGGCAACCGGACATTGATGACATTAAGGGCAAAATCACTCCGCAAACCAAGGCCATTGTACTGATCAACCCGAATAATCCTACGGGAGCAGTTTACAGTAAGGAATTGTTACAAAAAGTCATAGAAGTCGCCCGTGAATATGGTTTAGCCATATTCAGCGATGAAATATACGACAAGGTTTTATACGACGATGGCCAACACCATTGTATTGCCGCCATGGCAGAGGATATATTCATCGTTACACTAAGTGGCTTGTCAAAAAACTACCGTGTAGCAGGCTTTCGTGCCGGCTGGTTGATGGTCAGTGGTAATAAAGCACTGGCAAGTAACTATATCGAAGGTTTGAATATGCTGTCTTCCATGCGTATGTGCGCCAATGTTCCCAGCCAGCATGCGATACAGACTGCATTAGGCGGATATCAAAGCATAAATAAACTCATTTCTGACGGCGGCAGACTGCGGATACAACGAGATTTAGCCTACAATATGCTCAATAATATTGATGGTATTGAATGTATTATGCCCCGAGGGGCCATGTACTGCTTCGCTAAAGTTGATCAGAAAAAATTCAACATCAAAAACGATGAACAGATGATTTTGGATTTGCTGCGCCAGGAGAAGGTGTTGTTGGTGCACGGTAGTGCGTTTAACTTAAAAGAAGGCTGTTACTTCAGGTTAGTTTTTCTGCCCCACGTGGACGAACTTAAACCCGCTATTCAAAAAATTGAAAATTTCTTTAAACACTACCAACAGGCAAACTAAGGTTTTATGAGTTTAAATCCCAAAAAGAGTCACTTTTTCGCCCACATGTCCAGGATGAAGCTGATCAATCGTTGGCCACTAA
Organism: Paraglaciecola sp.; assembly: GCA_034111125.1. Classification (GTDB taxonomy): domain Bacteria; phylum Pseudomonadota; class Gammaproteobacteria; order Enterobacterales; family Alteromonadaceae; genus Paraglaciecola. The sequence continues at coordinate 18,423 of JAWUXW010000090.1, forward strand.
TGCGCAATGTACGGACCAAAAATGTGCAGGAGCATAGTTTACACGTTGCTATGGTTGCGCATTCTTTAACCCTTATCCGTAACAAATATTTTGACGGTCAGCTTGATCCTAACAAAATAGCCACTATCGTACTATTTCATGATGTATCTGAAGTGATTACTGGGGATTAATTCGTTTTCCTACATTTTGTAAACTCTACTCTTATTTCGATATTAAACTCTTATTTACATGACCCTATTAGATCAAGGAAGTATATTATGAAAGAAAAAAGTACATTTATGGCGTGGATCACGAGAATGCCATTATTGGAACGATGGGCACTGATGCATTGTTTTCAGGCAGAAAATGTGTCTGAGCATTGCCACCAGGTTGCAGTTATAGCTCATCTACTCACTGTAATTAAAAACAAACGCTTCAATGGAAAGCTCAATCCCGAAAGAGCAGCAACATTGGCTTTGTACCATGAAGTGTCGGAAACAAAACTCCAGGATATTAATACCAACACAAAATATCATAGCCCTGAATTCACGAAGGCGTTCAAGATACTTGAAGATTTAGCTGAGAAAGAATGCTTGGCTACTCTTCCTGAAGATCTTCGAAGTGAAATGGAATCATTGATTGTTCAATCTAAAGTCGATCATGAATACAAGTCTATCGTGAAAGCGGCGGACCTACTTCAAGCTTATGTTAAAACAAAAAATGAGCTTCGGTTTAACAATGATGAATTTCGCCACGTTGAGCAGCATCTTTCTAAAAAATTAAAAGTGCTTGAATCGAGCATGCCCGAAGTAAAATGCTTCATTGAAATCTTCCTCGATAGCTGTACCACCACGCTGGATAAATTGTCTGAAACTTGATCTCATGTAGAAGCATATTAAAGTTTGAAACTGGGAATTAATGTTTGAAATTCGCACAACTACGTTAAACCCGCTTTTGGTCGGGTTTGCCACTATGTATAGCTGTGCATAGGTGTCATAAGGGGTCATAAATAATATTTCGATTAAGACTGATTTTTCCACAAAACCGACCTAATTTAGGCATCAATTTATCACAATAAATAGTCCGCATTGCCACCAAAGCAGTCATAGGGGTTTTAAATCATAATGTCTGCTGATCCGACAAACCGGACATTAAGTTATTTGCCTTTGCTAACTCAAACAGACAAATCTAGCAGAGTTAAAGTTGCTGTTAAATTTGAGGGGACTGGCAACAAAGCGAACGGAAATAGCGTTCAAGATTTTGTTTCCGATGTATGCGTAAAGTTGACTTAGTGTGTTTGTCAAAAAGACATTTCCTCTTCCAACCATGAAGAAAAATGACTGAAGGATTTATTTTTCCAAGACCTACTGGGGGCAACAAGGTAGTAATTAAAACTTGTACTCATCTCGCTATCTGTCAATCTGCATAACTGACCGTTGGATATATCGTCGATTACCATTTGATGCCAGCCCAACGCTATCCCTTGTTTTAGTTTTGCGGCCAATACCGCCATTGAAACATGACTAAACCACATTTGATTTAATTGTGATGGTTTTCCTATAGAAAAATTCCGCAACCAGCTCCCCCAAGAAATCCCTCCTGGTTCATCTTCAATCCCGCCTTTATAAATTAACAGTTGATGCTTTTTTATTAACCCTTCCAGTGAACTATCACTAGTCCCTTTAACTAGATCTGGATGGCAAACAGGGTAGACTTTTTCATTACGTAAAAATTTAGCTTCACAACCTTTATAATCTCCAGAACCAAAATGGATATGTCCATCATATTGCCCGGTAGTAAAGTCTGCCAATTGATCAACGGCAACGAGTTCAAGTTCTATTTGTGGGAATTTATGACAAAAATCCACCAAACGCGGCATTAACCAAAGCTGACAAAGAGAAGGTATCACGGCAATAACGAGTTTTTCTTTTTGGCTGGCGAATTGGCTTTGAATAATTCCGTGCTGAATGTTTTTCACGCCAGAGGTCGCATGTCGCCGCAATTCCTCTCCTGCCAATGATAAACGCACTCCCTTTGATTGACGATGAAATAGGGTGACATCCATTTGTTGTTCCAATAGCTTCATTTGATGACTCACTGCACTAGGAGTGATGTGAAGTATCTCGGCTGTACGAGTAAAACTAAGTTCCTTAGCAACTATGGTAAACGTATGTATGGCAGAATATGAAATATTGTAGCTCATGGTGATGTGAATTATCCTCAAGTCGTATTGAAATGTTATCGCTTCTATTTAAATAATATATCAAGCGATAATGAACATTCACTAAACAATTATCAATACACAAATAAAAAGGGAAATGATGTCAGAGTATACGGCTAAAATATTATGGCAAAGAGATAGCAAAGAAGAATTTATCGATAATAAATATAGTAGAGCGCATCAATGGAATTTTGATGGCGGTGCCACCGTTGCCGCGTCTCCATCCCCACATATCGTTCCTCTGCCATATTCAGTTGAGGAGAATATCGATCCTGAAGAAGCTTTTATTGCCTCTCTTTCAAGTTGCCATATGCTATTTTTCTTACAAATAGCAGCTAAACGCAAGTTCATCGTTGATAAATACGTTGATCAGGCTATTGGAGTTATGGATAAAGACAGTAATGGTAAAACTAGCATTACTAAAGTGACTCTCCGCCCGTATGTTAAATTCTCAGGCGGAAAGTACCCAACTATACAACAACTTGAAAAAATGCATCATCAATCCCATGAGCAATGCTTTCTTGCAAATTCAGTTAAAACTGAAATAGTAACCGAGATCATTACTTAAGATTACAAGAATTAAACATACAGAGATTACCATGTTAGAGATCAAACCAAACTGTGAATGTTGTGATAGAGATTTACCCGCAGATTAAATGGAAGCCATAATATACAGCTATGAATGCACTTTTTGCCTAAGTTGTGTAGACGGCATTCTTAAAAATGTTTGCCCGAACTGTGGAGATGGCTTTACTCAACGACCTATAAGGCCAATAGTTGCTAGACGTGCAGGATTGAGTTTAATGCATCAGCCAGCTTCGACTGAGAGAATAAATACAAAATTTAGTCAGGAAGAGTTAAAATAATTTTCAGGTTCAGCAAAAGATATTGCATCAGAAAACCGTTAGTAATTAAATATTACGCAACTGCTTAGAATTAGAAAGTTTAACAACATATTCGAATCAAAAACCTTGCACCCGCAAGGCTTTTTTCTTTTTAAAATTGGCTAACGAATAAGGTTAGATTGTGGCTCGCTCCGCTCTCACAATCTAACCTTATTCGTTAAACTTGCTTACTGAACAATACTCCAACAGCAGCGCCAACATCAGATTGTAAGTCCTTTAAACGCTCAGACAAGCGTAACACCTCTTCTGAAGGAATTTGACGAATAATTTCTCCTGATTCGGCTTCAGTGACTTTAACAACCAGTTTATCACTGCCCTCATCCACTGAAAAATTGAGTTGCCGATTATTAGCAAGAACAAACTCACTTATTTCGGCCACCGTATTTTCAATCGCCACATCATTGGGTACATTTTTCAACTCTACATTCTTTTCAGCCGAAGGCTGCACAACTTTAGCCTGATCGGAGAGTTTTTCTTGCTCAACGGCAAGCTTTTGCCCCTCAGTCAATGTCTGAGAGGTTTTACTAGCAGCTGATTCAGCAAAGTTTTGACCAACTTGCGAGAAATTTATTTCCATTTTTCATCTCCTGATGCATAACTGAGCGTAAATTATAACCATAACCTCAGCTCACGCTTCACATTTTGCTAATACCCCAAACAATCAGGGTAACTAACCGAGTAATGACAACGTCGATTGAGGGAGTATAGGTAAAATAAAACGTCATTTTTCATAAAATTACGATACATTTTGCCTCATATTTTGTATATCGACATCCCTTTTATATCAATAATGTCCCGACTGTCGGCGAACTGTCGCTATTAATCAACTTTTTTTACGTAATTCAGAATTCAAGAAAAGAACCTCCCACTGTTGTGCAAACCAGCTCTGAATATTGCTTATGATGATGAACGGCTTTTATTCAAACAGGCTTATCTGAGGCGGTGCTCGACTTTGTGGGGGCAATAACTCGACGACTTCGTCATTTTTTGTATTCAGGTGACTAAGTATCTTTTGGATCACCAATGGATGTTCATTAGGCACATCCCTGTGCCTAACCCTTGCGGGCAGCATTCGCTGTGCAAATCGGCT